>JAFAFP010000209.1 GCA_023423415.1 Pseudomonadota bacterium | reverse complement strand
CCACCACGGTGCCCGCATCGATGATGGCACGCACCTTGATGCCGGATTCCGTACCGCAATCGAATGAGGTGATGATGCAGTCCTGCGCCACGTCGACGAGACGACGGGTCAGGTAACCGGAGTTCGCCGTCTTCAAGGCGGTGTCGGCGAGACCCTTACGGGCACCGTGGGTGGAGTTGAAGTACTCCATCACCGTCAGGCCTTCCTTGAAGTTCGAGACGATCGGCGTCTCGATGATGGAGCCGGCCGGCTTGGCCATCAGTCCGCGCATACCGGCGAGCTGACGCATCTGAGCGGGCGAGCCGCGCGCTCCGGAATGCGCCATCATGTAGATCGAGTTGATCTGCATCTCGCGACCGGTCGCCGCGTCCTTCTTGGTGGTCGAGATCTCGGTCATCATCTCCGCGGCGATCGCCTCGGTGCATTTCGACCAGGCGTCCACCACCTTGTTGTACTTCTCGCCCTGCGTGATCAGGCCGTCATTGTACTGCTGTTCGAAGTCCTTGGCCTCTTCGCGCGTCTTGTCGACGATCTTCCACTTGGCCGCGGGCACGACCATGTCGTCCTTGCCGAACGAGATGCCGGCCTTGAAGGCGTGATGGAAGCCGAGCGCCATGATGCGATCGCAGAAGATGACCGTGTCCTTCTGACCGCAGTGACGGTAGACGGTATCGATCATGTTCGAGATTTCACGCTTGGTCATCAGCTTGTTGACGACGTCGAACGTGACGATCGCGCTCTTCGGCAGCACCTGACCCAGCAGAACGCGACCAGGCGTCGTGTCGTAGATCTTCGTAAACGACTGGCCGTCGGCAGCGGTGCCGATCCAGCGATACTTGATCTTCGAGTGAAGCGTGATGACCTTCTGCGACAGCGCATGCTCGATGTCGGAGATCGTGCCGAACACCTTGCCCTCGCCCGGCTCACCCTCACGCATCAGCGAGAGATAGTACAGACCGAGCACGATATCCTGCGACGGCACGATGATCGGCTGACCGTTCGCGGGATGCAGGATGTTGTTGGTCGACATCATCAGGACGCGCGCTTCCAGCTGCGCTTCGAGCGACAGCGGAACGTGCACGGCCATCTGGTCGCCGTCGAAGTCGGCGTTGAACGCGGCGCAGACCAGCGGATGAAGCTGGATCGCCTTGCCCTCGATCAGCACCGGCTCGAACGCCTGGATGCCGAGACGATGCAGCGTCGGCGCGCGGTTCAGCATCACCGGATGCTCGCGAATGACCTCGTCGAGGATATCCCAAACCTCGGGCTTCTCCTTCTCGACCAGCTTCTTCGCCTGCTTCACGGTCGTCGACAGGCCCTTCGCATCAAGCCGCGAATAGATGAACGGCTTGAACAGCTCGAGCGCCATCTTCTTCGGCAGGCCGCACTGGTGCAGCTTCAGCTCGGGACCGACCACGATCACCGAACGGCCCGAATAGTCGACGCGCTTGCCGAGCAGGTTCTGACGGAACCGGCCCTGCTTGCCCTTCAGCATGTCGGCGAGCGACTTCAACGGACGCTTGTTGGCGCCGGTGATGACGCGGCCGCGGCGACCGTTGTCGAACAGCGCATCCACCGCTTCCTGAAGCATGCGCTTCTCGTTGCGGATGATGATGTCCGGCGCACGCAGTTCGATCAGCCGCTTCAGACGGTTGTTGCGGTTGATGACGCGGCGATAGAGATCGTTCAGGTCGGAGGTCGCAAAACGTCCGCCATCGAGCGGAACGAGCGGACGCAGATCCGGCGGAATGACCGGGACATGCGTCAGGATCATCCATTCCGGCTTGTTGCCGGACTCGATGAACGCCTCGATCAGCTTCACGCGCTTGGCGAATTTCTTCTTCTTGATGTCGGAGTCGGTCTCGCCGATTTCTGCGCGCAGATCGGCCTGCATCTTGTGCAGGTCGAGCGCCTTCAGCATCTCGCGGATCGCTTCCGCGCCGATCATGGCGGTGAAGCTGTCCTGCCCGTATTCGTCCTGCGCCTTGAGGTACTCCTCTTCGGACAGCAGCTGACGGTCCTGCAGCGGGGTGAGGCCCGGCTCCAGAACGACGTAATATTCGAAGTACAGAATCCGCTCGAGATCCTTCAGCGTCATGTCGAGCAGAAGGCCGATGCGGCTCGGCAGCGACTTCAGGAACCAGATATGCGCGACGGGCGCTGCGAGTTCGATGTGGCCCATGCGCTCGCGACGCACGCGCGAGAGCGTGACTTCGACCGAGCACTTCTCGCAGATGATGCCCTTGTACTTCATGCGCTTGTACTTGCCGCACAAGCATTCGTAGTCCTTGATCGGGCCGAAGATGCGCGCGCAGAACAGGCCATCACGTTCCGGCTTGAAGGTCCGGTAGTTGATGGTTTCCGGCTTCTTGATCTCGCCGTACGACCAGGACTGAATCTTCTCAGGTGACGCGATCGAGATACGGATCTGGTCGAAGACCTGAGCCGGCGCCTGCGGGCTGAACAGATTCATAATTTCTTGGTTCATCGTCTTCTCCTCGGCCGGCTCCATTCAGAAGCCATTGGCCGTCTATCGTTTCGCTGTCGTCAGGCGGGACGGCGCCCTCGCCGTCCCGTCTCTCTCGCGAATTACTCGGCGGCTTCCGGCAGTTCGCCGGGCCGCTGGAGCTTGGAGTTGTGCAAGTCGACGTTGAGTCCGAGCGACCGCATTTCCTTGACCAAGACGTTGAAGCTTTCCGGGATACCGGCTTCGAACGTGTCATCGCCACGCACGATTGCTTCGTACACCTTGGTGCGGCCCGCGACGTCGTCGGACTTCACGGTCAGCATTTCCTGCAGCGTGTAGGCGGCGCCGTAAGCTTCGAGCGCCCAGACCTCCATTTCGCCGAAACGCTGTCCGCCAAACTGCGCCTTGCCGCCCAGCGGCTGCTGGGTGACGAGCGAGTATGGGCCGATCGAACGGGCGTGGATCTTGTCGTCCACCAGGTGGTGCAGCTTCAGCATGTAGATGTAGCCGACAGTCACCTTACGATCGAACTGATCGCCGGTGCGGCCATCGAACAGCGTCATCTGCCCCGAGTGGTCGAGACCCGCCATATCGAGCATCTGCTCGATGTCGCTTTCCTTGGCGCCGTCGAAGACTGGCGTTGCGATCGGAACACCGCGGCGAAGGTTGCTGCCGAGTTCGACGATCCCCTTGTCGTCCAGCGACTTGATGGTGTCGTCCTCGCCATAGACCTTCTTCAACGTATCCTTCAGCGGACGCGTATCCTGCTTGGAGTAATACGCGTCGACCGCCTGACCGATGCGCCGGCCAAGACCGGCACACGCCCAGCCAAGATGCGTCTCAAGGATCTGACCGACGTTCATGCGGCTCGGCACGCCGAGCGGGTTCAGCACGATATCCGCGTGCGTCCCGTCCTCAAGGAACGGCATGTCTTCGACCGGAACGATCTTGGACACGACACCCTTGTTGCCGTGACGTCCGGCCATCTTGTCGCCGGGCTGGATCTTGCGCTTCACCGCGACGAAGACCTTGACCATCTTCATCACGCCGGGCGGAAGTTCGTCGCCACGCTGCAGCTTCTCGACCTTGTCGAGGAAGCGCTGCTCGAGCAGCTTCTTCGATTCGTCGTACTGCTTCCGCATGGCCTCGATCTCGGCCATCAGCTTGTCGTTGGAGGTCGCGAACAGCCACCACTGCGAACGCGGATATTCATCCAGGATCGCACGGGTGATCTTGGTGTCCTTCTTGAAGCCCTTCGGCCCCGCAACAGCCTGACGGCCATCCAGCAATTCGGCCAGACGTCCGAACACGTTGCGGTCGAGGATCGCCTGTTCGTCGTCGCGGTCCTTGGCGAGGCGTTCGATTTCCTCGCGCTCGATCGCGAGCGCACGCTCGTCCTTGTCAACGCCGTGACGGTTGAACACGCGCACTTCCACGACAGTGCCCTGCACGCCTGGCGGCACACGGAGCGAGGTGTCGCGAACGTCCGAGGCCTTCTCACCGAAGATGGCGCGCAGAAGCTTTTCTTCCGGCGTCATCGGGCTTTCGCCCTTCGGCGTGATCTTGCCGCACAGGATGTCGCCGGCGCGGACTTCCGCGCCGATATAGACGATGCCGGCCTCGTCGAGGTTCTTCAGCGCTTCTTCCGACACGTTCGGAATGTCGCGCGTGATTTCTTCAGGTCCGAGCTTGGTGTCACGGGCCATCACTTCGAATTCCTCGATGTGGATCGAAGTGAAGACGTCGTCGCGCACGATGCGCTCGGACAGAAGGATCGAGTCCTCGAAGTTGTAGCCGTTCCACGGCATGAACGCGACCAGCACGTTGCGGCCGAGCGCGAGCTCGCCGAGTTCGGTCGACGGACCGTCAGCGATGATGTCGCCCTTCTTCACCACGTCACCGACACGCACCAGCGGACGCTGGTTGATGCAGGTATTCTGGTTGGAGCGCTGGAACTTCATCAGACGATAGATGTCGACGCCCGGCTTGGTCGGGTCGGTCTCTTCCGTCGCGCGGATAACGATACGGGTGGCGTCCACCTGATCGATCACACCGGCGCGGCGGGCCGCGATCGCAGCACCCGAATCGCGGGCCACTACGGCTTCCATGCCGGTACCGACGAACGGTGCCTCGGCACGAACCAGCGGCACCGCCTGGCGCTGCATGTTCGAACCCATGAGCGCGCGGTTGGCGTCGTCGTTCTCAAGGAACGGGATCAGCGCCGCGGCCACCGACACGAGCTGCTTCGGCGACACGTCCATGAAGTCGACCTTGTCACGCGGATAAGGCGCGACTTCGCCGGCATGACGGCAGACGATCATGTCTTCCGTGAAGCGGCCCTTTGGATCGATCGGCGCGTTCGCCTGCGCGACCGTGTAGCGGGCCTCTTCCATCGCCGAGAGATAGATCACCTCGTCGGTGACGCGACCGTCCTTCACCTTGCGATAAGGCGTTTCGACGAAACCGTACTTGTTCACGCGCGCATAGGTCGCGAGCGAGTTGATCAGACCGATATTCGGACCTTCCGGGGTCTCGATCGGGCAGATACGGCCGTAGTGAGTCGGATGCACGTCGCGCACTTCGAAGCCAGCGCGTTCGCGGGTCAGACCGCCTGGTCCAAGCGCCGAGAGACGGCGCTTGTGCGTGATCTCCGACAGCGGATTGGTCTGGTCCATGAACTGCGAGAGCTGCGAGCTTCCGAAGAACTCGCGCACAGCGGCAGCCGCCGGCTTCGCGTTGATCAGGTCCTGCGGCATGACGGGGTCGATATCGACCGACGACATGCGCTCCTTGATCGCGCGCTCCATGCGCAGGAGACCGACGCGGTACTGGTTCTCCATCAACTCACCGACCGAACGCACGCGGCGATTGCCGAGGTTGTCGATGTCGTCGATTTCGCCCTTGCCGTCGCGCAGATCGACCAACGTCTTCACCACCGCAAGGATGTCATCCTTGCGCAGAACGCGCATCGTGTCCGGCGCATCGAGATCGAGGCGCATGTTCATCTTCACGCGACCAACGGCCGAGAGGTCGTAGCGATCGGAATCGAAGAACAGCGACTGGAACATTGCCGACGCCGTTTCGACTGTGGGCGGCTCGCCCGGGCGCATCACACGATAGATGTCGAACAGCGCGTCTTCACGCGTCATGTTCTTGTCGACCGCAAGGGTGTTGCGGATATAGGCGCCGACATTGATATGATCGATGTCGAGGATCGGCAGTTCCTTGATGCCGAGCTCGTTGATCGTCTCAAGCAGCTTCTCGGTGATTTCCTCGCCGGCTTCGGCGTAGATCTCACCGGTTTTCATGTTGACGAGATCTTCGGCGATATAATTGCCGAGCAGTTCCTCGTCGGTCATGCGCAGAGCCTTGAGGCCCTTCTCGGCGAGCTGACGCGCCTGGCGCACGGTGATCTTGCGGCCGGCCTCGACCACGACCTTGCCGCTGTCTGCGTCGACGAGGTCGTTGATCGCCTTGTAGCCCTTCATGCGCTCGGCATCGAAAGGCACGCGCCAGCCATCTTTCGCGCGCTTGTAAGGAACGATGTTGTAGAAGGTCTTGAGGATTTCCTCGCCGTCCATGCCCAGCGCATAGAGAAGCGACGTCGCCGGGATCTTGCGGCGACGGTCGATACGCGCATGCACGATGTCCTTCGCGTCGAACTCGATATCGAGCCACGAACCGCGATAAGGAATGATGCGGGCTGCGAACAGCAGCTTGCCGGACGAATGGGTCTTGCCCTTGTCGTGATCGAAGAACACGCCGGGCGAACGATGCATCTGCGAGACGATGACACGCTCGGTGCCGTTCACGATGAACGTACCGTTGTTGGTCATCAGCGGGATGTCGCCCATGTAGACATCCTGCTCCTTGATGTCTTTCACGGAGCGGGCGCCAGTCTCTTCATCGACATCAAACACGATGAGGCGCAGCGTCACCTTGAGCGGCGCGGCGAAGGTCATGCCGCGCTGGCGGCACTCGTCGACGTCATACTTCGGCGGATCGAACTCATAGCCGACGAAGTCGAGCTGCGAGGTGTTGGAGAAGTCCTTGATCGGGAAGACGGACTTGAAGACCGCCTGCAGACCCTCGTCGGGCCGGCCGCCCTCGGGGGGCGTCACCAGCAGGAATTGGTCATAGGATGCCTTCTGAACCTCGATGAGGTTCGGCATTTCCGCCACTTCCTGAATTTTTCCGAAAAACTTTCTAACGCGCTTCCGACCGATAAACGTCTGCGCCATAACCGTCCTTCTCTCGTCTGTCGTTGTGAGACAGCCGGAACGACTCTCCGAAAGGCCGCCATCATCGCGACCATCAGGACAGGCGTCAGGGTGCCTGCGTTCTAGTTGATCTGGGCTTGAGCCCAAACCGCCGCATGTGCCGTCGCAAAGCGACGCTATAGGGGGATATCAGACCTATATGGGTCCAACCCCCTCAATGTCTAGTGCCCGCAGCCAGAAATTGCCGCGAAACGGCAAACTCCGGGCGGGCGAGGCACTTTCTCGTCAAAGCCGGGTACAACCGACCCCCGTTGGAGGTATCACGTGACCGGAAGCCCCGGCCACGCGATACAACCAATAGATTACTTAAGCTCGACCTTCGCGCCGACCTTTTCGAGGGTCGCCTTGATCTTGTCGGCTTCTTCCTTGTTGGCGCCTTCCTTGACGGTCTTCGGAGCGCCTTCAACCAGGTCCTTCGCCTCTTTCAGGCCGAGACCCGTGAGAGCGCGAACTTCCTTAATGACTTCGATCTTCTTGTCGCCGGCCGAGGCCAGAACGACGGTGAATTCGGTCTTCTCTTCAGCCGCAGCGGCACCGCCGCCAGCGCCCGGAGCAGCGGCAACAGCCACCGCAGCAGCGGCGGAAACGCCCCACTTCTCTTCGAGCATCTTGGCGAGGTCAGCCGCCTCGAGGACGGTCAGGGACGACAGGTCGTCGACGATTTTCTGCAAGTCAGCCATGGTATTGATATCCTATTCGAACCTTGATGATTGATGTCGGTGTCACGCCGCATTCTTGCTGGCATAGGCCTGGACGACGCGCGCGACCTTGGAGGCCGGTGCGGTCGTGAGCTGCGCGATCTTGGTCGCCGGGGCCACAAGCAGGCCGACGATTTTTCCACGCAGTTCGTCGAGCGAAGGCAGCGAAGCGAGCTGCTTCACGCCATTCACGTCCAGGGCGGTCTTTCCCATCGCTCCGCCAAGGATGACGAACTGTTCGTTCGCCTTGGCAAAGTCGGCGGCGACCTTCGGTGCTGCTACCGGATCGGCCATCGAATAGGCGATCAGGGTCGGCCCTTTCAGCAGGGGCGCGATCGAGGCAGCATCGGTGCCATCAAGAGCAATCTTGGCGAGACGGTTTTTCGCGACCTTCACATGGGCGCCCGCCTGCTTCATCTGCTTGCGCAGGGTCTGCAGCTGGGTGACCGAGAGGCCGGAATAATGAGCCACCACGACCACCTGAGAGGTGCTGAACACCTCTTTCAGTGATGCGACGGACTCAGTTTTTTCCGCTCGATTCACAAGCTCTCTCCGGTTGGCGGAACTCTCGTTGGAGATCCACCGGTTACGACAACCATCCTGCCCGGAATGCTTAAGGGGCAGAACGGCGCTTCCGTTAAGCCCTGCCCTCCACCTGCGGCCCGCAGGCCCGGTGGGATTGAAAGGTTCGAACCGATCCTCGGCCGCAGAGCGCGGCCCAAAATTCGTCTCTCACCCGTCTATGCTGGCAGCCTCGTCCCTTTCAGGTCTTGGCGATTAAGCGGGGGACCCCGCACCGGCAGTCTTGGACAGGAGGCGGCCCGGACTATGCCGGACAGCCGCACGTTCCATCAGAACGCGCAAAGGTGTGCCGACAAAGCCAGCACACCGATGGGCGCTCTTTACTGCCTTGGGCCCGGCTTGCCAAGCCCGGATTTTATGGCCGTTGGCGCGGCTTCAGGTCGCGCGCCAAGCATCACGTCTCTGTAGAGCAGATTGACGGTCAAGCACCATCGCCAGGACGCTGCTGACAATATCGACCAGCGCACCTGGGGCTGAAGGACGCTCGTCCGGATCGAATGCGAGTCCAATGACGGCTTTCTCGCCTCCGGCCAAGTCCACAGGCCAAAAATCAAAGCGCGAGGTCGGATTCGGATAGATGCCACTGCGGACGGCAGTTCCTGTCGCCAAGGACAATCGCACCGCCTCCAATTCAGTCTCTTGGAGTTCTGCGCCGCCCGCTGCCTCCGTAAAGACCACCTCGCCGTCCGCAATAAGCAATACAACGGCTGGGACCTGGAAGAGCGCTGCAAGAGCTTGAGACGTGATTGAGACGGCCGCCCTTGCATCATCGGCCGTCACGACGTCACGGCTATAGCCTTGCAGCACAATCACCTGTTTTCTTAACAGCGCCGCTTCGTTCGCCCTGTGGCGGGATGTGAAAGCAACGCCACTCACGATGAGTCCGACGACAAACAGCAGTCCCATCGCCCAGATGTTTGCCGGGTCGTCGACCGCCAATGAGTAGCGAGGTTCTGTCAGAAAGAAATTGAAGGCCAGAGCACCAAGTATCGCCGCACAAAGCGACGGACCCAAGCCGAGGCTGGCGCCCGCGATGATTACCGGCACCACGAATACGAGCGACAGGTTGGGTATCGTCACCTTGCTTTCGACAGCTATAGCCACCACCGCTGCGGCGGCGGTCATAGCAATTGAAGCCAGATAGCGCATTGCCTCCGATGCTGCCGGGCCTAAAAGGGAATCGGCCTCCGTCTTTGGTGCGATGTCTGGCCGTAGCTTCGATTCAATACCGACCACCGGTTCAGGTCCCTGCGTGTGCAGACGAGCCAAAGTGACGTCGCAGTCTGATAAGCTGGCCAAGTATACACCGGCTTTTGGCTCGTGCGCTGCGCGAGACATAAATTTCCTGCCTCTTCGGTGGCGGTGTCCATTCCCAAGGCCAAGCTGCGCGCGTTTCCCGACGATATAGGCAGCGCGGCCGGAACCGCGCTACCTTCTTTCTCTAACGATTACCGTCGCGCAGATGGAATCCGCTGCAGGATTTTCTGGCGGAGGCCCGCATCATTCGAGGCAACCTCGATGATCTTGCTGTATTCCTCCACCGACAATCCCTGATCGGTGACAGCTTTCGTCATCACGCTGTTCGCTTCCTCAAGGATGCGCTGACGATCCGATGTCGACGCCGCTGCGATCTGCTGAGAATATTCCTGATCCACCTTGGTGATCCGCTCGAGAGCGGTCGCAACGGCGTCAAGTTTTTGGTCCGACAGATCCGACGGTGCGATGGCACTGGGCGACGATGTTTCCGATTGCGTCGACGGTATTGACTGCGCATTTGCATAACTTGCGGAATGAACCATCAGCGATCCCGCAAGTCCTACGATCGCGACACAAGCCACTACACGCATGTTTGTCTCCGTGCGTTCAGGTAAGTTCTTCATTCGCACGGCCCTGATCGGGAACTCGTGCTCGCACCCCCAGCGGGCAACAACCGTCAAACATCCATCACAGCAAATGTTCCTGGACCATCGCAACAATCGCACCTGCTGCTGCGTAAATGTTTTGCAGTTCCGCTAACGGCTTCAATGCGCCTGCCGCATATGCGGTTTAGTCATGTCGCGATCGCCCAATTCATTCGAAATCCGCCTTATTTCTTGAATGGAGCTGCTCTTCTCCTACGTCGGTCGTGATGCTCCCGTACTGGGGCGTCGTTTAGAGCGAAACGCATCGCCGTTTTTGGGAAGAGAAATGCTGAGAGGAGATTGTCATGAAACTGACACCGCAACAGGTGCAGCGAACACTCGACCAGTTCCCGGCGCAAGCGATACCGGAGAGTCATCCGGTCATGTCGGAACTCACTGATCTATTTGGTGAGCACACATTCTTTCTGGACAATCAGGGGCTGAGCATTGTGGAGCCGGTCTGGACCGGGAATGGTGCGCCAAAGGAAACAGGCCGCGTCATCAACCTCGCCAACTGGGCGGATTCAACGCACACCCGATTGGCAGCGCATGAGCCGGAGCCAACAGCAATCGCGGTCGAACTGGCCGCGTAGACATACCGCGAGTACGGTGACGCGAATACGATGAACAGCATACCGCAAGAGATAGCACGGCGCTGCTATCCAAAATGGCCAAAACTGCAGCCGCGACCGGCTGCAGTTTCACCATGACGCCGTTACACGGTCCCTTTCGCAAACGGCAATTGCCGCGGCCGACCGAGACCCAGCCGAGCCATCGCATTGGCCACGGCCGGGCCGATCGGCGGCACACCAGGTTCGCCGACACCGGTCGGTTTCTCCGTTGAGGGCACAATCGCAACTTCGACCTGGGGCATCTCGTTGATGCGCAACGAGCGATAAGTGTCGAAATTGGTCTGCACCGGCCGGCCCTGATCGAGAGTCACCTCCGCGAACAACACGTGACCGAGACCATAGCCAATGCCGCCTTCGATCTGCGCACGGATGACATCGGGATTGACAGCGAGACCGCAATCGACTGCGCACCACACCTTATGAACACGCGGACCGTCATTGCCGCCGTCAGACACTTCCGCGATCTGGGCGACGAAGGTGTTGAAACTCTCCACCACCGCAACACCGCGCGCCCGCCCGTTGACCGGCCCCGGTCCGCTCCACTTCGCCAGTTCCGCGACAGCACGTAGGACATTCGCTGCGCGAGGATGCTTGGTCATCAGCTCGAGCCGGCCGGCCACCGGATCCTTGTCTGCGGCCTGCAGCAATTCATCGACAAAGCACTCGACGGCGTAGCCGGTATGGGTGTGACCGACCGAGCGCCACCATAAGGTCGGCACGCCAACATCGGTCGTGTGCAGATCGCATTGGAAATTCGCAACCTCATAAGGAATTTCCCGAGCGCCTTCGACCGATGTGCCGTCGATTCCGTCCTTGATCAGTCCCTCGAAAGGCGAGCCTTTCAGGAAAGACTGTCCAACCACGGTATTCGACCACGCAATGATCTTGCCGTCCTGCACGGCGCCGCGGAGGCGGTGCACGAATAGCGGCCGGTAGAAACCGCCGCGCAAATCGTCCTCACGTGTCCAGACGAGCTTCACCGGGCGGTTGGGCCCGACGGCCTTGGCCGCCATTGCGAGTTCTGCCGCAAATTGCGACGCGGGTTGCGCCCTCCGGCCGAAGCTGCCGCCGGCGAGCAACGTTTCGAGCCGCACCTGGTCCGGCTTCAATCCCAGCACGCGGGCGATGGTGGCCTGATCAAGCGTTTGAATCTGACTGCCGAGGCGCACAAACGCGCCCTGATCGTCATAGCGTATATAGCCGTCGAGTGGCTCCATCGGCGCATGCGCGAGATACGGGAAAACATACTCCACTTCGATCACCTTGCCGGCTTTCGACAATGCCGCCTCCGCATCGCCATGCTTGCCGGCCACCGCACCCGGCTTGCGTGACAATGCGCGGTATTCGTCGAGCAATTGCTGCGTGCTGCGCTTCTCGGCCTTGCTGTCGTCCCACGTGATCTTGAGCAGATTGCGCGCCTTCAGCGCCGGCCACATGCCATTGGCATAGACCGCAACACCGCTCGGCAGCACTTTCACATCGACAACGCCCTGCACCTTGCGGGCTTCGGCATCGTCAACGCGCGCGACCGTTGCACCGAAACTGTCGGGATGCGCGACCACCACCGTGAGCATGTCCGGCTCATGGATATCGATGGTGAATTGCGCCGTGCCGTTGACCTTGCTTGGCACGTCGAGCTTGTGAACCGCGCCTTCGCGGCCGATCAGCTTGAAGTTGGTCGGATCTTTCAGCTTCACATTGTCCGGCGCGGGCAGCTTTGCTGCAGCAGTCGCCATCTGACCAAAGGTCGCCTCGCGTTTGGTGGCCATGTGGCGCAACACGCCGCGCTCCGCGATGATCTCGGATGCGGGCACTTTCCATGATGCGCTCGCGGCCTGCACCAGCATCGCGCGCGCGGTCGCACCCGCCATGCGCAACTGATCGTAGGAATTGGCGATGGCCGTCGAACCGCCAGTCCCCTGGACCGGACCGAACGCAATGTTGTTGTAGAGCTTCGCATCCGCGGGCGCATGCTCGGCCCGCATCTGCGACCAGTCGGCATCGAGTTCTTCGGCAACGATGGTGGCGAGACCCGTGAACGGACCCTGCCCGAACTCGATATGCTTCGATAATATCGTGACGGTGTTGTCAGCGCCGACGCGAATAAACGCATTGGGCGCAAACACCGCCGCCTTTCCGTCAGGACGGAAAACCGACGCAGCACCCGATTGTGCGGAAGCCTCACGCGGCAGATGGAAAGCGATGACTAGCCCGGCCATGCCCTGAAGCATCGACCGGCGCGACAGATTGCGCTGATGGATCGTCATGCGTCAGCCCTCCAGCGACTTGGCTGCGTCATGGATGGCCGCACGAATGCGGACATAGGTTGCGCAGCGGCAGAGATTGCCGCTCATCGCGTTGTCGATGTCCTCGTCGCTCGGCTTCTTGTTCTCCTGCAACAGCGCCACGGCGCTCATGACCTGGCCTGACTGGCAATAGCCGCATTGCGGCACATCGCGTGCAACCCAAGCCTTCTGCACCGCTTCAGCCTCCCGGCCGTTAATTCCTTCGATGGTCGTGATCTCGCTGTCGCCGACATCGGACACCAGCAACTGACAAGAGCGCGTCGGGCTACCATCCACGAAGATCGTGCAGGCACCGCATTGCGCGATCCCGCACCCGAACTTCGTTCCCGTTAAACCGGCGTCATCCCTGATGACCCACAACAAGGGCGTATCAGGCAGTACGTCGACATTTCTAGTTTGCCCGTTGATCCGCAACGAGTAGGCCGCCATGCGTTCTCTCCAGAACCAGGACTGATTGGAACGGATGTAGACAGCGGTCCTCAAATCGCCAGAGCATTGAGAAAAAATCTGACGCCTTGCGGATTAGATTTTGGTTTTCACGCAAATTGTGCGGACCGTCGGGATAAACTCACATCGAGAAAAACCATCGTTCTTCCGCATAAAAAAACCCGGCATCTCTGCCGGGTTTTTTCCGTTCCACTTGATCGCAATATCAGCTGCCGAGAACCGTGTTTGGTTCGATCTTCACGCCCGGGCCCATCGTCGACGACAACGATACCTTCTGCACGTAGGTACCCTTGGCACCAGCCGGCTTCGCCTTCTGCACGGCATCGGCGAACGCCTTGATGTTCGCAACGAGCGCATCGGCCGCAAACGACGCCTTGCCGACGCCAGCCTGAACAATGCCCGCCTTCTCGACGCGGAACTCGACCGAACCGCCCTTGGCGCCCTTCACGGCGTTGGCGATGTCCATGGTCACAGTGCCAACCTTCGGGTTCGGCATCATGCCGCGCGGGCCGAGCACCTTACCAAGACGGCCGACCAACGGCATCATGTCCGGGGTCGCGATACAACGATCGAAATTGATCTCGCCGTTGTTGACCTTTTCGAACAGATCTTCCGCACCGACAACATCGGCGCCGGCAGCCTTCGCCTCATCCGCCTTCGCGCCGCGTGCGAACACGCCCACGCGCTGGGTGCGGCCCGAGCCGCTCGGCAGCGTGACGACGCCACGCACCATCTGATCGGCGTGACGCGGATCGACGCCGAGATTCATCGCCACTTCGATGGTCTCGTCGAACTTCGCCTGGGCGCGGTCCTTGATCATCTTCACGGCTTCATCGAGCGTGTAGAGCTTGTTGCGATCGATGCCTTCGCTGATCTTCTTCGCGCGCTTGCCTACAAAAGCCATGATCAGCCTCCCACCACTTCGATGCCCATCGAACGGGCGGAGCCTGCGATCATCTTCGCTGCGGCCTCGACGGTGTCGCAGTTCAGATCCTTCATCTTCTGCTCGGCGATTTCCTTGATCTGCGCCTGCGTGATCTTGCCGGCCTTGTCGCGACCCGGAGCCTTCGAGCCCTTGTCGATCTTGACGGCCTTCTTGATGAAGTAGGACACGGGCGCCTGCTTCATCTCGAAGGTGAACGAGCGGTCCTGATACACCGTGATGGTGACCGGGATCGGCATGTTCTTTTCGAGCTTGGCGGTCTGCGCGTTAAAAGCCTTGCAGAATTCCATGATGTTCAGACCGCGCTGGCCAAGCGCGGGGCCGATCGGCGGCGACGGATTGGCGGCGCCGGCCGGCACCTGCAATTTCACATAGCCGGTAATCTTCTTTGCCATGCATTACTCCTGTTGTTTGAGCCGTTGCCGGCCCGGTTCAGGTGCCGTGGTGCAGTTGTTGGACGGTTGGCGGCCGCCCTCACCTCCCACGGTGCTTGCTCTTTCTTTCTCCATCATCGCCGGGCTGCCCCGGCGATCCATCTTACGAAAGAGCCTTACGATGGATGCCCGGCAAACCCGGGCATGACAAATTACGCAACCTTCTCCACCTGTCCGAACTCGAGTTCGACAGGTGTCGCGCGACCGAAGATCGACACTGCGACCTTCACGCGGGCACGATCCTCGTCCACTTCTTCCACCACGCCGTTGAACGACGCAAACGGACCATCGGACACACGGACCTGTTCGCCGACTTCGAACGACATCGACGGCTTCGGACGATCAATTCCTTCCTGCACCTGCTGCAGCAAACGGCCCGCCTCGGCATCCGAGATCGGCATCGGCTTGTTGTCCGCACCAAGAAAGCCCGTGACCTTCGGGGTATTCTTGATCAGGTGATAAGCCTCGTCGGTCAGATCGACCTTCACCAGCACATAGCCCGGGAAGAACTTGCGCTCGGTATCGACCTTGCGGCCGCGGCGCACTTCGGTGACCTTTTCCTTCGGGACCAGCACTTCCTCGAACTGCTCGGTCAGGCCGCGCTGCTTGGCCTGCTCGCGAATGGACTCAGCGACCTTGTTCTCGAAATTCGAGTAGGCGTGAACGATATACCAGCGCTTGGCCATATCTCTTCTTCCAAAGTCTTTCGGTCAGAGTTCTCTAAAATCTTTTTTCAGCAGCGAAAGTCAGCGCGCCAGACCGAGAATCGTCGTGATGAACAGGCGAATTGCCTGATCGGCCAGCAGAAAGAAGATCGCCGATACCGCAACCATGACGAACACCATGGCGGTGGTAATGGCCGTCTCGCGACGGGATGGCCACGTGACCTTTTCGGTCTCGGCGCGCACTTCCTGCAGGAACTTGAACGGACTGAACTTCGCCATCGACCTTGCCGGTGTTCAAACGAGCTTTTTCGTGGCCCGATCCCATTTCCAAGGAACGAGCCGACTTGAGCCCTCGTTGTCGGATGCTCTTCGCCGCGGAAGTCCGTTGCCGGGCCGCTGAGCGAAGCGGCTTAACTACTGCGAAAGCCACCGGAAATCAAGATTTCAGCCAGCCGGCCGGCCGACCTCGACGAAATGGCGCGTTAGTCGACAGATTCAACCAATGATTTCAATGCGTTGAGGACTACTGGCACACCCCAACGGTGCCCTGACCCCTACGCTTCCCGCCCAGTCTCAATCCCGAGCCCCTCATTCGTCGCCAGTGGGAGTGGAGTACCCTTGCGACTGGAATAAAGCGAGAGAAGTTCTGCCATACCGGCGTCTTCCAGCACCGCTGCCGCGGACGCCTTGCTGGAAATATCGCCAAGCCTACAATACCACCGTGATCGATTTCTTTCGGTGCCTTCAGGGGCTCGGCAACCGGAAACTGCATGCTTTTTCAATCTCAAGTTTTTCTTCTGGTTTTTTTACCCCTCACGGTGCTGGTCTACTACGCCGTCGGCCAATCGGCGGCCGCGCGGCAATGGACCTTGCTGGCGGCTTCGCTGGTGTTTTACGGCTGGTGGGACGTGCGGTTCATTCCACTTCTCGTCGGACAAGTGACGGCGACATGGCTGCTGGCCTTGCTGCATGCCCGCCTGAAAGCCCGATGGCCGCTGGTGCTGGGCGTCGTTCTGAATCTGGCGTCGCTCGCGACATTCAAGTATCTCGACTTCCTTGTATCGAATGTCGAAGCTGCCATCGGCCTGGGCCTGCCGCGCGCCGACATCATTCTGCCGATCGGCATCAGCTTTTTCTCTTTCCAGTTGATCTCCTACCTCGTCGACCGGATGCGAAAGGATGCGCCGATCTATCCGTATCGGCCATTCGCGCTATTCGTCATCGTCTTCCCGCATCTGATCGCCGGCCCGATCGTTCGTCACAACGAACTCATTCCGCAATTCGCACTGGACCCGTGGCGCGACGTTTTGCCTCGCCGGATCGGCATCGGCCTCACGCTGCTCACGCTCGGCTTCGCGAAGAAGGTTTTGCTGGCTGACAAACTCGGCCCGATCGTCGACCCGCTGTTCAAACGTGCGGGCGAAACCGTCTTGAGCTTTGCCGAGGCGTGGAACGCGGCGCTTGGCTTCAGCTTTCAACTATTTCTGGATTTCTCGGCTTACACGGAAATGGCGATCGGAATCGCGCTTTTGTTCGGACTGACGCTTCCGGAGAATTTCCGCCGCCCCTATCTTGCAACGAGTTTGCGCGACTTCTGGCGCCGATGGCATATCTCGCTATCAATCTTTCTGCGCGATTATCTTTACATCCCGCTTGGTGGCAGCCGAAAGGGCTTTCCGCGATTTGCCTTTGCGACCCTGGCGACGATGTTCACGTGCGGCCTTTGGCATGGGGCCGGCTGGACCTTCATTGTTTGGGGTGTTTGGCACGGCGTCGGGCTGATGCTGTGTCACGGCTGGCAAAATCTTCAACGGCCACTCCCCGCTCCCGTCGCCTGGGCGATAACGATGCTGTTCGTGATTGTCGGCTGGGTGATCTTCCGCGCGTCTGATTTCGGGACCGCGAAGGCCGTACTGCTCGCGATGACGGGCGCAAACGGATTTGGCGGAAGCTTCACCGGCGGGACGCTCCTCATGGTGTCAGCTGCGGTTTCGGCACTCGTACCGTCCGCCCACGAGATCATCGATCGCTTCACCAAACCGCAACCGTGGATGGCCGTGGCTGCAGCAAGCCTGTCAATCTACTGCGTACTCGAGGTCGGACGCGGCGCCCCGCTCAACTTCATTTATTTCCAATTCTGAGCCATGGAACAGTTTCCGTCCATCGAACAGCCTCCGTCTAAAGGAGTGACACAAGGATCGGAGTGGCGCCGCTTCTGCACGTGGTTCATGGCGATCTTCGTTGGCGGCGTTGGCTCGCTCTACCTGTTCGTCGTTCTGGTCGATCCCTACGATGTCGTACCGTTTTCGCTGCCGATGGAGCGGCGCATCGTCAGCATCAGCCAGCGCTACATGTATCCGCAGATCATCCGCAGCAAACGGTTCGATTCCGTCATCGTCGGCACATCCACCTCCCGCCTCATCGATCCGTCCATTCTCAATGCCGCGTTTGGCACCCGCTTTGCCAATCTGGCGATGGATTCCATGACCGCGTGGGAGCAGGCGGAGGTCGTGTCTTTCTTCGGCTGGAAAGCCGGGCCGCCCAAAGTTCTGATTATCGGCATCGACTCAGTCTGGTGCGATCGCGACGCCGACAGGTCGCGGGTCACCCCGCGCGGATTTCCGCAATGGCTCTACGACGACAACCCGGCGAACGACCTCCTCTACCTTCTGAACGCCGGCACACTGGAAATCGCCGGACGCATGGTGGGCAACAAGCTCAATCTCTATCCGGAGCGGGTCCGCTACGACGGATTCGGAGTGTTCGTGCCGCCCGAGGAGCAGTATGATCTGAAGCGGGCGCGCGCCCATATCCGCTCGGCGGGGCGCAGGGAGCCGCCTTCGACGAGCGCTCCCGTCGTCCTATCATCGGCCGAACGCGCCGCGCTTCGGTTCCCGGCGCTCGATTGGCTTGAGGCGACGCTCGCCGACTTGCCCGCGTCCACCGAGAAGATTCTCGTGTTCATGCCGGTCCACGTTGCCGCCCAGCCGGCGCCCGGCAGCCGCGGCGCGGCGATCGAAGACGAGTGCAAGCAGCGCATCGGCCTGATCGGCAGGAAGCATGGTGCGATCGTTGCGGACTGGCGGTTCGCCTCGCCGCTGACGACGAAGGACTCCAATTACTGGGATCCGCTTCACTATCGCCTGCCAATCGCCCATAACATCGCACGTGAGATCGGCGGCCCGATCCGCGCCCGGCGGGAGTCAGGCGACGGCTTCTACAGGCTTCTGACACCGTAAAAACATGTCAGGTTTTGCCGCAGCAGAAGCTTGCAAATCGCCTATCCATCAGGCATATCGAGTGGGCGGCGGGCCGAATGGTCCGCCGCA
>JAFAFP010000135.1 GCA_023423415.1 Pseudomonadota bacterium | reverse complement strand
CCGCAATATCAGCGCGCGGGCCCGAAGCTTTGGGCGGGCCGGGCGTTGCAGAAGTGATTTTGATTATCCCTCCCCCTGAAAGGGGGAGGGTGGCGAGCGAATGCGAGCCGGGTGGGATCATTGCTGGATTTGAAAGCAGATCCCACCCGCTTCGTACCGAGGGGTTGAGAAACTTTATGTTCGAAATTTTCGGCATTCCGTCGCAGGCGTTATTCGGTCAGCTTCTGATCGGGCTGATCAATGGTTCGTTTTATGCCGTGCTCAGTCTCGGCCTTGCCGTGATTTTCGGCATGCTCAACATCATCAATTTTTCGCATGGGGCGCAGTACATGATGGGCGCGTTCTGCGCGTTCTTCCTGCTGCAATACCTTGGCCTCAACTACTGGGCCGCGCTGGTCATCGCGCCGATCGCAGTCGGCCTGACCGGCATTGCCATCGAGCGGCTGTTCCTGCAATGGCTTTACAAGCTCGATCATCTCTACGGGCTGTTGCTCACATTCGGTCTGGCTCTGATCATCGAGGGTGTGTTCCGAAACTACTTCGGCGCGTCGGGCATGCCATATGCGGTGCCTGAGTCCCTGCAGGGCGGCATCAATCTCGGCTTCATGTACCTGCCGATCTATCGCGCCTGGGTCGTCTGCTTTTCGCTCGTCATTTGCCTTGCCACCTGGTTCATGATTGAGCGCACGCGGCTTGGCGGCTATCTGCGCGCGGCGACGGAGAACCCGACGCTGGTTCGCTCGTTCGGCATCAATGTGCCGCGCATGATCACGCTGACCTATGGCTTCGGCGTTGGTCTGGCGGCTTTGGCCGGCGTCATGGCGGCGCCGATCTATAACGTCTCGCCGCAAATGGGCGCTGATCTCATCATCGTCGTGTTCGCCGTGGTGGTCATTGGCGGCATGGGCTCGATCATGGGCGCGATCGTGACTGGCTTCGGCCTCGGTGTCATCGAAGGCTTGACCAAGGTGTTTTTCCCCGAAGCCTCCAATACGGTGATTTTTGTTATCATGGCGATTGTGCTTCTGATCCGCCCCGCGGGCCTGTTCGGACGGGGGGCGTGATATGGAGCACGTCAATCCCAAGCTGACCGCGACCGAGCAGCCCCGCAGCTACGCCATTCCGATCGCGTTTGTCATCATGGTCGCGCTGCTGCTGATCGCGCCGTTCGTGACCTATCCGCTGATCGTCATGCAGGCCCTGTGTTTCGCGCTGTTCGCCTGCGCTTTTAATCTGCTGATCGGTTATGGCGGGCTGCTTTCATTTGGTCATGCGCTGTATTTCGGCTGGGCGAGCTATGTCTGCGCGCATCTGGCCAAGGTCGGCACGATCAAGCTGCCGTACTGGGCGGGAGGCTGGCAGTGGCTCACGATTCCATTGCCGCCATTGTCACCGGAATTGGCGATCCTCGGCGGCACGGCAGCCGCAGCGTTGTTCGGGTTGATTGCCGGATCGCTCGCCATCCGCCGGCAGGGCATCTATTTTGCGATGGTCACATTGGCGCTGGCGCAGATGATGTATTTCTTTGCGCTGCAGGCACCTTTCACCGGCGGCGAGGACGGCATTCAGGCGGTGCCGCGCGGGCGCCTGTTCGGCATATTCGAGCTTTCGAACACGAATGTGCTTTACGCGATGGTGCTCGGCATTTTCCTGATTGGTTTTCTGCTGATCTATCGCATCATCCATTCGCCGTTCGGCGAGGTCCTGAAAGCCATCCGGGAGAATGAAGCGCGCGCGATTTCGCTCGGCTACAAGACTGACCGTTACAAGCTGGTCGCTTTTGTGCTGTCGGCGGCGCTCGCAGGTCTCGCCGGTTCGACCAAGGCGATCGTATTCCAGCTTGCGTCGCTCACCGACGTGAACTGGCACATGTCCGGCGAGGTGGTTCTGATGACGCTGGTCGGCGGCCTCGGCACCATCTTCGGTCCCGTCGCCGGCGCATTCGTGATCATCGCGATGCAGAACTATCTCAGCGCGCTCGATCAGTGGGTGACGGTGATCCAGGGCGTCATCTTCGTTGCTTGCGTGCTGCTGTTCCGTCGCGGCATCGTCGGCGAGTTGGCGGCGCTGCTGCGCATCCGGCTGTGATCGCTCATCGTTCTGGCCCGCTTTGCTGAAAGGGAGCGGGCCTGAAAACAGGCTGCTTGGCGGGTTTGGAAGCGGTTGCGCGTCGCTGCTATGTCCGTTTGCGGACTTGTCTTGATCCGGCCGAACTGGGCCCGGTCTTTTTTCGTTCCGTGCCAGAAACCTGAGCTCGCGACGCGCGATCCGCTGGCGGGGTCATTTGAGGATTGACGCTGGCTCTCGGCCGTCCACTTTCGCGCGTTTTGACCGATGCAGGCCGCGGCTTCGGTTCGACATACCGCTTCAGGATCTCCTCCGGCTTCATGCCCATGCGGTATCGCAGGCGCATGATCCACATCGTGCGAAGCGTCGTCCAGAGTCCGTCGCGATCGAAGCGTTTTGCCGGAACGGTGACGCGCGAGGTGACGCAGATCGGCGGAGAGATCGCGCGCAGCCGTTTCGATATCTCGACATCTTCCATCACTGGAATGTCGGTGAAGCCGCCGATGCGGAAGAATGTTTCGCGTTGAACGAAGATCGCCTGCTCGCAGCTCGCGATACCCGAACTGCGCGAGCGCCGGTTCAGGAGGCGCGCAACGATTGGCAGAAGCGGGTGTCGCCCCGTGAGCCGCATGTCGAAGCGCCCCCACACGGACGTATCGCGCGCGCGTCCAATCATCACCTGGGTATCGGCATCGGCGGGCAAGGTGGTGTCGGTCGGCAGGAACAGGAAGATGAAACCGCTGGCGACTTTTGCGCCTTCGTTCATCTGCGCGGCCCGGCCGCGCGGCCCTTTGACGACGCGATCGGCAAAGGGGTGGGCCAGCACGGCGGTGTCGTCATCGCTGCCGCCATCGACGACAATGATCTCGGCGCCGCGCTGACGAAACGGCTTCAAAGCTGACATCGTGTCGATCATCGTCCGCGACTGGTTCAGCACGGGCACGATGATCGAAAGGGTTGGTGGCGTGTCGCGAAATCGGGGCATTCAATACCTGTTCTGCACCGAGGTGATAAAGAATTACCAAACCTCGGCGCAGTGGGGTTTCAGGCCGGCGCAATGTCACGTTGTTGGTCCCCACGAATGCGGGGACCCGACGCCAAACTATTGGATTCTTCCTTTCGCGGGAATGAGCGGGGTGAAAACGCCGGACGTAAAAGGATGGAACCGCTAGCGCTGTGGCGCGAGCGCTGCATTCGCCGTCGATGACGAAAGGCCGATCCGGCCGAAACCGGGCAATTTTACCGCCGGATCGCGAACGTCGAGACCGGCAACAAGGCCCAGAACATTCACCTCAAGCCCTTCGACCCAGCCGGCCTTCACACCGAGCAAGCCATAGAGATTGGCTTCGAGGCCCGTTCCACTATCGGTCCAGCCGACATAGGGGCCGGGCCGAAAATCGCGCCCGATCGCGTTCGGCGGCATGGTCACCTGGATTTGCGGGACTTCGCGCAATACGGCGGCCACAAAGGAATTGCTGTTGGGGCCAGGCCATAGGCGATAGTCGCCGGCATTGGCATAGCGGTAATCCTTCACGGCTTTCTCGATCGCCGGGATCAAGGTTTCGGCTTGCACGCCCTTGATGTCGGCGATCACGGTCGGCGGGGTGCCGTACCAGCGGCCATCTGGCGCCCAGCCATTGAGGCGTATTGGATTGCCCCAGCCGACCACATCATAGCGCGTCCAGTTCTTTGCGCCCTCACGCTTGAACACCACCCAGCTATGGACCGCGACCACGCCCTTCCATCCACCGGTGCGGCCGGACAGGATCAGCACGCGCGCGTCAGGATGCGCCGATGCGGCGGGCAGGGCGCCAATGCTCGACCAGTCTGCATGGCGCCAGCTATTCGGACTGTCCTCGAACGCGAACAGCGCCGCGCGTGCGGCGACCGGCAGAAGGAACAGAATGAAAAGCGAAATGATCAAGAGCTTGCGGCGCGAACGGCGTTTCGGAGCGAGCGGCTGCGTCATGATCGATCAAATATGGAGTGGTTTACGTCCGAACCATGGCGTGAACGCGAAGCTTTCCGGGATTTAATGTTGCGTCAGGCAGAAACCGCTCGTCCCCGCGGGGGCGGGAATGAGGTCTTAAACTCCGGATTCGGGCTTTGGCGGCTGTGAGCGGAGGATCAAGAAGATACCTCAGATCACCGCACGCGATTGCCGCTCAATGACAATTGCGAATAACGTCCAACGCCGTCTTTCGCCATGTCGCCGGTGACGCGCTTTTCCCATTCCATACCGATAATGGCGCCGTCGGTGGGAGTTGCGATCAGATTGTCGGTGATGATCGCGGTGCCTGCACCCTCCACCACGCTGACGGCGATGCCGATGCCGGTGCCGCGCATCACATTGCTGCTGACGATCACATCACGCAGATAGGGGCCGTAGCCGACGCCGATGCCGATCGTCGGTGCGTTCTCGATCACGTTGCCCGTGACCACGCTATCGGCGTCGATGCTGATGCCGATGCCTTTTCCTTGTGCGCGTGGGCCGAGATTGCGCAGCAGATTGCCTGTGACAACGGCGAGCCGGCCGCCGACATCGAAGTTGGTGACGGAAATGCCGACAGTTGCGCCATCCACCGTATTGTTGGCGATCATCGCGCCCTCGAACGAAAATTCCGAGTAGATCGCAACTTCGCCAAGGCGGGTGCAGGTGTTGCCGGTGATCTGGATATTCGATGCCGAATTGCCGCGAATGGCGGAGAAGGCCGCCTTGTCGATGCGGTTGCCGCGCACCATCACGTTGCCGGCGCGATAGACGTTGATACCGTTTCCGTATGGTCCGTCGCCGCCGGCATCGGCGCGCGTTTCCTCGATGCGATTGTCGATGACCTGCGTGCCATCGTCTCCGAAGGATGAGCGCCAGACCTGGATGCCGTTATTGCCGGATCGCAGCACCACGTTGCCGGAAATAATGAGACCTTGCGAATTAATGGCGAACAGGGCGCCATCCCCCGCGTCCTGGATCGTGCACCCGCTGACGCTGCCGCCGACGCTTTCGAGCGTAATGCCATTGCGGCCGGCGTTGTTGATCTCGCAATCTGTGATGCGGATACCATTGCCTTGGATGAGATGGACAAGCGCCCGCCCTTCCAGGGGACGTTTTTTGCCGCCATCGAGAACAAGCCCGGTCAGGTCGATGTTGTTGGCGCGGTTCGAGGTGAACAAGGATGCATTACGCGCCAGCTCAATGCGCGTTGTGCCGCGTGTACCGAATACCTTGGCGTTCGATGGAAGGCGCAATTCGCCGCACCGGTAAATTCCCGGCGGCAGGATCAAGGGGGTTTGCGCCTGTGCTGCGCGATTGATCGCGCGTTGGAGGAGCATGGTCTGCTCCTCCGCAATGTTCGGTTTCAGGCCGAGATCGCTTGCGTCAATGCCTGCCGCATTCGGCGTTGCCGCATTCGCAGCCGTTGCGGTCGCGGCCGCGCCAAAGGCGGACGCGGCGATGATAGTGCGGCGGCTGACGCTCATGTCGAGGCTCCGGGAGGTGCGGAATGCACACCAACATAGTGCGTCATGGCGCACCTCGCGCGCCGGCCTGCGCCGCAAAAGCACGGTTAATTGAAGAGGGTTAACGGCGCGGCCGGGTCGCCTTGATCAAGGCGCTGGCGACGCTCTCGGCCGCAACGACCAGATTGCTCATCGTGCGGGTGGTGCGGGTATCCTTTGCTGCAGCCACGGGCGGCACATGGATGAAAACCGCGCGTATCGGGCCGCCGGGTCGCTTGGCGGCCTCCAGCGCATGCCAGTAGAGATAATTGCAAAGATAATCTCCGGCATTGGCGGAAAGCCGCGCGGGCAAGTTGCCCGACATTGCCGCTCGTAGCAACGTAGCTTTGGGCGCGCGGATTGGCATAGTGCGCGGCGCGTCGTCCGCGATCTTGCGCGCTGCCGCGATGACGCCTGCAGCATCGGGATAGCGGTTGATACGATTGCGCGCCTGCGTCTCGACTCTCAGCCCGCGCGACCGGGCTGCAAGGCCGAACATCAACAGCGCATCCGGCTTCTTGCGCGCGATCAGACGCGGCAGGTCGCGATCGACAGCAGCGTATGTTGTGCAGAACACATGGGTATCGATCTGCATCTTGTTGCCGTTCGCGCGCAACCTGCGCGCCAGCGCGCGAACCAACGGGCCGGTCGGATTGTCCGGCGCGCCGGGGAAGGGACCAAAGCCGGTGATGAGCAGATTGATGCCTAGCGTTGTCGCGCGCGCGGTGGAGCGTTTCGGTCCAACGCCGGCCTTCGTTTTCTTCGCCTTGGCCGTGCGAGGCATCACAATCCCATCGCGTCGGCAATCTCTTCCACCGCGAGCATCGGCGACAGTTTTCCAGTCGCGACCGCCCTCTCGAGCTGCGGCAGACGTCCCTTGAGTTCGGGATCGGAGCGCAGCTTGGCGAATAGTCTTTCTTCCAGCATCGACCACATCCAGGTGACCTGCTGCTGCTTGCGTTTTGCGGTCAGCTCCCCGGATGCTGACATCTTGTCCCGATAATCGCAGATGCTCTGCCATATCGTGGGCAGACCGTCGCCGGTCAAAGCCGAATAGGTCAGCACCGGCGGCGACCAGTTTTCGGTCGCGGGCTTGAGGATATGCAGCGCCGCGCGATATTCCGCAGCCGCTTGCTTGGCGCGTTTGATGTTGTCGCCATCAGCCTTGTTGACGGCGATCATGTCGGCCAGCTCCACCACGCCTTTCTTGATACCCTGCAATTCGTCACCAGCGCCGGGCAGCATCAGTAGGAGAAAGAAATCCGTCATACCGGCGACAGTGGTTTCCGACTGACCGACGCCGACGGTTTCGACCAGGATGACGTCGTAGCCCGCAGCTTCGCACAACAGCATGGTCTCGCGCGTTTTCGCAGCGACGCCGCCGAGCGTACCGGAGGAGGGCGAGGGACGGATGAAGGCATTGTCGTCGGCCGACAGTTTCGCCATCCGCGTCTTGTCACCGAGGATCGAGCCGCCGGTGCGCGTCGATGACGGATCGACGGCAAGCACCGCAACCTTGTGGCCCTTGCCGGTGAGATAGCTACCGAGCGCGTCGATGGTGGTCGATTTGCCGACGCCGGGCGAGCCGGTGATGCCGATGCGGATGGCTTTGCCGGTCTGCGGCAGCAGGTCCTGCACCAGTTGATGCGCCTGCTTGCGATGGTCGTCGCGCTTGCTTTCGATCAGCGTAATGGCACGCGCCAGCGTCGCGCGATCGCCGGAACGGATGGCGATTGACAACGCTGATGTGGTGCCGGCCGGCCCAAGGCGTGCGGACATGTTGTTCACTGAATGCAACCGGTTCCGGTCATACTCCGTACCGTTACTCCGCCGCCTTTTGCCCGTAACCCAGCCGCTTGTTGAGCTTGCCGATCAGGTCTTCGGCAGCATCCGCGATCACGGTGCCAGGCGGGAAAATAGCTTCCGCTCCAGCGGCCTTTACCGCGTCCCAGTCCTGCGGAGGGACCACGCCGCCGACCACGATCATGATGTCGCCGCGGCCTTGCTTCGTCAGTTCGGCCTTCAGCTCCGGCACGAGAGTGAGATGCGCGGCTGCGAGCGAGGAGACGCCGAGCACATGCACGTCGTTCTCCACCGCCTGCCGCGCGGCCTCGGCTGAGGTTGCGAAGAGTGGACCGATATCGACGTCGAAACCAAGATCGGCAAAGGCCGAGGCGATGACCTTCTGGCCGCGGTCGTGCCCATCCTGGCCGATCTTGGCGACCAGAATGCGGGGCCTGCGGCCCTCGTCGGCGTCGAATTGCGAGCCGAGCTTGTGCTCCCGCTCGACGCTGTCGGACATGCCGCCGACCTCCCGTTTGTAGACGCCGGAAATCGCCTTGATCTCGGCGCGATGACGCCCGAACACCTGTTCGAGCGCCGATGAAATCTCGCCGACCGTGGCTTTGGCGCGCGCGGCGTCCACCGCGAGCGCCAACAGGTTGCCTCCCTGCGTTGCGCCATTGGTCAGTGCGGTGAGGGCGCTCTCGACCTGCTTTGCGTCGCGCTCCCTTTTTAAACGCGACAGCTTGTCGATCTGCAGCGTCCGGACCGCCGAATTATCCACTTTAAGGACATCAATCTGCGTCTCGGATGTTGGTCTGTACTTATTGACGCCAATGACGGATTGCACGCCGGCATCGATCCGGGCCTGCGTCTTGGCGGCGGCTTCCTCGATGCGCAGTTTCGGGATCGACGCTTCGATGGCTTTCGCCATGCCGCCGAGTTCCTCGACTTCCTGGATGTGCCCCCACGCCTTTTCGGCAAGCTCGGCGGTCAGGCGCTCGACGTAGAACGAGCCGCCCCACGGATCGATGATGCGGGTGGTACCTGATTCCTGCTGCAGCAGGATCTGGGTATTGCGAGCGATGCGCGCGGAAAAATCCGTCGGCAAGGCGAGGGCTTCATCGAGCGCATTGGTGTGCAGCGACTGGGTGTGCCCC
>JAFAFP010000128.1 GCA_023423415.1 Pseudomonadota bacterium | reverse complement strand
CGAAAGAGCTTTACAACCCTAAGGCCTTCATCACTCACGCGGCATGGCTGGATCAGGCTTTCGCCCATTGTCCAATATTCCCCACTGCTGCCTCCCGTAGGAGTCTGGGCCGTGTCTCAGTCCCAGTGAGGCTGATCATCCTCTCAGACCAGCTACTGATCGTCGCCTTGGTGGGCCATTACCCCACCAACTAGCTAATCAGACGCGGGCCGATCTTTCAGCGATAAATCTTTCCCCTTACGGGCGTATCCGGTATTAGCCAAAGTTTCCCTTGGTTGTTCCGAACTGAAAGGTACGTTCCCACGTGTTACTCTCCCGTCTGCCGCTCCCCTTGCGGGGCGCTCGACTTGCATGTGTTAAGCCTGCCGCCAGCGTTCGCTCTGAGCCAGGATCAAACTCTCAAGTTGAAGAGATTTGATCTCGGCTAGTCATTCACGTTTTGACGAGGTCCATACACTGATCAATTGCTTGACCAGCGATGTTCCTTGAAAACGTAGACCGCCGAATATTCTCGTCTCGGCCGCACCTTGGATCGAAGCGAACTTCAATCTTCGGAAGCGGCCCGCAAGGACATCCGCCGTCCACGTTTCTCTTTCTTCTGATTCACTTTTCAAACAGCCCGGAGCCTGGGAGGCTCCACCCCCACATGGGTGGGGAAAAACTCAGCGAAGCACTTTTTGCCTCCGACAACTATCGGAAGCTTGGTTCACTGTAACAGTGAGGTGCTTCGTCCGGCCCGGCGTCGCTTCAGAGCAGTGCGCCGCGCCAGTGAGGGGGTATATATTCGGGTGACCTTTCCATGTCAACACGATTACATTCAAAAAAATCGCGCTGCAGTGCAGAAAGCCCGGACATCGAGGAAATGGGCATAAAACCTCGCGTTTTCAAGTTTTCCCCGCCCCGCTACGCCGCACTCAAGCCACATTCGTCGTCCGTTCTGCACAGATCTTGTGGGGATAATTTTTTCTTCGGGCCGGGCGGGCCCAATCCGGTTCTAGAGTTCGAAGTGGGCGGTGACGCCGCGCGAGTGCCGGTAACCCGGCAATTGACGCGACTACCCCGCCACGGCATCGTGCCGCTGCTTCGGATTCCGGTGGGGGAACCGCCAAGCGCGAGGAAAACTCACAGACGACAATCGAACCGGACGAAACGGAAAGTCCGGGAATTTGACGCGCTTGGACTTCAGGGGACGACGAATTGGAGCACGGAAAGCGCGGGGCAAGCCGGCATAGGAGCGAGATCGACCGCGTCGATCTCGGCAACGAGCCGCCGCTGTCCGTGGACGGAGGCACCGGCGTCACCGTCGATCGCCGCCGTGTCTCGGCCCAATGGTTTTCCGGAACGATTCTGACCGGTCTGTGCGGCGCAGCCCTGATGGGCGGCGCCGTCTTTACATCACTTGATGGCGAAGCCCATTTCGCCGCCCTGCCCGAGCGCATGGACAATGCCCTCCGAGGCGCCATCGGCGGGGATCGCCCGGCTGGGCCGCGCAAGGCCGACCGCCTGCCCCCGGCCGGTGAGACAAATGCCGCGCGTCAGGTGATCCGCGTTTCCATGACCAGCCGCGCCGGCAACCGCGAAGTGGTGCGGGTGCGCCCGTTCGTGCGCGTCTCGTCGAATCTGGCGATGGGGACCACCGAACTCTCGGCAAAGATTCCCTCCTTCAATCCGCAGAAACTCCTCGCCGAGACAGATACTGAGAGTACGGCCGTCGCGGAGAACGCGAACGATGCGGTCCCGGACGCCGAAGTCTCATTCGTGCAGCGTGACCTTTCGGCCATTCTGCCACGCGCGAAAATCGCCGGCGTTCTGCCGATCGAAGAAGTCCTGTCCAGTGTGCGCGAGGCCGCCAACTGGACCGCGCGCGACACCACCCGATACGCGGTGGCCGGATTATCCCCGAACCAGCCGCTGGCTTATGCCGCCGAAGGCACTCCGGACCCTTATGCCGGCTTCGAAGCGCGCATCGTCCCGGAAAACATCACCCTTCTTCCCAAGACAGCGAATCAGGTCACGGGGGGCGTTGCCGCCAACGAGCGCACCATCTTCGTCAAGAAGGGCGACAATATCGGCTCGATCCTGCGCGAGCTCGGTGCCCTGCCTGAGGAGATCAAGGCCATCGCCGCGGCGCTTGGATCGCGCGGCCGCGACAACGGCCTGAAAGAAGGCCTGCGCCTGCGCATCCTGCTGTCGAACATTCCCGGCAGCCAGCGGCAGCAGACGGCGCGCGTGATCGTCGCCAACGACACGGCGATTGAGGCGGTCATCGCCCTGTCCGACCTCGGCCGCTACGTCTCGGTTGACGTCAATGCGATGAACAACACCGCCGTCGCCGAAGCGCGCGACGAAGAGGACGACGACGGCACCGGCGTCCGCCTCTATCACAGCATCTACGAAACCGCGCTTCGCAATCAGATCCCGCGTTCGGTGATCGACAGCATGATCCGCATCTATTCCTATGATGTGGATTTCCAGCGCCGGGTCCAGCCAGGCGATGCATTCGACGTTCTGTATGCCGGCGAAGATGAAACGCCAGGTGGAGACACGCGCAACGACGTGCTGTTTGCCGCACTGACCATCGGCGGCGAGCAGAAGAGATTCTATCGTTTCCAGACGCCGGACGACAACATCGTCGATTACTATGACGAGACCGGCAAGAGCGCGAAGAAGTTCCTGGTGCGCAAGCCGCTCGCCACCGACGCCATCATGCGCTCCAGCTTCGGCGTGCGGCGTCATCCCATTCTCGGTTACGCCAAAATGCATACCGGCGTGGACTGGTCCGCGCCGAACGGCACGCCGATCTTCGCTGCCGGCAATGGCGTGGTCGAAAAAGTCGGCTGGGAAGGCGGCTACGGCAAGTACATCCGCATCAAGCACAACAACGGCTACGAAACCGCCTACGGTCACATGACGGCTTATGCGCGTGGCATGGAGCCGGGCGTCAAGGTGCGGCAAGGCCAGGTGGTCGGCTTCGTCGGCTCCACCGGCCTGTCGACCGGCGCGCATCTGCATTACGAAATTCTGGTCAATGGCCGCTTCGTCGATCCGATGCGTATCCGCCTGCCGCGCGGGCGCGTGCTGGAAAACCAGCTTCTCACCGCGTTCGAGACCGAGCGCGATCGCCTCGACGGCATGATGACCCGCTCGAATCCTCGCGTGGCGCAGAGCGGCACGACAACACGGTAACTCAACAATCGTGGCTGCCTTCCCTCGCCCCGCGTCAGCGGGGAGAGGGAAGATAATTGCCCGCTTTCGGACTAAGCCGCTTGCTGCACGGCCTCGCCGTTGAACGTCAGTCCGTGCTTTCCGACTGACACTTTGACGGCATCGCCGTCCTTCACCTTGCCGGACAGAATCAGCTCGGCGAGCGGATCCTGAAGCTGCTTCTGGATCACGCGCTTCAGCGGGCGCGCACCATAGGCAGGATCGTAACCCTTCTCCGCCAGCCATTCGCGCGCATCCGGCTCGAGCTTGATCGTGATCTTGCGCTCGTCCAGCAGCTTGAGCAGACGCTGCAACTGGATATCGACGATCCGCCCCATGTCCTCGCGGCGCAGCCGGTGGAACAGGAGGATTTCGTCGACGCGGTTGAGGAATTCCGGCCGGAAGGCTGAACGCACCACCGCCATCACCTGATCGCGCACGGCCTCCGAATCCTCGCCTTCCTTCTGGTTGACCAGGAATTCGGCGCCGAGATTCGACGTCATCACGATCAAGGTGTTGCGGAAATCGACCGTGCGGCCCTGTCCGTCGGTGAGCCGTCCGTCGTCGAGCACCTGCAACAGGACGTTGAACACGTCCGGATGCGCCTTTTCGATCTCGTCGAACAGGATCACCTGGTAAGGCCGGCGCCGCACCGCTTCGGTGAGCGCACCACCCTCCTCGTAACCAACATAGCCGGGAGGCGCACCGATCAGCCGCGCAACCGAATGCTTCTCCATGTATTCCGACATGTCGATCCGCACGAGCGCGTGCTCGTCGTCGAACAGGAATTCGGCCAGCGCCTTGGTCAGCTCGGTTTTGCCGACGCCGGTGGGACCTAAGAACATGAACGAGCCGATCGGCCGGTTCGGATCCTGCAATCCCGCACGGGCACGCCGCACCGCGGTCGAGACCGCCCGCACCGCTTCCTTCTGTCCGATCACGCGTTTGGTGATCTGCTCTTCCATCTTGAGCAGCTTCTCACGCTCGCCTTCCATCATCCGGTCAACCGGGATGCCGGTCCAGCGCGACACCACCTGCGCGATGTGGCTTGCGGTCACCGCCTCTTCGGCCAGCACGGCGCCGGCAGCGCTTTGCGCTTCAACCTCAGCCAGCTTCCGTTCGACCTTCGGAATGCGGTCATATTGCAGTTCGCCCGCGCGCTGATAGTCGCCGCGGCGCGTTGCATCCGCGAGTTCGTTCTTCAGCTTGTCGAGTTCTTTCTGCAGATCGGCGGTCTGGCTGAGCTTGTCCTTCTCGGACTTCCACTTCGCCGTCAGCGCATCGGCTTCCTCCTCCAGATCGGCCAGCTCCTTTTCGAGCCGCTTCAACCGTTCCTTGGAGCCGGCATCGCTCTCCTTGCGGAGCGCCTCCTGCTCTATCTTCAGCCGCACGATTTCGCGGTCGAGATTGTCGAGCTCTTCCGGCTTGGAATCGATCTGCATGCGCAGACGTGCCGCCGCCTCGTCCACAAGGTCGATCGCCTTGTCCGGCAAGAAGCGGTCGGTGATGTAGCGGTTCGACAATGTCGCAGCCGCGACCAGGGCCGCGTCAGCGACCCTCACCTTATGGTGCGCTTCGTACTTGTCCTTCAGTCCGCGCAGGATCGAGATCGTGTCCTGAACGGTCGGTTCTTCGACGAAGACCGGCTGGAAACGTCGCGCCAGAGCGGCGTCCTTCTCGACATGCTTGCGATATTAGTCGAGCGTGGTCGCGCCGCCGCAATGCAGTTCGCCCCGCGCAAGCGCAGGCTTGAGCAAGTTGGACGCATCCATCGCGCCATCGGCTTTGCCGGCACCGACCAGCGTGTGCATTTCGTCGATGAACAGGATGATCTGGCCGTCCGAGGCAGTGACCTCGGTCAGGACGGCTTTCAACCGCTCCTCGAACTCGCCGCGATATTTCGCGCCGGCGATCAGTGCGCCCATATCGAGCGCGAGCAGCTTCTTGTCGTCGAGCGAATCCGGCACGTCGCCATTGACGATGCGCAGCGCCAGGCCCTCGACGATTGCGGTCTTACCGACGCCGGGCTCACCGATCAGCACCGGATTGTTCTTGGTCCGGCGTGACAGCACCTGGATCGTGCGGCGAATTTCCTCGTCGCGGCCGATCACCGGATCGAGCTTGCCCTCGCGCGCAGCCTGCGTCAGGTCGCGCGCATACTTCTTCAGTGCGTCATAGGCGTTTTCGGCGGTCGCGGTATCGGCCGTGCGACCCTTGCGGATCGACTCGATCGCAGCATTCAGGTTTTGCGCGGTGACGCCCGCCTTCTGCAGAATCTTGCCGGCCTCGGTCTCGCGATCCATCGCGAAAGCCAGCAGCAGGCGCTCGACGGTGACGTAGGAGTCGCCCGCCTTCTGCGCGATCTTCTCGGCTTGGTCGAAGATACGCGCCAGCGCCGGCGCCATCTGCGGCTGGCTCGCGCCGCCGCCCGAGACCTTTGGCAGCTTGGTCAGCGCCGCCTCGACATCCTTCAGAGCCTGCTTGGCATTGCCGCCCGAGCGGTCGATCAGACCGGCGCAGAGCCCTTCCGGGTCGTCCAGCAGCACTTTCAAAAGATGTTCAGGGGTGAATTGAGGATGGCCCTCGCGCAGGGCCAGAGAATGCGCAGATTGAATGAAGCCGCGCACGCGCTCCGTGTACTTTTCAAAGTCCATATATCGCTCCCTCGGCCTGATCCGCGGCCCTCAAGGAGGCACCTGCGGAGCATCTGGGTTCGCCTCATGCCGACGATCCGCGAGGACCAAAAGACACAAAGCTATACCGGCGGACCCCGGCCGGGCGTCCGCAAGTCCGATGTAAGAAACCACCCCTCCGGCCGGTAGAGGGACAGGATAAATTTCCCCTTCGGGCTGGCGGTCCGATTTCCGTGGCATCTAATTCCGCCGCCCGTTAACAAGTCGGGGCCATGAACGCTCGAATTTCAGCAATCTATCGCTACCCGGTGAAGGGACTTTCGCCCGAGCGCATGGACGGCGTGACCCTTGCTCCCGGCCTGACGCTGCCGGCCGACCGGATTTACGCCATCGAGAATGGCCCCTCCGGCTTCGACCCGGCCGCACCCCAGCACTTTCCGAAGCAGCGCTTCCTGATGCTGATGCGGAACGAGCAGCTTGCCGCCCTCGACACCCGATTCGATGAGGCCACGCACATCCTGACCCTTCGCCTGAACGGGGCCGAGGTAGCGCGCGGCGACCTTCGCGCGCCGGAGGGCCGGCAGGCGATCGAGGATTTCTTTACTCGCTACAGCGCTGACGAATTGCGAGGACAACCGAAAGTCCTGCAGAGCGACGGCCACAGCTTTTCCGATGTCGCGGCCAAGGTGGTGTCGATCATCAACGCTGGATCGGTTCGCGCCATCGAAAATGCCGTCGGCACGCCGGTCGATCCGCTGCGCTTTCGCGGCAATCTCCTGGTCGACGGCTGGCCGGCGTTCCACGAATTCGAGTTGCTCGGCGAAACACTCGCCATCGGCGGTGTGCGGCTGAAAGTGTTCAAGCGTATCGTGCGCTGCGCGGCGACCAATGTCGAACCGCGCACCGGCATCCGCAACATGGAAATCCCGAAGACCCTGATGCAGACCTTCGGGCACATGGATTGCGGCGTCTATGCGCAGGTGATCGAAGGCGGGACGATCGCGCCCGGCGACACGATCTCAAGGATCGAAGCAGCCGGCACTTAGAGTGCCGCCCCGTGACTCCCCCGCAATCGTCAGGGGGTCGAGCAATATTGGCACGGATACGGGTTGTGGTGGACCGGCGGCACATAGGCCCGGCTGTTGATCGCGTTGATCTGGTCGATCTGGTTCATGTGATTGAACGGCACGCGAGTTTCCTGCGGATCGCCGGTGAAAGCCCAGCCATAGAGCGGGAAGGTCACGCCAGCAGCAACATTGACGATCGTGCCATCCCACGGCACCGGCCCCTTCACCTGCCCGTTCGCACCGATAATGAAAGCCGTGCCGGGCTTGGTGAGCTGATAGGTCTGGCCGTTGGTCATGCGGATGCTGACCGCGCCCTCCACCAGCAGAATGATGGTTTGTCCGTTTTGCACCAGAAGATCGATCACGGTGCCGCGAATGCCGAGCGTCGCGACCGGCGTCTTGATCGAATAATTGTTGGGATTCTGTGAGCCGGTCACGAAACGGAACGAGCCCTGCACCGCATTCACCACCACCTGACCAGCGCCGCGGTTAGGATCATAGACAAACTTGTCGAGCGTCAGCTCGGCCTTCGGCCCGACACTGAGGACCGTCTTGTCCAGAAACAGAAGTTGCGCGGTCGCAGCGTCGCCGGTGCGGATACGCTCATTGGCATAGACCTCACTGCCCGCCGCGAGTGCGCGCGCATTGCGGCCTTGAACCTGGTTTTTCACGGCGGAGGCGACACCGATTTTCGAATCCACGCTGAACGCGGGAGCGCTCTCAAGCAACAAACAGAACAGAGCAATTACAGCGGCAATCGGTGAATAATAGGATTTGCACATTGGCGTTCGCTACTTTTTTACCGGCACGGCACATCAAAGTGTGGTCGCCAGACCACGCCCACAGGTTCGATCTCCACTCACTTTTTTCTGCATAGCCGACCCGCATTGATTGCGCTACACAAAGCTTTCAATCGGCGGCCCGGGGTTGCGTGAAATTTGGGGCGGAATGACGTGAATGTGAAGCGGGGATTAGCGTGGCTTCTGGCCACGTTTTTTATTGTCACCGGATCAGAGGCGGTGCGCGCCGACGAACTGGACGCGATGTATGCGCGCATCCTGCGCGAGCCGGCCAACACGGAGTTGAACCTCCGCTTCGCCAAGCTGGCCGAAGACAGCGGTAAACCGCGCTGGGCGCTGGCCGCGTACGAACGCATTCTCGTCAACGATCCCAACAATTTCGAAGGCAAGGTCGGCTTGATGCGCGTACGCCGCGCGATGCAGCCGTCATACACGCTGGTCACGGCGGAACTGGGGACCGGCTATGAATCGAACCCGCTCTATTATTTGCCGGGCGGCAAGAGCGACTGGTTCACACAGGGCTCGCTCGCCTTGCGCGACGAACGCAACATCAATGGCCAGCGCTGGCGCACCAATGGCATCGTCGCCGGTCAGGTGAACGGCCGCTACGGCGATCTGAACTATGCTTATGCCGGCGGCGAAATCGGTCCGATCTTCGACGTGACGCCGGGGCTCAGCATCACCCCGTCGCTCGGCGCCGCCGCCTCCTATTTCCATGACCGCTTCTATTACGGCGAAGGCTCCGGCGCCCTCACCTTTGAAGGTACCAATGAAGGCCTGTATTCGGCGCTGCGCCTGCGCGCCGCTTACCGCTCCTACGACGATTATTTCCCGTCGCAGCATGGCTGGTACGCGGATGCACGGCTTCGGTTCGCGAAGCCCGATGTGCTCGGCGTCGGCAGTGTCGTGATCTTTTCGCCTTATGTCTTGTGGAGCGACATTTCCGGGGCCGTCGTGAATACGCTGGTCACGGAAATCCAGCCGGGCGCTTATATCGAATGGGGCGGCCGTCTCGAGGTTTACAAGACGGCGTTCGACTGGCTGACGCTTGGCGCAACGCTGACGGTCAGTTGGCGCGATTATCGCAATGACGTGGTTGTCGCGACCGGTGCGGAACGCCACGACACATTGATCATCCCCGGCGCGGTGGCGTTGCTCCCCGGCTTCTTCTGGAAACAGGCCGACCTGCGGCTGGATTATCGCTTCCTGCGCAACAACTCGAATGATGCCACCAAGGAGTTTGACGATCATATCGTCAGCGCAACGATGGTGAAGCGGTTCGATCCGACGCTGCCCAACTGGGGACTGCAGTAGCTCCTCCTTTCCCTCCCCCCGCATGCGGGGAGAGGGTGGCGAGCATCGCTGGCAAGTTTACGCAACCAGCGTAAACTTGGCTGCGTGTGAGCCGGGTGAGGGGCATGCGCGGACCAAATTCCGTCACCGTTAAACGGCAACGTCGGCTGCGACGTAATTCGACCGACGCAGAAATGCGCATGTGGCTCGCGTTGCGCGACTGGCGCTTGGGCGGCTACAAATTCATCCGGCAGGACGAGATAGGCCCCTACATCGTCGATTTTGTATGCCGCGATCGCCGGCTGATCGTCGAAATAGATGGAGGTCAGCATTCCGAAAGTTCGCGTGATCAGACGCGGGATGCCTTTCTCGCCAAGGAAGGCTACAAAGTTTTGAGATTTTGGAACAACGACGTGATGTCAAATCGGGACGGAGTCCTTGAAACGGTCCTCAAAGATCTTCAGACCGACACGCCCCTCACCCGACCTTCGCTGCGCGAAGGCCACCCTCTCCCCGTAAACGGGGAGAGGGACAAGCAATAACGGCAAGATGACAAAATCCTTCTCGCACGTCCAAACTTGGATCTTCGATCTCGACAACACGCTCTACCCGCATCACCTCAATCTCTGGCAGCAGGTCGACAAGCGCATTCAGGATTACATCGCGAGTTTCCTGAGTATCGCCCACGACGAGGCTTTCCGCCTGCAGAAGGATTACTATCGCCGCTATGGCACTTCGATGCGCGGCCTGATGACCGAGCACGGCATGAGGCCGGATGATTTCCTGGATTTCGTGCACGAGATCGACCACTCGCCGCTCCTGCCCAATCCGGCACTTGGCACCGCGCTGGAAAACCTGCCCGGCCGCAAGCTCATCCTCACCAACGGCACGCGCAAGCACGCCGACGCCGTTATGCGGCGGCTCGATATTCATTCGCATTTCGAGGATGTGTTCGACATCGTTGCCGCCGAACTCGAACCCAAGCCTTCGGCGAGGACTTACGACCGATTCCTTGAGCGTCACGGTGTCGATCCGACCAGATCGGCGATGTTCGAAGATTTGTCCCGCAACCTCACTGTCCCCCATTCACTCGGCATCACCACCGTCCTGGTGGTGCCCGAAGGAACGCGCGAAGTATTCCGCGAGGATTGGGAACTGGAAGGGCGAGACGCCGAGCACGTGGATTTCGTGACCGACGATCTCACGCAGTTTCTGAAAAGGTGCCTCCGCCCGTAGCGGAAGCACCGACATCAAATATCAATCGAGACTGACGCCGCTGGCCTTGATGGTCGCACCCCATTTCTCGATTTCGCCGTCGAGAAACTTCTTGAGATAAGCCGGGTTGGCCTGCGCGACCGGAACGAAGGTCGAGCCGACTTTCTTGAGGCGATCGGTCAGCACCGGCGTCTCGATCATCGCCACAGTCGCTTTCTGCAACTTGTCGATCACCTCCTGCGGCGTTCCTTTCGGTACAAAGAAGCCGCTCCAGAACGGCGCTTCGAAATTGCTCAGTCCCAATTCCATCGCGGTCGGGACATCCGGCGCAAGCGGCGAGCGCGCCTTGGTCAGCGCCGCGAGCGGATTGAGAGTCTTGTTTTCCATCTGCGGAATGGCGGCGGCCCCAAGCGCGCAAATGTAGTCGATACGCCCCGCCATCGCGTCCTGCATTGCAGGAGCAGAGCCGCGGTACGGCACATGCACAGCGTCGATCCCCGCCGCGGCATTCAATTGCGCACAACCGAGATGCGAGGCCGAACCGACACCGGCCGAACCATATTGCATCTTGCCGGCATTCGCCTTGGCGTGTGCAACGAACTCCTTGAAGTTCTTCACCGGCAGGTCCTTGCGGACCATCAGAATGATCGGCTGCTCTGCCACCAGCGCGACCGGCATGAAGTCACCGACCGGATCGTAAGGCAGCTTCTTGTAAAGCGCTTTGCTCATGGCGAAGGTGTCGATGCCACCCATCACGAACTGATAGCCGTCGGGTACGGCCTTGGAGACACGACCGACCCCGATCGTCCCACCAGCGCCGCCCACGTTCTCGATGACGACCTGCTGCCCCAGAACTTCCGACAACCGCGCCGCAAAGATACGGCCGACGACATCCGAAGCGCTTCCGGCGGCAAATGGAATGACCAGCGTCACCGCCCGATTGGGCCAATCCTGGGCCTTGGCCTGTGTCACAAACGGAACAGACATTGCAGCCGCGACAGCAGCCACTCGGAACAAACGAGAGCAAACTTTCATCGGATCGATACCTCTTTCAGCGCTGATTCCCGCGCCAGCACAGGTTACCGCCATTGCGGCACGTCACAACCCTCCCTGGCGCATTCGGCAAAACAACCCAGCAATTTGTGTGCCGCATCCTCAAGAACCGCAGCAGAAAGAGCGAATGCAATCTCGTCAAACATCGCGCCCGTGCTTCGATGCACTACGAGTCTTTGCGGTCCGGTTGCTTCAGGCCTTGTGCAAGCATCTCACTGCGGCGAAGCGCTGCGTCGAGCAGCTTACCTTCCTCCGTCAGTCTGTATTCGACATGGAGAGGCAGCTTACGGGCATCGTGCCGGGACACCAACCCATAGGATTCAAGTTCTTTCAGCCGGCCCGACAACACACGGGCGGAAACGGCGCCCGGCAATGCGCGGCGTAACGCGCCAAATCGCATCACCTCCTCGCGCGCCAAAGTCCACACGATGTCGCTCATCCATTCCCGCGCCAGAAATTTCAAAAAGTAATCGACACCACATCCTGCGCCCTCGAGCACTTCCTTGTCTTTGGTCTTCTTCGTTGGTCGCGCCTGCATCTTTTCGCTCATGGTATCTCACCTGATACTACGCCTCTGGCAACACTCACGGTATCTCGCAGATTACTACTGTCCAATACGTTCGTTCGGCCCTAGTTCAAGCGCGCCACGCGTCAACAATCAATCGGCTAATCCGCACCAGCGCATCACAATCTGCAACGAAGCATCATGCACTCGCGTTGTGTCGAGCACACAAATTTCGTTGCGCGCGCGCGAGCAAGTCGATTGGCCGCGTCCGCAAGAACCGTGAAAGGAAAAGCCATGTCACTTCCATTGAAAAACATCTTGCACCCTCTTGCTGTCATTCTGGCGATAGCCATCCAGTCACTCATTTCGCCCGCAGCGGCGCAAACGACACCGGCGTCATCAAGTGTGCTGCCATCCGGCGGTGGCCAGGCTCTGATCGATACGTCCGACGCCGTGATCCTCCTGCTCGATCACCAGGCGGGTCTCTTTCAAACCGTGAAAGACATCAGCGTTACCGAGTTGCGCGCCAACACGGTGATGCTCGCGAAACTCGCGACATTGCTCAAAATTCCGGTCATCACTACGGCGTCCGAACCGAACGGGCCGAACGGGCCGCTCATGCCGGAAATCCACCAATTCGCGCCGCATGCGGTCTACGTTCCGCGCAAAGGCGAAGTGAACGCCTGGGACAACGAAGACTTCGTCAAGACGGTACGCGCCACCGGCAAAAAGACGCTCATCATGGCCGGCGTCTGGACCAGCGTCTGCGTGATGTTCCCTGCACTCGATGCCAAAGCCGCCGGCTTCAAGGTGTATGCGGTGATGGATGCCTCCGGCGACCCGAGCGAAATGGCATCACGGACCACGCTTGCTCGCTTCACCCAGGCGGGAGTCATTCCGACATCGACAAATGCCGTGCTGTCCGAGACGCACCGCACCTGGAATCGTCCGGAAGCGGCCGAACTTGCAAAACTTTACGCCCTCGTGGCGCCGAACTACGCGGCTGTCATCGAGAGCTACCAAAAGGCCCAAGAGGTCGCCAAAAAGTCGAAGTAGGCCGTAAAAATCCGAGACTTGGGTGTTTGCGGCCGGCCATTGGCTGCCGCAAAC
>JAFAFP010000041.1 GCA_023423415.1 Pseudomonadota bacterium | reverse complement strand
GTTGAACTGCTGGGTGACAGAGACGAATGATACGCCATGGGTGTCGAACAGTTCTACCAGTTTGGCAAAATCCGCCAGCGACCGCGTCAGCCTATCGACTTTGTAGACCACGATGACATTGATCTTGCCGGTCTTCACATCGACCAGCAGGTCCTGCAGGGCCGGGCGGTTGGTTGAGCCGCCCGAGAAGCCGCCGTCGTCATAGCGGGTTCGAACCACGGTCCAATGCGCGTGGGCCTGGCTGCGGATATAGGCCGAGGCAGCATCATACTGCGCATCCAGCGAGTTGAATTCCTGGTCGAGCCCTGAATCGGTGGAGACGCGAGTGTAGATGGCGCAACGGATCGCTTTGCTCGCAATGGTCATGGTCTGGCCGATGTCCTGTCGCGCAGGCCAAAGAAGCGCGGGCCATTCCATTTGGTGCCGGTGATGGCATGGGCGATCGTTGACAGACTCCGATAGCTGCGGCCCTCGAAAACGAAGCCGTTGCCTGCGACCATCACCCGATGCACCTGACCGTTCCATTCGCGCGTAAGAACACTGCCCGCCAGTAACTGTACGCGGCGCTGGTCATAGGCATCGGTCAGCGAAGTCACCGCTCCATCTGCTTTTGTGCCCGCGATGCTCTTCAGGAGGCGAATGGTCTCGCCGTCGAGATCGCCCATGGTGTCAGCCTGGATCCTGTAGGCGAGCACGGAGAACAACAATTGTCGCGACAGATGAGCGGGGGCTGGCCGTCCCGTCACACTCTGCCAGCGCGCCCGCAAGCCTCGCAGGTCGAGACCCCGCAGATGCGCGATCTCGTGTTCCAGAGACACCAAACGCCGGGGCAGCGTCGGGCGCGTTGGTCTTCCTGCCGCTTCACGCGTGCTCGGACCACCGGACGGAGCCGAATGAGGTGAGAGCAGACGCCGTGCCATGATCAATTCACGGCCTGTGCGAAATCTACTTTGTTGGCTGGTTTGCCTGGAACGATCCGATAGATACGTTCCTCGCCATCCTTCTTTTCGGACTCCAGCGTGAGGCCGAGCTTCTTGCACACCACACCGGCGAGGAAGCCCCGCACCGAGTGTGGCTGCCAACCGGTCACCTTGATGATGGCTGAGGTGCTGGTGCCCTGCGGCTGGCTTAACATCGCGATGACTGCGGCCTGCTTGGAAGCCGCGCGCGGTTTCGGCTTCGGTCGTTGCCTTGAAGCCGAACGCGATGTCGTATCGATCGGCCGCCGAGAAGCCGACTTCGGCTGTGAAGCGGTTGGCGATTTGGGGACAACAGCTTTACGAACAACGGTCCTCTTGCGGGTTCCTCGCGCTGGCACGGACTTCGCAGCACTCGTTGTGGTCTTGTGTTTCTTAGCCATCCCGATCTCCTTCTCATGGGGGCCGCGGCACAGGCCGCCACGACCGCAAGCCCGCAAAAGCGCAAGACCATTGCGCGGGCGGAGAGGAGGGAGATCGGAGTATTCGCTGCTTACTGACGGCAGATTCGATTCATTAGGCTCGTGGCATTGAGAAGCGTATTCACTTCGTAAGTGAGTTGTTCAATGTCGAGGGCGATTTCGACGGCTTTGTGAATGTTGCCCGCCTTCCCGCACGCTTCAGCGGCCTGACCGATACTTGCGGCTTGATCCAGTCGTTCCCGCATCAGGGTGAGCTGCATCATCAGCGCAAGGGTGAGGGCATTGGCTTCCATGGCAGGTCCTTTCGCCACCACTGACGCTCTCTTCCGCGTCGAAGTCCAGCGGAAAGAGCGCGTCGCTGCCCGCTGGCGGGCGCGTCGCGGTCAGGAGCGCTTCCTCCGTGGATTTCTGTGGACCCATGAAGTTCATGCGGTCGGCGATATAGGCGCCAAACGCGCGCGCGTCTTGCACCGATGGCATCGTGACGTCGTATCTGAGCGGGAGAAATGCTGTCAGCGCAATGCGGTAGAGCGGCGCGGCATATTCGAAGATCATCCGCTGCGGCGTGGCGAGGATGAGATTGCTGCGCTCGACGGGATTGCCGTGCCGAAAGTCGTTTCTGCATTTGTAGAGCACTTGGTAGAGCCAAGCCGCCAACGTGCGCCTCACCTTGGCCTTTACGAAACTCTGCCCTTACCTCAGCCCGGGTATCGTAAAATGGGCGCAGAAAAAATGGCCAGAGTCTGCAAAACGGCAAAGTCCAGGATGCGAGCTTTCGGACGCACCTGTTCCGTATTGAGCGGACCACCTTTCTGTCGTTATTTAGCTTTTGCGGGATGTTTCTGGAATCGAAGGTTCTGCTCAGCGAGTGGTTCAATGACCTCGTGAGGGTGTAATCGGTGGTGCGCCCTTCGCAATGTCGCTGAAGGGGTTCAGTGCCACTTGGACTTCCTGCCAAACATCATTGAGTGACCAAGTGGACCCGCCGTCTGTGTTTCGGAAGATAGGTGCGAATAAGTCTGTATCCTCGGATAAAGTGAAGTCGAATTCATCCGGCGGTTTGCCGGATCGTCGCCTTGGTAGAATGGCTATGCGGAACGGCTGATTCGACGCGAGTGTCTTGACCACGTGATGGTGTTTGGAGAATCGCACTTGCGCCGCGTATTGCGCGCCTATGCGACTTATTACAACGAAATCCGCACTCACCGGCCATTGGTAAAGACGCGCCGTTCTCTCGTCCGATCCAGCGAGCAGGGCGTATCACCTCACGTACGATCCTCGGCGGACTTCATCACCACTATGTGCGGATTTAGGTTTTCGGCACACACAGGGGGCGCGCGCGCCCGGCAACGGGCGTCCCTACCGCGAATCTTCGGGGCAGCCGATCACATTCGGATCGACGATACGGGGTGCCTTGGTGTTGCCAATAGCGGCGCCCGACTCGTCCGACCGGGATCGAGTTCATCCAATTCGAGATGAAGTAAAATTGGCTAATTTTCGACCGGAGCGTTGGATTTGATCGAGTGTTTCAAGTATTTCAAAAACAAATAAATAAGATGAGATGTTCGACGATCAGATCTAATAATCGAGTATATGGTCCGCTGCCAAACCAACTTTTGAATAGGTACCCACCTTAGCACTCCAGTCCGAATGAGCGGATGAGCAATCGGGTGCGGTAGAAAACCGAGAAGGTCGCTTCGTAAAACAACGTTGCGAATGAGGGACAAGGAATCTGTCTCCAGGGATGCAAGTGGTTGCTGCATCCGCAGAGATCCCATTCTTTCTTCTAACCATTGCCGGATAGGAGAATGCGCGTTCGTTAGCGCCCAGTTATACCGACCGATAGCACTGAAAGTGATTGGCTGGCTAAATATTGGATGACCATTTCGGCAAGAAATTCCGACGCTATCGTTCAGCAGGGGTCTGCACATGTAATGGGAATTTTTCAGCGGGGCGGTCAGACCGCTAACTATAACGTCAATGTCGCCAGCATCTAAAAGTGTGAGCAACGGCCTTGACCAGTTTGATACGGCGACGACCTGAATGTCTGGATGATCACTCGCAAATCTCGAGATGGCAGCTGGTAAAATATGTTCCCTTATTGTTGATACTGTGCCTACCCGAATGACTCCTCTTGTCCTCCCAGCCAACTGCTGGACGTCATCAATCGTTATGTCGATATCTCGAACAATACCACGCGCTCGTTCGGCAAGAAGTTGCCCCGCCGGCGTAACGGTCACGCCATTTCGAGATCTCTCCAGCAGAGCTATCCCTAAAATCTCTTCAAGGCGTTGAAGTCCTTTTGATAGCGCGGGCTGACTAATCCCAAGCGAAGCGGCCGCCCGTCCGAAGTGATTGAGTTCGACTATCGCCAGGAAATATCTGAAATCTCTCGCAAGCATAGGGAATTATAACCCAAAGAAATTGCCGATGAAACTTTTCAATTGGACAATCGCGACTTTAGAAAGAAAATTGCTGCAGCTCAAACGTGGTGATGCAGATGTTCGGCTTGCAGATCATTCAAAGGTCTCATCTATGTTGGCCCATCAGTGTGATTGCACGTGTTGTAATGTGTCTTATTGCGTTGACATCAGAAAGATCATACGCAGAAGATTTTCCAAGCCGACCTGTTCGTCTAATCGTTCCATATGCAGCGGGTGGAGGCATAGATGTGGCAGCGAGACTCTTTGCCGACGGTCTATCAAAGCAACTGGGCCAATCGATCGTGGTGGAGAACCGCGGAGGAGCTGGAGGCAATATAGGCACGGCAGCGGCCGCGCGGTCCGACCCAGACGGTTACACGCTGTTATTCACGGCACAGGGGCCAATCGCAATAGCCCCAATTCTGCAAGCAGATTTAAGTTACGATCCTGAAAAAGAGTTATTGCCTGTTGTAATGGCGGTTCGCCAGCCAGTGTTAGTAATCGTCAATAAGGACGTGAAAGCCAACAACTTTCCCGAATTTGTACGTTTGGCAAAGAACGCGCCGGGGCGCATTAACTTCGGCTCCGCTGGAGCTGGGACCGAAATGCATTTGACCGGTGAGTTGATGAAGAACAAGTTAGGGATCGAAATCGTACACGTCCCCTATAGGGGTGGTGGGCCAGCTATTGCTGCTTTGCTCGCTGGCGAAATTCAGATGATGATCGTGGTTGCGAGCGCTGTCTCCCATTACGTGAAGAATGGAGACGTAAAGGCAATCGCGACGACATCTCCAACGCGATTGGCTGCGTTTCCGCAAGTTCCGACTATGAAGGAGCTTGGTCTTTCGGAAATCAACACAATGCCCTGGTTTGGCGTTTTTGTCAGATCCAGTACGCCGCCCAAAGTCGTTGATCGCTTAACCACCTCCGCATTGGCCATGACCTCGGACGCAGAATACAAACAAAAATTATCTGCTCTAGGAATTGAATTGGTCAATCTCTCAGGGGCGGAGTTCGCCGAGACATTGAGATTAGAACGAGCGTATTGGAAAAACGCAGCAACTGCGTATCAAGACAAAGCTAAGTAGTATAACATCATGCGTCCTAACTTCATTCTTTTCACGACGGATCAGCAGCGTGCGGATCATCTCGGCTGCTATGGAAACGATATTATTCGAACGCCGAATATCGACGCGATAGGCCAGTTCGGAACTATTTTTGATAATTTCTATGTGGCCTCGCCAGTTTGTATGGCGAATCGTGCATCAATAATGACCGGCTGCATGCCAAGTGTTCACGGTGTGAGAAGCAACGGCATTCCCTTGCCCTTGCGTCGAACAACGATGTGCGATCTTCTCCGCGCAGCAGGATATAAAACTGCGCTAATAGGAAAAGCTCACTTACAAAACATGTCAGGCAAGCCGCCTGAAGTGACGCGCTTTGAAGCGGGCGGGCTAGCAACTCTTCCTCCCGATCCGCTTTTGGAGGCGGACAAGACAATATGGCAGGACGGCCGTTACGACTCTGAGGACATTAGGTTTTGGACGAAAGATGAGAATCACAGCGTAAGTCTCCCATATTACGGTTTTGATCATGTCGAGCTTTGCACCATGCACGGTGATATGGTGCATGGAGATTACTACCGATGGCTGAGTGAGCGAACGTCGCAGCCGGATGCCTTGCGTGGACCTTTGAATGCGATTTCAGACAGTCGATATATTTTACCGCAAGCCTACCGCACTCGGGTGCCTGAGGAGCTATATCCTACACGCTACATAGAAGAGCGCACAATTGAATACCTCGAATCGACAAGGGAAACCCCGGATAGCCCCTTCATGATTCACTGCTCTTTTCCCGATCCCCATCATCCATTCACTCCGCCGGGACGATATTGGGATTTGTACAATCCTAACGATGTGGCGGCGCCTGTTTCCTTGTTGAGTAACCACGGACGCACTGCTCCCGTTGAGGCTCTGCACCGACAGCGGGTAGGTGGCAGTGCTGTGACAAATTCGACCACGCCATTTGCGGTGTCAGAGAGAGAAGCGCGCGAAGCTATAGCGCTTACCTACGGGATGATCAGCATGATCGATGACTCCATTGGTCGAATCATGCGGCGCCTTTCAGAGATAGGGCTGTCGGACCGAACAATCGTCATTTTCATGTCTGACCACGGTGACTTCATGGGAGATCACGGTCTGCTTCTGAAGGCGGCTCTTCATTATCGTGGCTTAATTCGAATACCATTTATTTGGTTCGACCCAATGTCAGAATCCGTGCAAAAATCGATATCAATGCCTGCGAGTACTATTGATCTTGCGCCAACAATTCTTGGGCGAGCGGGGCTTTCGCCCTTTTACGGTATGCAGGGATTGAGTTTATTGCCATTTATTAATGGGGCGGAATCTCAGCGAGATCGTTCAATTATTATCGAGGAGGATGGTCATGCCGCAACGTTCGGGCTTACTCATCCGGTGCGCGCCAGGTCTGTGCTGACCAGAACGCATCGCTTAACGATTTATACAGAGACAGATTGGACAGAACTGTATGATTTTCGGAATGACCCCAACGAGTTGAACAATCTGGCAAGCGACCCCGCATACGGGGATCAGCGAACATTTATGTTTGAGAGCCTCGCAAGAGGGCTGTCGGCAATTGCGGATCGCAACCCATTCCCGACTGGTAGGGCCTAGCGAAAATCGAGTTTAGGATGGAGGTTGGTTTGTATTGCAGTTGGACGTTGGGCAACCGCGAAGATGTCGGCAATTGATCATCTGAGGTCAAGGAGGAAACTATGGCGCGTCTTAGACACTTCGCGGTTTGCGTTCGAGATCTCGAAAAGTCAGCAAAATTCTACGAAGAGGTATTCGGCCTGAAGAGACATGGACGCGAAGACATGCCCATCGGTTCGGCTCTCTATCTCAGCGATGGAGTTGTTAACCTGGCTCTTATAAAGTTTTCGGGATCACGCGGAAATGATCTAGCAGACCCGGAGAACGCCGTGGGGGCAAATCATTTTGGCTTTCAGGTAGATGATTTGAAGGAGACTCAAGAGCGAATTGAGAAGGCCGGAGGTGCGTTCTTTTTCGATTTTGGCGACGAGAAGAAAGGGAACTTTGAACGAAAGATGAAAGATCCCGACGGGATAATATTCGATATTTCACATTTCGGGTGGGTTGGCACGGACAGCAGGAAAGCGCTCAAGATTGAATAGCGCGATATGTTAGCAGACATTTCAGACGGCATACTTGACGCTAATTCGATGATGCGGCCGTTTATCAGTGGCAGCCCATTGCTATTATCGCAATGGGCTGTGCAGCCGGAGCCTACGGGTTTTTCTGGCAAGTACTTGCGCACGGTTTGTTAATCGGCTTGGACATTCAAGCCGGGAGGCCACCGCCTTGCGCCCATCAACTCCATTTGCACTGAGCCGCCGTACCCTCATGACCGGAACTGGCAGCATTTTCGCCGCATCTTCGATTCCCGCGTCCGGCCAGCCGGCCGCACCGGCCAAGGGCCCGGTGGTCTGGCTCGACATGGATCAGGCCCAGCTTGATGACGCCTATAACCAGGCCAAGTATGCGCCGAATGTGCAGCAGGTCGTCGGCCGCTACCGGACCAACAGCGACGTAACCCGCGCACGCATCGGTGCGCCGAAGCGGGTCGCTTATGGTTCGTCGCCCGTGGAGGGGATGGACCTCTATCCCGCGAAGCAGGCCAATGCGCCGATCCAGATCTTCCTGCATGGCGGGGCGTGGCGCGCGGAGCAGGCGAGCTTCTACGGCTTCCCGGCCGAGATGTTCGTGAATGCCGGCGCGCATTACATTTCGGTCGATTTCACCAATGTGGTCGAGACCAAGGGCGATCTGGCGCCGATGGTCGAGCAGTGCCGCAGGGCCGTCGCCTGGGCCTACAAGAATGCCGCGAGCTTCGGCGGCGATGCCAGCCGGATCTATCTGTCCGGCCATTCGTCCGGATGCCATCTGGGCGGTGGGGTGATGGTAACCGACTGGGAGAAGGATTTCGGCCTACCGAAAGATACCATCAAGGGCGGCGTGCTGGTATCCGGCATGTACGACCTCAAGCCGGTGCGGCTGTCGTCTCGCTCATCCTACGTGACGATCTCCGACGAGGTCGAAAATGCCTTCAGCGCACAGCGTCATATCGACAAGCTGAACGCGCCGGTCGTGATCGCCTATGGATCGCTGGAGACGCCTGAATTCCAGCGCCAGAGCCGCGACTTTGCCGATGCCGTGACGAAGGCCGGCAAGCCGGCCCAAATCATGCGTTGCGATGGCTACAATCATTTCGAGGTCATCGAAACACTGGCCAACCCGTATAGTCCGCTCGGTCACGCCGCGTTGCAGCAGATGAAACTGCTTCCGGCCTGACGTATCCCGGTGCCGCAAATGCGCGGCGTTTGACATAAGTTGGCGCCGGAATGAGTTTTCTGCAACCTAGCAGGCAATAGTTGATGCTGCGCAGAATGGCGAAAAGCATATTGCGGACGTAAAAACTACGAGTGGCACGGTAATCGAATTTCAACACTCGTTTCTCTAAGCCGAAGAGCGTATGGCCCGCGAGGCTTTTCATCGCGAGATGGTTTGGGTCGCAGACGGACGCCGAGGTAAGCGCTTATCTTAATGCACCTATCGCCGGCGCCTCAGCGTTGATTATCAGTGCTGAGCGTTTTCGTCGTCTGAATGAAAATTTATTCGCGTGCGGGCTCTACGGACCAACTTCAATTGTGATAATCAAGAGGACGATGGTCTCCAGACAGGTGTGGCTCCGTTGCCGAGGATGTAATGGTGAGATCGCATTCGAAGCTACGAATTGGGATCTCACAGTGTAGCGGATCAACTCCGAAATGAACGACCTTTGTGCCGTCTTTTGGGCGAGATCGTTCAGGGATCCTGGGCACAACGCTATCGGCCACCAGGATTAGGTCTGCTTCCTGCAGCAACAAATGAGGATCGTAGCCGGCATGCATGGGATGTTCGGCGGGAAGGCATACGCAACTTGGCTGATACTCAATGATTGGAATTGCAAAGATGGCCTGCCTCCCCAAAGTGAGGCCACGGCAAAGGTTCGAATCCGGCTATTTTCAAGTTCTCGAATGGAGACGTGGAGATGGCACGGAAAAGCAAATCGACCGAGGAGATCATCGGCTTTCTGCGCGAAGCGGAGGTGCGGATCTCCCAGGGGAGACGGTTGGCAAGATCTGTCGAAGCATCGACGTGTCGGAGCAGAGCTATTACAAGTGGCGGCGTGAGTATGGCGGCCTGAAGATTGATCAGGCCAAGCGATTGAAGGAGCTCGAGCGTGAGAACGACCGGTTGAAGAAGGCAGTGTCCGAGCTGACGCTGGACAAGCTCATCCTGAAGGAAGCCCTTACGGGAAAATACTGAGCCCTTTCCGCAAGCGAGCGTGCGTGGATCACGTGCGCTCGCAGCTGCCGGTCTCGGAGCGTCGCGCGTGCCATGTCGTCGGGCAATCGCGTGCGACGCAGAGGCGGCGACCCAGGATCCGCAATGATGAAGCACAGCTGACGGCGGCAATCGTGCGCCTGGCCACGACGTATGTCCGGTATGGCTATCGTCGCATCCGTCAGTTGCTGGTCGACGAAGGCTGGCGGGTGAGCGTCAAGCGCGTCTATCGGATCTGGCGTCGGGAAGGGCTGAAAGTGCCCAAAAGACAACCCAAACGCGGCCGTCTCTGGCTCAACGATGGATCCTGCATCCGTCTGCGGCCCGAGCGGCCCAACCATGTGTGGTCGTATGACTTTGTGCAGGATCGCACGCAGGACGGGAGAGCATTCCGCATGCTGACGGTGATCGACGAGTTCACGCCATGCTGTCTGGCGATCGTCGTGGCACGCGGGCTTGAATCCGACGACGTGCTGCACTGCCTGGCCGACTTGTTCATCGTGCACGGGCCACCGGAGCATGTTCGTTCCGACAATGGGCCGGAATTTGTTACCAGGAACGTACGCCAGTGGCTCGGCAATGTCGGTGTGACGACATTGTATATCGAACCAGGCTCACCTTGGGAGAATGGTTATTGCGAGAGCTTCAACTCTAAACTCAGAGACGAACTATTGGCCGGTGAAGTGTTCTCGACCCTGCACGAGGCGAAGGTGCTGATCGAGCGCTGGCGTCGTCATTACAATGCGATCAGGCCGCATTCTTCACTCGGCTATCGGCCGCCTGCGCCCGAAACGATCTTGCCGTCAGCATCCGGGCTGTCCTACGCTGCGCTCCGGTCAGCCCGGATGCTGACCGACAGCGGCCGGATTCTAACTTAATCCTTGGTATCGCGACGAGGGGCAGGCCACAGTATCGTTGTTTCCGCATCACACAATATAGGAGGATCTGAACATGTGGATCGGATTTCCCGATGTGCGCATAAGCAAACATTGTTGGACACTCATGGTATATTTTTTGAGGATTGCCTGGAGATCGTTCGCGCGAACTGCGTGACGACGATGTCGTTCGTAGAACAGGATTGCTCAATGACCATCGAAGTCGCCAAGATTGAAATGAAGAATGTTGCCGATGCCTCGGGACTCGAACAGTGCATCCGCAAGGGCCAGTTCGCTGCCGACGAGGTGGTGGCCGTTATCGGCAAAACGGAAGGCAACGGCGGCATCAACGATTTTACCCGCATTCTTGCAGACCAGGCGTTCCGCGCCGTTCTGGCCAAGCATGGAAAACGCAGCGAAGAGCAGATCCGTCAGGTGCCAATGGTCTGGTCCGGCGGCTGCGACGGCGTCATCACCCCGCACGCCACTGTGTTTGCTCGCACATCCAAGAAAGTCAGCGGCAACGCGCCGCGGCTTGTACTCGGGACGGCGTTGAGTCCGCAGATCCTGCCGGAAGACATTGGCCGTCCCGCGATGGTTGAGAAGGTCGCCGAAGGTGTGCGTCGTGCGATGAAGGATGCCGGCATCACCGATCCGAAGGACGTGCACTACGTGCAGACCAAGACGCCGCTCCTGACTATCGACACCACCCAGGACGCGCATTCGCGCGGCCAGGACGTGTTCTGCGAAGTGCACGAGTCAATGGGTGTATCGAACGGCACCACCGGCCTCGGTATCGCCGTCGCGCTCGGCGAAATCTCCATGCCGAAGGCGGAAGAGATCTGCCGCAATCTCGATCTCTATTCGTCGGTCGCGTCCTGTTCATCGGGCGTCGAACTCGACTGCGCGCAGATCGTGCTGCTCGGCAATAAGGCCGGCGCTGGCGGCCACTACAAGATCGGCCACAGCGTCATGAAGGACGCGCTCGACATCGACGGCATCTACGAAGCCATCCGCAACGCCGGCCTTAAACTGCCGGAGCGTCCGCGCGCCAGCGATCTCAATGGTAAAGTCGTCAACTGCTTCATGAAGTGCGAGGCCGATCATCGCGCCAAATTGCGTGGCCGTCGCCAGATCATGCTCGACGATTCAGACGTGCATCACCATCGCCACTCCAAGGCGGCGGTCGGCGGCGTCGCCGCGGCGGCGATCGGCGACCCGGCTGTGTTCGTCTCGGTCGATGCCATGCACCAGGGTCCGCATGGCGGTGGCCCGGTGATCGCCATCATCGATGCAGGCGAATAACGTCTGGGTATGAATAATTGGGCCGAATGCCGTCTCGCTCGTGGAGGCGGTGTTACGGCCAACGGAGGGCGGCATAGATTTTCAGTGGGGACATTTTCGTTGATGGGATATCCGCGCTCCGCAGCGGCGCCCGGCTGACGATACAGCTCACCATCATCATCGGCCTGGCGCTGGGATTGTTCGTGGCGCTCGACCGCGTGTCGGCCAATCCGGCAACCAATAAATTTGCGGTGGCTTACACCACCGCGATGCGCAGCATCCCGCTGCTCGCCCGTCGGTTCGCTGCCAATATCGATCTGCAATCGATTGACTTGTGGGACATCTGATGAGTGCTTTCTTCAAAGAGTTGATGCAGACGATTGCCCGGCGGCGCGCGACACGAACACATTCATTTGGCGGATGTTTCGGAGAAGGGCTTGAAGCAATCGCACGGAACCATGGTGAACTATGTCTACGATCGGGAACAGCTCGAGAGCAATCACGAAGCTTCTTCGATCGACCGCGTGATCGCGGCGTCGTGCATGGTCAAAAATTTGACGCCGGCTCTTCGTTGAACTGACCGTACATTCCAACTGACGGTGTCTAGTCACCTCAGGCTTTACTCGCCGGCTGTAGTAGCCAATTGATCAGGGTCTTCTTACGGCGGGATAGCGCTTGCCGGGAGTAATAAGCACTGATTGTCATTGTTGCAGCATTGCCGATTAGACGTTGTTCAATCAAACCCAGCTTGATGGCGTCGTCGGCCGAGCCTCTTGGGATAATCGCGATACCGGTTCCAGTCTGAACCATCATTTTGATGGTTTCGACATTGTCAACGATGGCGCGGATTCGGGGCTGAATGTCCAGATCCGTGAACATCTTGTGAACGATTTGACCGTAGCCGATCGATAGCTCGTTCATGATGATCGGCTCGTGAGCGAGCATGGCGATGTCGATTTTGCGATTCTCATCCGCCAGCGGGTGGGCTTTGGGCAGGATCAATGCGAGGTCGAGCGTGAGCACAGGTGTCCCAACCAGGCCAGTTGGCACGCGATCCTGACCGACGTCGGCTACGAGCCCGAGGTCAATCTTGTCTTCGCAGAGCGCGTCGAAAACGAGCCGGGTCGGTGTGGTTCGAATCTCCAGATGAAGATTCGACGGAAAGGAAGATCGCGGAAACAGATGAGGGATCAGCGCCGGGGCCAAGCCGGATCCCATGCCGACGACGAGAGATTCGACATCAGCTCCGCTGAGGCGGCGGGCAATATCGCCGAGCTTCATCAGGTCGGAAAAGACATGTTGCGCCTCGCAGAGAAACATCCGGCCGCGTTCGGTCTGCTCGATGCCCCGGCTGGTGCGGCGGAACAGGTCAAATCCGATTCGGGTCTCAAGCAGCTTTATCTGCTCGGAAACCGCGGATTGGGTGATGTTGAGCCGGTTGGCGGCCTTAGTGAAGCTGCGTTCGCTGGCGACGGCAAGGGCATAGCGAATCTGCCTGACCTCCATCCAAAGCTCGATCTGTGATGCCATTTCTCGCCCGCCTAAGTGTGAAATGAAGGGAGGCTATCGGGCGGCCCGATAGCTGCATCATCAATTGTTGTTGGACAGGCCTGGCCGGATGGGAAAAGCTTTGCCCCGAAAATCGGAGTGCCTACGCATCATGGTGAATGTCTCACGCACCTCCGCAGTCGAATTGGTCGCACATATCAAGCAGGAGGAAATCGCTCCTGTCGAGGTGCTTGATGCGCATCTCGAAACGATCGCCGCCAAAGACAAGGCGCGTTTAGCCGCAAAGGCCGCCCAAACGGCGGTCACCCATGGTGAGAAATTAGGCCTGCTGCACGGGCTGTCGGTGGTCATCAAGGATATCACGCTCACCTCTGGTATACGGACAACCTACGGTTCGCCGTTGTACAAAGATTTCGTATCAGTTGAGGACGCCGCGGTTGTCGCGCGCTTGCGCAGGGCGGGGGCCATCATCCTAGGAAAGACCAACACGCCCGAATTCGCCACGGGAGCGAATACGGTCAATACGCTGTTTGGTACGACGCGTAATCCGTGGAATCCGGAGTTGAGTCCAACCGGTTCGTCCGGCGGGTCTGCGGTTGCAGTCGCAAGCGGCATGGTGCCGTTGGCGCAAGGCACCGATTTCGGCTGTTCCGTCCGTATTACGGCATCATTCTGCGGCATCGTAGGAGTTCGCACCACCGGTGTGCGCTTGCTTTGGGACGCCGGTCAGGTGCATGGCTCGCTAGCGCGATCAGCCGAAGACGCGGCGCTGATGCTTGACGGCATGACTGGACTCGTCCCGTTCTGGCCAGCGTCGGCGATGCCGCCGTGGCAAAGCGCGCTTACCGAAGTGGAGCGAACGGATAGTGCCAGGCGTGTGGGGATTGCGTATGCGTCGGACATTTCCGGGCTCGGCGTTGACCGAGATGTGGACGATCTCTGTCGCGCATCGGCGCGGCGTTTGGAAGACGACGGCGCGATCGTCGAGAACATAGTCTTCGATGTTTCCGAAGAGATCGACGCTTATAAAGCATTGCGAGGACAATGGATGGTGGGTCAGCAACTCGAACGGCTGTCGATGTTGCACGAGTTTGGCCCGAACCTTGCTGGCAATGTGCGTGACGGGTTGAAGCTTACAGTTGAAGACATTGCGCGGGCCGCAGTTCGGGCAAGCGTCTGGAAGAAATTTCGCACTGTGCTCTCCCGATATGATTTCCTGCTGACACCCACGACCCCAGTAACTCCTTATCCAGTCGAAAAGAGTTTTCCGGATCTGATCAGTGGCATGCGGCTTGAGAATTATATTGACTGGGGTGCGTCCAATTGCAGATCATCGGCCCTCCCTTTTCCGAGCCGCGCATTCTGGGCTGTCAAAACTCGCCCAGCGCCGTGCGCCGGTCGGCTGGCCGACATTTGCCGGAAGCTGGATGGATCAGCGACGGGCCAGGGTCCTCGTTATCGGAGGTCGACCAAAGAACTCACGAGCCTTGGAACATCGCTTGATCCAGCCGACCTGGGGGCATCTTACGGCATACGGAGCAGGTATCGGCCATTGGCTTTGCCGACAGTGGGAGAGCGCGCAACATCGGCAAGTTCGATTGAAAACATCGACTCAACCGTTGTGATGCAGACTTAACGCAGAGGGTAATCTAAATGCTGAAGAGAGTGATTTTTCTTGCCTCAGCTTTAGTGCTGATTGTTGCAAATTCCGCTCAAGCTCAGGATTGGCCGACTCGTCCGGTTAGAGTCATCGTCCCCTTCAGTCCCGGCGGCGCGGTCGACGTGATCGCACGCGCGGTTCTTGATCAAGTTTCAAAACAACTGCGGCAACCATTCATCATCGAAACGCGTGTTGGGGCAGGCGGGACAATCGGAGCAGCGGCGGCCGCAAAGTCAGATCCAGACGGCTACACGTTTCTGATTCATTCATCGTCCCACACCGTGGCGCCTGCTCTGTATTCAAAACTGACCTATTCCGCTGCTGACGATTTTGTTCCGGTCATCGCGTTGGCGAAGCAACCCACGATCCTGTTTGTGTCAAGTGCAAAGCGATACAAGTCAATTGCCGAATTTGTCGATTCTGGCAAGAAGGAGTCCATGAGCTATGGCTCAGGCGGAGTTGGCAATGCCACACATCTAAACGCCGAAAGATTCTTGCAGAGCGCAGGCTTCAAGGCTGTCCATGTTCCGTATAAGGGCTCCCCGGAGGCACTGACTGAAGTTCTGGCCGGACGAATTGACTTTTCGTTCAGTACTCTGTTGCCGGCTTTGTCGCTGCTTCAAGACGGGAAGCTGGTGGCGCTCGCCACCAGCTCTGCATCGCGCTCGACCGCGCTGCCAAACGTTCCGACGACGCTGGAGGCCGGATTCCCGAACTCAGATTATGAATTCTGGATCGGCATGATGGCGCCAAAGAACACGCCCCCTGCGATCATTGAGGTCCTGAATCGTGAAATTACCAAGACGCTCGCCACCTCGTTAATTCAGGAAAAATTCAAGACACTCGGCGCAGAAAACATGCCGATGACGAAAGAGGAATTTGGAAAACTTATTCAAGACGAGATTGCCGCCAACAAGAAAATCGCGACCGCGGCCGGCTTGATGCCGAACTAGATGTCTGACAAAACCAACCCGTCGCGAGACGTCATACTATGCCAGCAGGATACAATATGAAAACGCGCATTCGCGGAGGATGGGTCGTTGGCCACGACAATGGGTCGCACTACCTTATAAGAAACGGGGAAGTTGTTTTTGAAAAAGACACCGTATTGTTCGTCGGCCATAATTTCGAGGGCGACGTCCACACGGAGATCGATGCGTCCGGAAGACTGATCTGTCCGGGTTTTATAGACACGCATGTACATGCCGGATATCAGGCGCAGAAACGGATGATCGCGGACGTCGGCCGTCCCGATTACTTCGGGCAGCCGTTTCTTGAATTCGATGTCGGGCGAGCGGGCACTGTCGTTGGCGGCGATCCACGCTTTTTCTCAGATGAAGACAAACTGCGCCACAAGAGCGACCCATGGGCAATGTTTACCGCGGTGGAATTGCTCCGCAACGGCGTGACGACCTTCGTCGAAATGGGTGCGCCCGTTCATATGCAGGAGGCGCTGGCAACCGCCGTATCGCGCATTGGCACGAGAGCCTATCTGGGGGCCGGCTATGACCTCGGCGGCTGGGTTGGTGGCCCCGGAGGACGTCTGACCCGCGCGATTGATCTTGAAGCAGGCGCGAAGGCGTTCAAGGATGCCGTATCATTTTCAAAGGGGATCGATGGATCATCGGATGGTCGCATCAAGGCAATCCTTGCACCCCGGCGCGTAGAAACCTGTTCAGGGGAACAACTCAGAGAAACCGCACGATTGTCGCGCGAGCTGGGGTTTCCAGTGTGCATCCACGCCGCATACAACGTCCATGAATTCTATGACATACTCCGAGAGCATCAAAGAACGCCAATCGAGCGTCTTGACGATGTCGGTTTGCTCGATCTTGGACCGATGCTCAACATAGGGCATGGAAATTTCGTCTCTGATTACCGCCGCCTCGCTTATAGCGGCGGTAGGGATATCAAGTTGATGGGAGAGCACGGAGCAACGATTTCACATTGCGCCTGCAATCTCGTGCGCCGCGCCCGTTTCCTCGATACCTGGACCAAGTACCGTCAAGCCGGGATAAATATTTCACTCGGCAGCGATACCTATCCGCGTGACATGATCATGCAGATGCGAACCGCGTCTTACTTCGGCAAGGTGCTGGAGCACGATCTAAGCGCCGCCAGCGCCGCCGAAGTCTTTGAAGCCGCTACGCTGAACGGGGCGCGCTCGCTCGGGCGAAGCGACATCGGCCGTCTGGCGCCTGGCGCAAAGGCCGACATAATAACGATCGATATTCAAAACATGCGGTTTGGGCCCGTGCGCGATCCGATTAAGAGTCTGGTTGAATGCGGTATTGGCGACGATGTGATGACCGTCATCGTCGGAGGACAAGTCTGCATGCGGGATCGGGTCATCGAGGGCGTCAATGTCGCCGAACTTTTGGCCGCCGCTCAGGCTGTTGGAGAGCGAACTTGGACGAACTGGCAGGATTGGGACACGCTTGGCAGGACAGCCGATCAGATGTGCCCGATGTCGTTCCCGGTCCACTAGGTCCTGGACTCAAGGCGAGCCCATAAGCGAGTAGCAGCGAGGAGAACGGCGGCGAGGAAGTTGCGTGCGGTCTTGTCGTAACGTGTAGCGACGCGTCGGAAGTGCTTGAGCCTGTTGAAGAAGCGTTCGACGAGATTGCGC
>JAFAFP010000036.1 GCA_023423415.1 Pseudomonadota bacterium | reverse complement strand
CATCGCGACACGATGCGAACCGACCCTCCCCACCACTTCGCGGGGAGGGAAAAAGTCCCTTGGGCTCCGACTAAGCCGCGCCGACCTGATCGAGGATTTGCACAGCCGCCTCCAGATCGACCGACACGAGCTGCGACACGCCACGCTCGGCCATGGTCACCCCATAGAGACGATTCATCCGCGCCATGGTGATCGGATTATGCGTGATGATCACAAAGCGGGTGTCCGTCGTACGGGTCATTTCGGTCAGCAGATCGCAGTAGCGTTCGACGTTGTGATCGTCGAGCGGGGCGTCTACCTCGTCCAGCACGCAGATCGGCGCGGGATTGGTGAGGAACACCGCGAAGATCAAGGCCATCGCCGTCAGAGCCTGCTCACCACCGGACAGGAGCGAAAGCGACTGCAGCTTCTTGCCGGGAGGCTTGGCCATGATTTCAAGGCCGGCGTCCAGCGGATCGTCGCTCTCGATGAGCTGCAATTCCGCCTCGCCGCCGCCGAACAGCTCCTTGAACAGCCGTTTGAAGTGATTGTTGACCACTTCAAACGAAGCCAGAAGCCGCTCGCGTGCCTCGCGATTGAGGTTTTGGATACCCTGACGCAAGCGCTTGATCGCCTCGATCAGATCGTCGCGTTCGGTTGTCAGGGATGTGTGCTGGGTTTCGACTTCGGTCAATTCCTCATCGGCACGCAGATTGACCGCGCCAAGCCGCTCGCGCTCGCGACGCAATTTTTCCAAGTCTGCTTCGACTTCGCCGACATTCGGCAACGCGGTTTCGTCGGTGATTTCCGCCAGCGCCGCGACACCGTCCGGCTCGACTTCCAGCATGTCTCGGATTTCGTGCTCGATGTCTGAGAGGCGGCGTTTCGCGCCCTCGCCACGTTCTTCCGAGCGGCCGAGTTGTTCGCGGGCCGTACTCAGCGCATCGAGCGAGGCACGCAAAGTGCGATTCACTTCATTGAGAATGTTCTCGCCCTCGGCAAGCTTGTCGCTTGCTTCGCGTTTTGTCGCTTCCGCGGTCTGCACTTCGTCGGTCAGCGCAATCCGTTTCTCTTCGAAAATGATCGGGGCATCGCCGAGTTCCTCGCGTTCGCCTTGCGTCTCGGCCAGCCGGATTTCCAGGGCTTCGATCTGCGATGCGGTTCGCTCGCGCGTATCGATCCAGGCTTGCTGCTCACCGGCAATTGCATCGAGACGTTTCTTGGCGATCTCGGCTTCCCGCGCCAGCGCTTGCGCTTCGGCGCGCACTTCGGCGACCTGCACGCGACGCGTGCTGATCAGATTGCGCGTCTCGTTGAGCTGGCTTTCCAGTTCCGCAACGGGCGCGAGATCGTCGAGGGCTACATGAGCTTCGACACGCGCAGCCTCCGCTTCGTCGCGGCTGTCATTCAGGCGGGCTTGAGCCTCCGTCAGAGCCGCACGGCGCGTGGTGATGTGTGTCAACTCACGTTCAGCGGCGGCATGACGCTCGCGCGCGGCGTCGGCCTCGCGTTGCAATTCGCGCCAGCGATTGCGGGCCGCAGCCTCAGCTTCGTTGGTCGCCTTCACCTCGGCTTCCGCCTGCGCCACCACCTGCCGCTTGTTCTCGGCATGGACACGCGCCGCATCGAGTTCGCCCTCGATTTCGGTCAGGCGATTACGTTCGGCGAGCCGACGCGCCGCTCCAGTCGGAGCGTTGGCGGCGACAGCGAAGCCGTCCCACCGCCAAAGATCGCCTTCGCGCGAGACAAGGCGCTGACCGGGCTTCAACAGCGGCAAGAACTGTTCGACATCGGCACGATCGACAAAGCCGATCTGACGCAACCGACGATCCAGCTCAGCCGGCGCCGTGACATGATTGGCAAGCGGTTCAACACCTTCGGGCAATGCCGGATCGGTCGGATCGATGACGGCGCCAGCCCAACGCATCGGTGCGCGCGGATCGACCGGTGCTTCGAGATCGTCGCCAAGCGCAGCGCCCAGCGCGGTTTCATAGCCTTTCGCCACCGTGAGGCTATCGATCACCGACGGCCAGAGGCTGCCGGAATCGACATGCAGCAACTTGCGCAACGTCCGCGCCTCGGTCTCGAGCCTGTTGGCGCGACGCTCGGCTTCGGCGAGTGGTCCGCGTTCGACATCCAGGGCCTGACGCGCGCCCGAATGCGCCGCTTCCGCGCGCAACGCAATCTCCTCGGCCTCGATGATCGCCTGCTGTGCATCTTCAACAACTTGCGCCAACGCTTCGAGATCGGGGCCGCCCTGGCTCGCCGCATCGATCTTGGCGAATTCAGCAACGACGTCTGCGATTTCGCGCTCGAGCTTTGTCAGACGATCAGTCTGCGCGCGGGCGGTCGATTCCAAGGCATTACGACGCGCCGTGAGATCTGCGAGATGGCCGGTCTGCTCGCCGAACACCTGTTCCGCTTCGGAAAGAACGGCGTCGGCTTCGGCCACCCGCTCGTTGACCTCGACGCGGCGCCCTTCGCCGGACTCAAGATCACGCCGCAGCGCGGCTGCTTCGTTGGTCAGCCGCTCCAGCGCACCTTCGGAGTCGGTGGCGAGCCTGCGCTCGCGTGAAATGTCGTTGTTGAGCTGAATCACCCGCTGTTCAAGCTCGGCAATCCGCTGCTTGGCACGCGTTTCTTCGCGATCGAGCTGTTCACGCGCGACCACGAGTCGATGCAACGCGGCTCCCGCACGTGCCTCGGCGTCACGCAGCGGAGGTAGAGCGATGGACGCCGCTTCCTGCAACTTTGCAGCTTCGACTTGCTCCAGCGTTGCGGCGGCGACATCGCGCACGCCCTGCTCTTTTGCACGTTCGGCTTCAGTGAGATCAGTCTTGGCGTTGAGCCAGCGCAGATGAAACAGCGTGGCTTCCTGCTTGCGAACCTGCGCAGAGACAGTGCGATAACGCACGGCCTGCTTGGCCTGCCGCTTCAGCGCGTCCATTTGCGACGAAAGCTGGCCAATCACGTCTTCAAGGCGCTGCAGATTCTGTTCGGCGGCACGCAGACGCAATTCCGCTTCATGGCGGCGCGCATGCAATCCGGAAATGCCGGCGGCCTCTTCCAGCACGCGCCGACGCTGCTCGGGCTTCGCCTGAATAATTTCACCGATGCGACCCTGATGGACCAGCGCCGGCGAACGCGCGCCTGTCGATGCGTCGGCAAAAAGAATCTGCACGTCGCGGGCGCGCACTTCACGGCCGTTGATGCGATAGGTCGAGCCCTGTTCACGCTCGATGCGACGGGCGACTTCGAGCTGCTCGAATTCGTTATAGGCCGCAGGCGCGGTGTGGTCCGTGTTGTCGATCGCCATCGACACTTCGGCGTTGTTGCGCGCAGGACGGTGGCCGCTGCCGGCGAAGATCACCTGATCCATGTCGGTCGCGCGCATGGACTTGTACGAGTTCTCGCCCATGACCCAGCGCAGCGCTTCGACAAGATTGGACTTGCCGCAACCATTCGGGCCGACGACGCCGGTCAGACCGGGCTCGATGAGGAAATCGGTGGGCTCGACGAAGGACTTAAAGCCGATGAGCCGCAATCGCGTCAGCTTCATGCTGGTATTCTTCTTCCCAATACCGACGCCCATGGTGGTGTCCGTGGCGTCCACGCCTCAAAGGAATCGCTCACGCAATCCTTCAGGAGGCCGGAGAATGGAGAGCGCACCTGCGCAGGGCAAGCCGAAAAGCCGGTTTCCCCCAACACCTTGCGGGAACCGCTCTCCCGCGAAAAATGGTCGAAAAGCCGAAAAGCCCCGCAAATTGCGAAGCTCATCCGGACTTAACGCCACTGAAATCAGCGACCCGAACTGGAACTGGCTGCCGTCAGCTTTTCAGCAACGGCTGCAGTTGTTTATCCAGCTCTTCCATTGTCATCGCCCCACGGACGACCTTACCGTTGATGAAGAACGTGGGCGTGGAATTCACGCCCAATTTCTCGGCGCCATGCGTGCGCACGGATTCGATGCCTTCAAGGGTTTTCTGATCCTTCAGGCAGGCTTCGAAAGATTCCTGTGTGAAACCCGCCTGCTTGGCCAGCGAGAGCAGTGGCGGGATCGGGTTCTGGACCACCCAGTCCTTCTGCTTCTGGAACAGCATCTCGACCATTGGATAGTATTTATCGTTGCCCGCGCAACGCGCCAGCATGAAGCCGGCCGCCGCCAGCGGATCGAGCGGGAACTCGCGCAGGATGTACTTCACCTTGCCGGTGTCGATGTATTTCTTCTTCATCTCCGGATAGGTGGTGTTGTGGAATGTGGCGCAGTGCCCGCAGGTCATCGACGCATATTCGATGATGGTCACAGGAGCGTCGGCTTTGCCCTCCACGACGTCGCCAAGCGGGCCGGCCTGTGCCAGATCAGCGGGGCTGGGGGTCTGCGCCAGAGCATCGCCGACCAATGGCAGATCGACTGCAGAACCGGCGGCGAGAATAAGCGCCAGAGCGGTCGTTCTGGTGATGAATTGGCGACGGGTGATGCTCACTGAGAACTCCTGCGGGTGCGAGCTTTAGATTTGCGCTTTGGGCTACCTTGTCACGGCAAATGTGGCAATGGCGGGCCGGTTCCGCCACCGCTCAAGTTAACGTCATTTTCCCTTGATTGCGGCGGTTTTCACCGCCGCTCCAAGCCGGGACAGGGCCATTTTCAGGCCCTCGTCGGCCTCCGGCATCGTCTCGGCAATGCTGTGGACGAGCGCCGGATCGAGGCTACGGTCGGGCTTTCGCTCCGGCCGCCGCAGCGGCGCCTGCCGGATCGCGATCCGGTCGATGGCGTGCCAGCCGAAATACCGGTTCACCCGCTCCAGGATGACGTGGGACATATGCTGGATCTCCAGCGCGGCCGGTCCTTCGACGCGCAAAACCAGCGTGCCGGGGATGGCGCCTTCGCTTTCGGGACCGCGAGGCCATTGAATTTTCAGGGGTTCTGCGCAGGCCGCGACATCGTCACCGACGATCACCGCCCAGCGCACCACCAGCTCGGACGAGGCAAAGCCCTGCTTGCGGAAGCTTTCCGCGAGGATGCCATTGGTAAGATCCACCAGTGGACGGGCACGCAGCTTGGGCTTGTTCACGATTGTCGCCTCTGTCACATCGGACGCATGACCCTAGCAAAGCGCAAAGCCCCGAAAAAGCTCGCGATTTCAAGCGTTGCGCTGCTGGCCTGGTATGACCGCCACAAGCGGAGACTGCCGTGGCGCGCCGAAAACGGCATCCGGCCGGACCCGTACCACGTCTGGCTGTCGGAAATCATGCTGCAGCAGACCACGGTGAAGGCGGTCGGACCATACTATGCTCGCTTCCTCGACCGCTGGCAGACGGTCGCCGATCTCGCCGCGGTAAGGCTCGAAGAAGTGCTGAAGCTCTGGGCGGGACTGGGCTATTACGCCCGTGCTCGCAATCTTCATGCCTGTGCTCGAACCGTTGTTGCGAACCACAACGGCAGATTTCCCGATACCGAGGCAGAACTCCTGAAACTGCCCGGCATCGGCGCCTATACTGCCGCCGCGATCGCCTCGATCGCCTTTGATCGCAAGGCGACGCCGGTGGATGGCAATATCGAGCGCGTGGTGTCGCGGCTGTTCGCCGTCGAAGACCCCCTCCCCGCATCCAAGCCGACCATCCGCGCACTGGCAGCAACACTGACCCCGGACAAGCGCGCCGGCGATTTCGCGCAGGCGATGATGGATCTCGGCGCCACCATCTGCACACCGAAAAAACCCGCCTGCGCTTTATGCCCCTGGAGCGACCCTTGCATCGCGCGCGAGCGCGGCGATCAGGAGACCTTCCCGCGCAAGATCACAAAAGCCGAGGGCAGGCTTCGACGCGGCGCAGCCTTCGTGGTGATGCGCGAAGATGGCGCGCTGCTCGCGCGCACGCGCCCGGAGAAGGGCCTGCTTGCTGGGATGACCGAAGTACCCACAACGGAATGGGCGCACGACTTCGATCACCAGAATGCGTCCGCTCATGCGCCGATCAAAGCGAAGTGGCACCGCGTTGCCGGCGCGGTGAACCACATCTTCACGCACTTTCCGCTGGAGCTTGTGGTTTATCGCACTGACGTGACGAAAAATTCCCGTCCGCCAAAAGGCATGCGCTGGATCGCCGGGCACGAGATTGAAGGCGAGGCATTTCCCAACGTCATGCGCAAGGTGATTGCGCACGCGGCGAAAGACTTCCGCTGATTCGGCTGGCACAGCCTGCACAATTTACGCGCGGCGTTTCTGCTTCACCCGATCTGCCGACTCACGTTGCAATCGCTCCTCGCGCAGTCTTGCGAGCTGATCGCGTGCACGCCTCTGAGCCTTTTCATACTCGGCGACCGCAAGAGCTTTTTCTGAAGCGACTTCCGGACTATCCTGTTTCCTGGCCATTCAACTCCCACTCAAAATGACGGGCTTCAGGACGCTTGCCCTGAAGCACAAAACAATCCGAGGTAACGTGCTGGGGCAAAATTCGTTCCCGCGGCGCGACGTTACGGCAGTGAATGGCCCCTTTGCGCAAAACATCCAGATCCCAGATTGCGTCTTTACGATTTTTGAGTTCCGATACAGGCTTCGCTGATTCATTTCCGCGCAAGGGCGCTGGATCAGCATGGGGGGCTGTCATGGAAGGTGCACAAGTCGGTTGGATTGCCGCGATCATCATTGGCGGTGTCGCTGGATGGCTGGCCGAACAATTCATGAAGAGCAGCATGGGCGTCTTCATGAATATTCTGCTCGGCATCGTCGGCGCGGCGCTCGCCGGCTGGCTGTTCGGCCTGCTCGGCGTTCGGCTCGGCGGATGGGTGGGCTATCTGATTGCGGGCTTCATCGGCGCATGCATCCTGATCGCGCTTGGTCGCGCAGTCAGGCGATAACGGCCACTGCCTTTCGCCAGATCTTATCGGCGAATAGCCGCGACAAAACGCGGATCGCCGCGATGGACAAAACCAAGAGTGATCTTTTGGTTTTGTCGCGCGGTGGCGAAACAATGTAGCGTTCGCACAGAAGGCTGCCTCGAAGCACCGCGGCCCTGCCGCAATGTCTCATGAGCGGTCATTGGACCAACCTCGCCTGCGACGTTTCATTCTTGCATTCTACCCCGTGAGCGGTAGAGCCTTTCGTCAAAAAGACGAGACAGCAAGATGGATCGAGACAACTTGTTTGAGCGGCTTTGGAACGGCACTTCCACAATGGAAGAGTGGACGGAGGCGGTTTCAGATGGCGCCATCACGCAGGTTATCGATGACATCATCGCCGTACACACGACATACTTCTGTGGCAGCGTTATCGCGTCCGTACCAATGACGGCCTCGTCCACATTGACACTGTCAAGCCTATCGACGTGACGCCGAGCGGAGATCGAAGCGTAGTTAGGGCGTGCCCAACATGCTACTGGTTCGACCCGTCGCGAATGACCCAAAGCAGACGTTGTCCTGTCAGTATCCATCTGAATATCGGGTCAAAGCGCTAGCGTATATCGGCATTCACTGCGCGACAAAAGCGTTGAGGCCGCCCATACCTTACCGTAACCTTTTGGCGCACCCGAATTCGAGCAAGTTACATCAATAGCGTTCGGATCGCAGATACTCGCACTGAACCCGGACATAGCGATGCACGGGTCTGTGTCCCGGGAGCGGCCCTGCACCCGTCTCAGGCCTTACATGCTCTAACAAGGCCCCTTGGAGCACTCATGGCAAAACACCGTATCTACACAACGAGCTTCGCAAGCGTATACCCGCTCTATGTTGCGAAAGCAGAGAAAAAGGGACGCACAAAAGCAGAGGTCAATCAGGTCATCTCATGGCTGACGGGCTATGGTCAGAAGGAGCTGGAAACTCAACTGCAAAAACAGACTGACTTTGAAACCTTCTTTGCAAAAGCTCCTAAAATCAATCCTTCGCGAGCTTTGATTAAAGGCGTGGTGTGTGGTGTCCGAGTGGAAGATATCAAGGAGCCAACGATGCGAGAAATTCGCTACCTGGATAAACTCATCGACGAACTGGCGCAGGGAAAAGCAATGGATAAAATTCTGCGAAAAGGATGATCCTGAACCTCCGTCCACTGGACATCCATTTGGCTCAGCAACGTTGCGCAAGCGGGGCCAGCGCATCACCCAAACGCTGAATTGAAAAGCCTCGACGTTCAAACTTAGCCCGCGTGGCTATTCAAGCAGCATTGACGATGCTTGGCTCGCAGCAGCCTGGGCGATCTTCCAACCCATGCGTCGCTACGGGGGCAAAGCGGACATCGATCAACCCCGGCCAATCACGCCCGCTTCATAAGTGCGCACTAGTCTGCTTGGCGACTTTGGGCCAAGGAACGCTCGCGACAACCGCGCTCATCCCAGCGGCGGAATGCCGATCATCGCCTCTTCAAGACGCTCCTCAACGGTGAGCTGTTTCGGCTTCCGCGCCAGCGCCTTTTTGTTGATCTTGCGCTTGGCGATGTCGTTCAACTTTTTATCGGTCGCCTTTTCCTCTTTCAGATTGGCGTAAAGCAGCTTGGCGACGTCCGGGTGACCCAGCAGCTTGGCCCACGCAGTGAGCGTGCCATAGCGCGTGATCTCGTAATGCTCCACAGCCTGCGCAGCCGCGATCAACGCAGCGTTGAGCACGACCTTGTCGCCGACATCGCCCGCGATCTCGCGCGCCTCTTCCAGAATCCCGTCGATCGCCGGGCAGCTCGTACCCTGCGGCGTGCGCTCCATTTTCTTGAAGGCCTGTTCCAGCCGCTTGATCTGACCTTTGGTCTGCCTGAGGTGCATCTGGAAGGCGCGCTTCAATTCGCCGTCCGACGCCTTGTCGATCATGTCCGGCAGAGATTTCTCGATCCGCCGCTCGGCGTAATAGATGTCCTGAAGCGAGTGAACGAACAGATGCTCCATCGTTTCGATGTCATCTGAAAACCAGCCCATTATGAACCTCCCGCTCTGAAACCATTGATTGTACGACTACAATCAGAAGCGCAGGCAAGAGTTCCCTATGCAGCAAGTGCAGACGGCCGCGGCTATTTCGCCGGCGCGAACGAACGTGCGCTGGCGCCGACCGGCGGAGCAGGCACGATTGGCGGCTTCGCGTTCAATGCCTCGACCTGAAAACCGGCCACCCTCTTGTAGTTGGCGGCGATGTCTTCCAGCTCCTGCTGCGACAACACGTCGGTGACGGTCGCAAAGCCGCTGGGCGCACGCTCTTCGACCAGTTGCATGACCTGTTCAGGGCCGTTTTGCCTGTTCAGCAGCACCAGTTTGGTGGTCGCAGGTCGCCGTTCGTCTTCATAGGCCAGCAGCGCCGCCTCGGTCTCGCCCTTGGCGAGAATTTCACGCGCCAGCACCCGGGCATCGAGGATGGCTTGCGACGCACCATTCGATCCGATCGGATACATCGGATGCGCCGCATCGCCCAGCAGCGTCACCCGGCCGAAGGTCCAGCGTTCGAGCGGGTCGCGATCGACCAGCGGATATTCGTAACAGGTCTGCGCATTGCGGATCAGCCCCGGCACATCCAGCCAGTCAAACTTCCAGCTTTCAAAGTAAGGCAGAAACTCATCCAGATTACCCTGGCGATTGTAATCCTCGCGCCGCCATTGATAGTCCGGCGGCAGCAGCCGCTCGGCGATCCAGTTGATCATCGGCCGTCCACGTTCCGAGGCGTCACGCAGGATCGGATAGCAGACGAATTTCAAAACCTCGTGCCCCGCCATGATCATGGTGCGGCCGGACAGGAACGGATCGGCCTCGGTGATGCCGCGCCACAGAATACGGCCGTTCCAGATTGGCAGCCCCTCATCGGGATAGAGCTTGGCGCGCATCGCCGAATGGATGCCGTCAGCACCGATCAGCAGCGAGCCTTCGCATTCCTCGATGGTTCTACCGTCGCGACCGGTAAAACGGGCGCGCACGCCGTTGGGCATTTCCTGCCAGTCGGCAAGATGATGGCCGGTGAGGATGTTGTCGTCGCCGATGCGTTCGCGCGCGACGTTGAGGAGCAATTGATGCAGCGTGCCGCGATGGATCGAAAATTGCGGCCAGTTGTAACCGGCGTCGAGACCACGCGGCTCGGTCCAGATCAGGCTGCCATGCTTGGAATAGTAGGCCAGTTCCTTGGTGCGGATGCCGGTTTCGTCGAGCCGCTCGAGCAAACCGAGTTCGATCAGTTCGCGACAGGCATGCGGCAACACATTGATGCCGACACCCAGCGGCTTCAGTTCCGGCACGCTTTCGAACACACGCACCGGCACACCGATCTGATGAAGGCTGAGCGCCAGCGTAAGCC
>JAFAFP010000115.1 GCA_023423415.1 Pseudomonadota bacterium | reverse complement strand
TGATCAAACTGGCCGCCGACCTCGCGGGCCAGTTCCGGCACCGTCATCAGTTCCGCCCAGTAGAGCAGCAGATCGTCGTAATCGAGTACCTTCTGGCGCTGCTTGGCGGCGACGTAGGCGTCAAATAGCGCCCGCAGTTCGGTCTCCCACGCCGCGCACCAAGGAAACTGCTGGCGCAGCACCTGCTCCAACGGTTCGGTGGCGTTGACGGCGCGGGAGTAGATCTGCAGGCACGTCGATTTGGTTGGGAAGCGCTTTTCGGTGTCCGACAGCTTCAACTCATGGCGCACCAAATCCATGAGATCGGCGGAGTCCGCGCGGTCGTGAATGGTGAAGCTGGGCTCGAGACCGATGGCGGCTGCGTACTGGCGCAGGATGCGGGCCCCGATGGCATGAAAGGTTCCCGCCCACGGCAGCGCGATGCTCGCCGATCCGTGCGGGGTGCCGAGCGCGGCGGCGACGATGCGTTGTGCGCGGCTCTCCATCTCGACCGCGGCACGGCGTGAAAACGTCAGCAACAGAAGGCGTGCCGGATCGGCACCGTTGACGATCAGATGCGCAACGCGATGCGCCAGCGTGTTGGTCTTGCCCGATCCGGCCCCGGCGATGACCAGCAGCGGTGGTGCACTATTGGCGCCGCGGCCGATGACGCCGTGTTCGACGGCGCGACGCTGGTCATCGTTGAGCTTGGCCAGATACGGCGCGGTGGTCAGTGAGGTCTCCTGGTTCATGATGAAATGCCCCCAGATTGACGGTTGTTGGTGTCGGCTGTGTTACGCTGACGCGACGCCGCGCGTGTTGCGCTGATGCTGTGCTCGCCACGTGCGCCACCGCTGTGTCTGCGCGCGGCTGATCCGCGCCCGGCCTTCTTCCGTCCGCGCTCCGCTTGATAAGCCGCCGTGATTGGGGCAGCGACCACCGCGGCCAATCCCCTTGCGTTGGCAGGGATGACCGGCCCGCGTTCGCGCGCCACACTGGTGCGCAGCCGAGTGGTTGCGCTTGGTTTGATGGCCTGTGTTCGGTTTCTCTTTCGCCGCCGCGCCATCTCGGAGCGTGGCTCTGACCAGGGCGATCAGCCGGCTCGGGTCCATGCGTCGGTCATCCCTCAGCTGAGTAACAGCCCATGATGCGCGCGCGCGAGACGGTGATGAAAAACTCATGGCTCACCACCCCCGTCTTGCGCGCCCGTTCGCTCGGTTCGCTGCGGTCAGTGCCGATCCGCGAGCGCATCGTTGGCGTGCCCGATCGGATGACCATCGATCAACGCATCGACGCGGTCAGCGCCGATATCGACACTGCCGTAACGGTACACGTGATCGGTTGGACAATTGGGATCGATGATCAGCAGCTCGATGTCGCCATCCGCCGCAAACTCGGCCGGTTCACCGTGCTCATTGAGAACAATTGCAATCCGCATTGGCTTTCCTTTCCTGTCTGATAATGGCGCCGCGTGCAGGTCCCATTTCGGGTCCATTTCGCAATTGCGGCCGCCGCATTTTTTCACAGGCGTTTCACGCGCGACGCGACAGACGACACATCCGCAACGCGACTGAAAACACTGCTGACGAGATTTTGGGAACGCTACAAAACGCAAAATGTGCACGCGAAAGTCGGACCCCAAATTTTGTCACGTCGGCTAAAGGGGCCTGTCTTTCACTGTTTTCTTCTCTCTCCCTGTCATCATGGCCATTGGAGAGCGTTAGGTGGATCGAGGCAAAGGACCCCCATCCATCCGACAGCCAAGCGTGCCGTCAGATGGTGGGTCCTTGCCTCGGGGTTCGTCATGGCCACTGGAGCCGCGCCGGAGCCTGCGAGGACCGATATCGGGAACGACCGTATCGGTTTGCCAGCTACCGCCTTCGTCAGGCGCCCCCTGGGGTTCTGGCCTTCGGACTACCCTGCGGCTTTGGGGTTCCCACAGTCGCCGCCTTCACACCGTGCACCCCTGCCGTCTGGCCTCACCGGCTGTACCGACAAATGCACGTTACGCGATTTACTGTTGGGATAATTCGACCACTGAGGAAGAGCGCTGACTTGGGTCTTGACACACGGCCGGCAAATCAGCGATTGTCAGAACACGGTCGAAGGAACGTGAATTACGCGAATGCGAACATGACGCAATTCGACTGAAGGTTCTTCTAGAATATAGGTTATTCTGAAATCAGAAAAGCGATCAATTCGCATCTGACGATCAATTCATTGTCATAATTGGTTATGAATGTAACGAAATGCATTCGCTTTTGTTGGCGGCTGTTATTCTCTGCCGTTTCCCGCGCGGCGCTGAAATGATCAACCTGCAAATCGGCAAGTGCGGTGAATCGGCGGGCCGCGCTTTGCTGGCGCTAGGAAGGCAGCGAGGTACTTCCCAACCTTTCGCACTGGAGCCGCTGTAAGACGTCAGTCTTGGCCATTCGACGGCGACAGATAGAGCTCAATATCGGTTGCTCCGAATTCAAGTTCATGCAGCAGGCGTCGCCCGATGAGCTCGAAGCTTCCGAGCGACGCTTCGGGACGTTGGCCGATGCGCGTCGTGATGGCTATGAGGATGTGGTCCAAAGCATGGCAGCGGAAACCGCGTCCATCATCTTGTAGGCGAGGACAGCCAATGTGCGCACAGCCAGCAAGCCGGTCGGTGACAAAATTTTGCTTACGATGCGGCCATCGGTGACGGCCATCAGCGCTGACGCGAGACCAATGCCACCGCGTGACAATCTCTGCGACATCCTCAAGACTGACTTGCATCAATTCGGTGCTGTTGCGATGCGATAGTTGATAACCCAGTTGAGCAGGGCGCGATCAGTGAAAGCGATGTCGGGATCACACTCAGTCTCCGCACGCTGTGTGTAGTATTTTTCCCAGTGGGGAATACGTGGAGGGCATCAGTATGTGTGCATCCTCAACGACCGTGCACCGGCAATCCGTTCCCTGGATCGTGCGCATCTGCGTTTGCCGACGGCAGCAGCCAATAGCGGACCCGACCACGGTGCCATCAGCAGCTCGAAACCGACACGGCTCGACCCAGCCGGTCTGGGTCAGTTCGGCCAGAGCCTTCGTGGCACTGTTGAGGGACCACGCAAAGCGTGCTGCCAGTTCGTGTGCAAAGATCGGCCCCTTGCCGGTTCCCGCCCGCATGTAAAGAAGGGTCGCCAACGCATGCAGCGAAAGGCGAGCATCGCACCATGCCCGCCGCACCATCGAGCCCGACAGATCGACACGGCTGCAGGCGGGAGCGTGATGGCATAGCCGAAGCGGCCGGAGCGTCGCGGAGAGCGGCCTCGATGACAATCACGCCCCAACCGCGCACAATGCGTCGACGCCACAAAACTGTGCGGTTCACCTCGCGCTCGCTTGCGGCGATCTTCCGATCAACGAGTATTGTCTGCCAGCGCTTTCGTCGGCTCCTTCTGGCATGTTCTCGTCCCGCAATCCGAGCTTCGTGAGCCGCGAGCTTGCGAGCGATCTCTGCGAGTATCGAAAGGTTGGAGCTTCCCATCGGATTTTGCCTTGGCGAGGAGCGGCCACCTCCTTTAGCGGCCAGTCTCAATTTAAGCTGCGCTGGGCGGCATTTCAGCAATCATCGGGCTGTGCAGTTGTGCTGTAACGCAGCAACTGCCCAACAGCATCCTGCGGACCTGCTCGGGCCTCGTGTGTGTTCATTCTCTGAAGCAGCTAGCTGTGGCAGCTCGTTTTTTATTTGCCAGACCCCATGACGTGCTCCTGCGCGTGCGCGTAGTTCTGCCAAGAGCTTCCGCCAGAAGGATTCGGACTTCTCGCTTGGGAGCCAATGGCGGGTTGAGGTGAGCGTCACACGTGCGAGAGTAGTGTGCGTAGTCGCTTGTCTCCCTCCCCCTCCCTTTCACCGATACGAACCCCACCCCCGAGGTCTGTAAGAATGCTTTTTCCGTTGCGGGGATGCGCTGGGCCTGCCTGCCCACGCGTAGGGGAAAGCCCCGACTTGGCTGTGCGCTGGAGTGGCTTTGATCTGGGCTGGTGCGTACCGTCGGTTCCGACCACGAACACCGGCAAGCGACGCTGCTCAATCTGTCGCGATTGCTAGGGCGGATTTTAGGGCGGAAACCCAATCAGCCAAATTTACGCTTATATATCAACGCAAGTCTGGCGGAGACGGGGGGATTCGAACCCCCGATACATGTTTCCACGTATGACGATTTAGCAAACCGTTGCCTTCAGCCACTCGGCCACGTCTCCGGTCAGGCGAAGGCTTCGTATAGAGATACGCCTCGCCCATTGCAAGGTATCAGACGCTCTAAGCCGCAACAGCGGCACAACGGCCGCTGTTGGGTTGAAAAGTGTCTGCAACTCAACGTTTGTCAATCGACGTTCGTGTGCTTGTACTTATCGAGAATCCGGTTCGGCTTCTTCAGCGCGTCGCGGCGGAATGGGTCGCCCAGTTCCTGCGTCACCATCATCTCGATGACGGTGGTTTTGCCGTGCTTCATCTGGGCGTCGACGGCCTTGTCGAGCGCCTCGCCGACGGCACCCAGATCGCGCACCGTAACGGCTTCGGCGCCAAGCGACTTGGCGACGTCCGCCCAGCACGGGTTCTTCAGGTTCACGCCCTCGAAGCGGTTGTTGTAGAAATCAACCTGGTTCTTTTTCTCCGCGCCCCACTGCTCGTTGTGGAATACGACGGCGGTGACGGGGATATCCTCGCGCACGCAGGTCAGGATCTCGCCGAAGCTCATGCCCCAGGCGCCGTCACCGACGTAGGCGACGGCCGGTCGCTTCGGCTCGGCGACCTTGGTGCCGATGATGGTCGGCAGGGCATAGCCGCAGTTGCCGAAGCTCATGGCCGCGAACATGCTGGGCTGCTGATTGAAGCGCAGGTAGCTGTTCGACACCGAGCAGATGTTGCCGATATCGGTCGAGACCATGGCGTTCTTCGGCAGCGCCTTCTCGAGCTCGCGCAGCATCTGGCGCGGGTGCATGTTCTTCGAGTTCTTGGAAACCTCGAGGCTCCACGGGTCACTCTCGTGCTTCCAGTCGGTCAGCTCGGCTTCCCAGGTGTCCTTCTCCGCCTTGATCTTCTTCAGACGCTCAGGCGCGTTCTTGCGCGCAGCCGGGTCGCGGTTGGCAAGGCGGTGATGCAGGGACTTCGCGGCGGCTTTGGCATCGCCGACCACGCCAACGGAGATCTGCTTCACGAGGCCCAGCATCCGGTGATCGGTGTCGACCTGGATGATCTTGGCGTTCTTCGGCCAGTAGTCGAGGCCGTGTTGCGGTAGAGTACCGAACGGTCCGAGGCGCGTGCCGAGCGCGAGCACGACGTCAGCCTCGGCGATGATCTTCATGCCGGCCTTGGAGCCCTGGTAGCCGAGCGGACCGCACCACAGCGGATGATCCGCCGGGAAGCTGTCGTTGTGCAGGTAGCTGTTGACCACCGGCATCTGCAGGTATTCGGCCAGCGCCTTGGCTTCCTCGACGCCGCCCGAGAAGATCACACCGCCGCCGGCCACCATCACCGGGAATTTGGCGTTGGCGAGCAGGTTCGCGGCTTCATCGAGTGCTTCGTCGTCGCCCGGGCCACGCGCGATCTTCTTCGGCTGGAGGATGTTGTAGTCGGCTTCACCGTAGAAGATATCGCGAGGGATATTGAGCTGAGCCGGGCCGCGCTCGCTCATCGCCATGTCGAAGCAACGTGCGGTGATTTCCGCCATGCGCTCCTGGCGCGAGACATGTCCCTGATACTTGGTGATCTTCGAGAAGATCGGCAGCTGCTCGGTTTCCTGGAAGCCGCCGAGGCCGATCGTGCCAGAGCCGGTTTCAGGGGTGATGACCACCACGGGGGAGTGGGCCCAATAGGCGGCAGCGGTTGAGGTGACGAAATTGGTGATGCCCGGCCCGTTCTGCGCGATGCAGACGCCGTGGCGGCCAGAGACGCGGCTATAGCCGTCGGCCATATGACCGGCGCCTTGCTCGTGCACGGTCGGGATGAAGCGGATGCCGGCGGTTGGAAACAGGTCGAGAGCGTCCATGAACGCCGAGCCGACGATGCCGAAGACGTCTGTGACGCCATTGGCAACGAGGGTTTCGACGAAGG
>JAFAFP010000229.1 GCA_023423415.1 Pseudomonadota bacterium | reverse complement strand
CGTGCGCCGCTGCTGACCCGGATCGTAATTCAATTCCGCCCAACAGCTTCGGCCGCCCCATCCCGGCGGCCGAATGCTATTCCGATCCCGTCACTGCAATGAAAGCGGTCGCGGTGGATTGACCACTACCGACATTTGACCGCTACTGACATGCGGCCTTCACGACCACGGTCTCCATCCGGCACGCGCTTTCGTCACGCGTGAGAAAGGCCTTGGCCGAACACTTGCGCGTCGTCTGGATATCGGCGCTCTGTCCCTTGCCGAATCCCTTGCTGCGGCAGATGACTTCCGCGGCCGCCTGGCAATCAGGCGAACCGTTCGCGGCCGGCGCGCAGGTTTGCCGCCCCTCCACGACGCGGACATTCGACAGATTCTTGAAAGCTTCGACTGCCTGTTTCTGGGCCGCTGCAGCGTCCTTGGCGGCATCCTTGGCCGCCTTGTCGGACTGCTCGCTCAGGGCGCGCCATTTGGCGTTGGATTGGTCAACGCTGGCTTTGAAGTCCTTGGACGATTTGTCGATCCATCGGTTCAGCGCGTCAAAGAAACCCTCGCGCTTGGGCGACGGCGCGTCTTCAGGTTGCGGGACCTGCGGCGGCGGGGCCGGATCCACCTGCGGTGCAACTGGCGGCGACGTCTGAACCTGAGGGTCCGGTTCAACCGGAGCGGGTTGCGGGGACTGCGCCGCAGTCACGCGAACACAGGCGATCAGAGCCATGACGGCGAGAACGAGCGCCGGCCCATATCGGGCGGACAGCGAGGACATTGCCGGCATTGCGGGTGCGGCCATGAAGCGATCCAGAGGAGTGTTCCATACGATGTGCGAAAACTACCACACGTGCACGCCCCTATCCGTCGCTTGCAACAAACGAATGGCGGAAATGAGGATTTTGCAGGCCTCAGGGGGCTTACAAAAGCTGGAACGTTAGAAAAACGGCCTAGAAGAGGTACAGGGCGGCAACGATCCCGACCACCATCGCGATCGCTCCGATGGTCACCCAGAAGCCGAGCCGCTCCTCGATGATCTCGCGCGCCTTCGCGCCATAACGGTGCAGCAGGAAGGCCAGCATATAGAACCGCCCGGCCCGCGTGATCAGCGAGAACACGATGAAGAGAAGGATATCATAACCGGCAAAACCGGATGTGATCGTGACGATCTTGTAGGGGATCGGTGTCAGGCCCTTCAGCAGGATGATCCACATCCCGTACTGGGCATAGGCCTCGCGGAATGCCTCGACCTTGTCGCCGTAGCCGTAGAGCGAAATCAGCCAGGTCCCCACGGAGTCATAGAGAATGGCGCCAATGGCATAACCGAGTATGCCGCCTGCGACCGAGGTCCACGTACACAGGAACGCGTACGAATACGCCTTCTCAGGCCGCGCCAGCGACATCGGTATCAGCATCACATCCGGCGGGACCGGAAAGAACGAGCTCTCGACGAAAGAGACGATCCCCATGATCCAGGCCGCGAACGGCTTATAGGCGGCGGCGACACACCAGTCGTACATCCGGCGGAGCATGCGGAGACAAATTCCTGGTTGAGGGGAAGGCCTGAAGATCCGTCAGCGCCGCGAATTCAGCTTCGCGGGAACCGCAACGGCGGCGTCGGCAGCTTCAATAGCCGGATCGGCGACGCTTGGAAATGCCGCGGGCTTCCAATGCGACGACTTTTCGTCGCACGGGTTCGGCTGGTAATTCCTGAGAAAAGTCCGCGGACGGTCCCTTGGGCCCTCGCTTCGGTAATTTCTCCGCAAGACCCAGCATTTTCTCGCGGCGTTCCATCTCCGCCCACACATCCTGGGGCTGGATTCCCGCGTCGGCCCACAGCACCACGAGATTGTAGAGCAAATCGGCGCTTTCCCGGACCACGGCATCGCGATCGCCGCGCATCGCGTCGATGACGACTTCCACCGCTTCTTCGGCAAGCTTTTTGGCGACCTTCGATCGTCCGGCATGAATCAACCGCGCCGTACGCGATTGCGACGGATCGCCCTTCTGCTGGGCAAGCACGGCTTGATGCAGGCGCTCGAGCGAATCAGTCATGGTGACACTTTACCCTGAAACGCATTCAATTTTCTTTAACGAATGCGACAGAACAAAAAAGTCCGGCGACGATCTGGTCACCGGACTTTCTGACAGCGAAAGTTACGAGTTACGATCTTGCAAGCTCAACGCCTGCCGCGCTGACGTCACATCAATAGCGATAGTAGCCTCGGCCGTAATAGGCCGGACCACCATAGTAGCCGTAGGGCGCGTCGTAATACCGATAGCGTCGCTCCTGCGCCTTCCGATACTCGCGCGCCGCCGCGTAGGCGGTGATACCACCGACGATAGCCGAGAACGCAGCAATCGCCGCGGCGTCGTTCCTGCGATTTCGATAATAGCGGCGCGAACTGAACTCGGTGGCAGCCGAGGCTTCAGCCGCAGTCGTCTTCACGGCTGCTGCATTGGTTTGCGGTTTGTCAGCCGCAAAAACCGGAGCCGTGCCGGCTGCTGTCAGCGCGATAGCCGCGGCGGTCACGGCTGCGATCGCTGGGTTGCGCTTGAACATCATGGTCTGCATCCTCGTTTGAAACTCCTCGCTTGGAGCTAACAAACAGATTGGGGATGCGTTCGGGCAATGTGAATGCAGCACAGATTATGTTTTCGTAATGATGCGCCGCATCGCTGCACGTTCATTCATCGAAATCAGAACCTGGTATTCATGTCCTGATGCGCAGACAACCTGCGACAAAGCTGCTCGGAGAGTATCTCGGTATATCTCCTTTAGAATCTCCGCGCGGAGAATGAGATGACACAGAACATCTACGACAAACCGGATTTCTTCGCGGGTTACAGCCAACTGCAACGTTCGGTCCAGGGGCTTGATGGCGCGCCTGAATGGCCTGCGATCCGCGCACGCATCCCGGACCTGACCGGCATGCGCGTGGTCGATCTCGGCTGCGGCTTTGGCTGGTTTTCGCGCTGGGCACGCAAGCACGGCGCAGCCTGCGTTCTCGGCCTCGACATTTCGGAGAACATGATTGCCCGCGCCAAGGCTGACACCAACGATGTCGCTATCGACTATGCAATCGCCGACATCGGCAAACTTGATTTGTCGGAGACGTCTTTTGACTTCGCCTATAGCGCGCTTGCGTTTCACTATGTCGAAGATTTCGACAGTCTTGTGAAAGCGGTTTATCGCGCCCTCGCTCCCGGCTCGCACTTTGTCTTCACCATCGAGCACCCGATTTATATGGCGCCGACACATCCCGGCTGGTCGATGGGGCCCGACGGGCGCAAGACCTGGCCTGTCGGCCAGTATCTCGTCGAAGGTCCGCGCACGACCGACTGGTTGGCCAAAGGCGTGATCAAACAGCATCGCACCATCGGTACGACGTTGAACGCGCTGATCAACGCCGGTTTTGCAATCCGCCACGTCGAGGAATGGAAGCCCACGCCCGAGCAGATCGCTGCGAACCCGGCTTTGGCGGAGGAGCTGGAACGTCCAATGTTCCTGTTGGTGGCCGCTCAGCGTTAGGGCGCCGCTCGCCGTCAGTTGGCAAGCAATTCCCTGACGCCTTCATATCGGGCAAAGACGCTGCGTCCGCGCGGCCCGAACGCGATCACCTCATATCTGTCCGGAGGCGTGCCTTCGACTTCCATGCCTGGCGATCCGACCGGCATTCTCGGCACTGCAAGTCCGCGAACATCAAGGCGCTGCGCAAGCAGCTTTCGAATGGACGCGGCCGGCACATGACCCTCGATCACATAGCCATCGACTTCAGCCGTGTGACAGGATGCGAGTTCGCCCGGAACACCCAGTCGTGCTTTCACGCGGTTGATCTGCGGATCATCCACGACGGTGACAGCAAAGCCTTCCGCCCGTAGGTGATCTGCCCAGGCCGTACAGCATCCGCAATTCGGATCCCTTGTCATCTTAACCGTCGGATTTGCCGCACCAGCGATGCGCAGGAGAAATGGCGCAGCCGACACCCCGATGAATAGACTTCGCCGTGAGATCATCGAATCCTCCCTGCTAACATGACCGATCTGGCTGCATGGTCGCAATGGTTGCTGCCGCACGAGCAATCATGTCATATATCGACACTACCGTCAGGGATACACGATGAAGTTTTTCGCTCTCGCTTCAGCCTTCTTCCAAGCCTGATCGATCGGCCGCTCCCGGCCCCAGGTTTGAGCACGGGCATTTCAATGCCCGAAGGCCCATTGCCGGCACGCTCCAAGTAAATGGAAGCGAGCGCGGCTGGCATCACGTGAGAGCAATCATGCCCAATAGCAGCATCACGCGCGCGCTCAGCGGCGCGCATATCGAGCAATTCATTCGCGACGGCTTCGTCAGGATCGAGCACGCTTTTCCGCGACACATCGCGGATGAAGCGCGCGCCATCCTCTGGCGCGCGACCGGTTGCGATCCGAACGACCCTGCAACATGGACAAAGCCGGTGATCCGGCTGCCGCATGACACGCAGGAGCCCTTCAGGATCGCGGCCAATACGCCTGTTCTTCATCGGGCCTTCGATCAACTCGTCGGCGCCGGCCGATGGCTTCCATGCGGACGTCTCGGCACGTTTCCCATCCGCTTTCCTTCGCCGGACGATCCTGGGGATGCCGGCTGGCACATCGATGTCAGTTTCGGACTCGATAATCCTGACTTCATGTCATGGCGTGCGAACGTCAGCTCAAAAGGACGTGCCTTGCTGATGTTGTTTCTGTTCTCCGATGTTGGCGAGAACGATGCGCCGACGCGCATCCGCGTCGGTTCCCACGTCGATATCGCGCGCAGGCTCAAACCTGCGGGAGACGCGGGGTTGTCATTAGGTGAGCTTGCCTCAAACGGCTTTCAGGAATCCGCAAAGCGGCCCGAGGCCCTCGCAACAGGTGAAGCCGGCACCGTGTATCTGTGCCATCCCTTCCTTGTTCATTCCGCACAGCCACACCGCGGCACGAGGCCTCGCTTCCTCGCGCAACCGCCTTTGTTGCCGAAAGAACCTCTACGCCTGATCCGTGAGGACGGCGGCTATTCACCGGTGGAAATGGCCATCCGCGAAGCGATCACGGGCGTAACCTGATCATCGATCTGAGCGACGGATGAGCTGTACAGCCTACTCATCCGTCGCGAGCAAACTCGCATTGCCGCCTGAGGCCGCCGTGTTGATCGTCACCACCTGTTCGGTCGCGAAGCGCCGCAGGTAGTTCGGGCCACCCGCATTGGGGCCCGAT
>JAFAFP010000227.1 GCA_023423415.1 Pseudomonadota bacterium | reverse complement strand
AACGGAGAGAGTGTGCGCTCGACCGAGCCAAGTGAGGAAGCGGTTTTCTTTCCCCTTCTCGTGACAGTAGGGCTGCCAGTTATAACGTCGCTTCAACCGCTCGCCGCAACTCGTTCGACACCTGCGGGCGCACGCCGAAAAAGGCCTCAAAGGCCGGCACTGCCTGATGCAGCAGCATGCCGAGGCCGTCCACGGCGGTGTTGCCGCGCTTTTTCGCAGCGGCCAGCAATGGCGTTTCCAGCGGATTGTAAACGATGTCGCAGACCATCGCGGCCGTCGGCAATGCATCGAGCGCGATATCGAGAGGCGGATAGCCGACCATGCCCTGACTGGTGCTGTTGACGAGCAAGGCCGCGCCATCGAGCGTATCGTTGCGCTGAGACCATTCGACCACACGGATTCGCGATGAATCGATCTGCGCCAGTTCCTGCGCGCGCTCGATCGTACGATTGACCAGCCAGATCTCACGCGCGCCGTCATCGAGCAGAGCGACGATCACGGCGCGTGATGCGCCACCTGCGCCGAGAACGACAATCGGGCCGGCGCTGGCTTTCCAGTCGGGACGCATGTCGCGCAGGCTGGCGAGAAAGCCGTAAGCGTCGGTGTTGAAGCCGGACAGCGTGCCATCGTCCTGCACCACCACGGTGTTCACCGCGCCAATCCGTTTCGCCACCGGATCGACAGAATCCATCAATTTCAGCACGTCAAGCTTGTGCGGAATGGTGACATTGCAGCCGGAAAAACCGAGCGCGCGAAGCCCCTTGATCGCGTCGCCGAGCCGTTCGGGTCGGACCGGTAGCGGCAGATACGACCCCTTGATTCCGTATTGTGAAAGCCAGTGGTCGTGCAAGACCGGCGATCGCGATTGCGCGATGGGCCAGCCAATGACTCCGGCCAGTCTGAAGGGTTGTGGTGCAGCCATGAATAAGCTTCGATCCGGGTAAGTCGTTTGGTTCAGGATATCCCACGTCGTCCGAGCCACGTCATCCTTAAAAGTTTTTGACAAAGGTTACTGCGCAATGAGCAAAACGAATGCGATCCAGATTCGCATGGGCGGCTACGGTCCCGCCGATACCTGTTTCAGCAAGGCGCTGGTCTTCATCGGTGATCGGCTGAAAGCAGAATTCGGCGATCAGGTGGATATCAAGTATGTCTGGAACATCATGGAGTTCGGCTATCGCTCGGAGGATATCCTCTGGCTGGTCGAAAGCGGCGTGCTCTCGCTCGGTTATCAGTCGTCGAGCTATCTGACCGATCGCGTGCCGGAGCTCGGCTTCGTCGATCTGCCGTTTTTGTTCTCAAGCAAGGATCAAGCGCGGGGCACGATGGATGGTGTGCTCGGCGCAACGCTAGCGCAGAAGATCGAGGATCGCGCCGGCTACCGGATCGTCGGCTGGTTTGAGAACGGATTCCGCCACATCTCAAATCGCGTGCGTCCGGTTCGCTCACCGGCCGATCTCGCCGGCATGACCATTCGCGTGCTGCCGAGCGACGTGCAGGTGCGAACTTTCGATTTGCTGGGAGCGCAGCCATTGCGTTGGGACTTGACGGAGGCGCTGGCGGCGATCGTTGCTGGAAAGATCGATGCGCAGGAAAATCCGCTTGCAAACACCGTGACGTATGGCGCGCATAAATATCATCACTTTCACACGCTCACGGGTCACTTCTACATTTCGCGCCCCATTTTCATCTGTCGCACGCAGTTCGATTCATGGCCGAACCCGCTGCAGGACGCGATGCGCCGTGCTGCTGCTGATGCTGTCGTGTTTCAGCGGGCGCTCGCAATCGAAGAAGAGTTGGAGGCGCGGCGCGCGATCGAGCTGCAAGGGTGTCAGGTCGAAGAGCTGACGCCGGCCGAGCATGACGGCTTTGTGCGAGCGGTTTCGCCGATGTTGGCCGACGCCAAAGAAACTTATGGGCCGGAGATGTTTCGAAGCATCGACGGCTGATATCTGCATCGATGGAGTTCAGTTTTTTCGTAATATGAAATCATATTTATCAATTCGAAAAAGTCTTGACACTCGTCCGGTATCGCCGTTTCCTTTACGCAACAAACAAAACAAGCTGTCAGAGGAAACGTCATGTCGGATGCTGCTGCAGTCAGTTCGATTCCGCTTGCGCATTCCATAACGAATGGCAGCGCAAAAACGCCGCATCGCGGCAGTATTCAATCGGTCGACCGCGCGTTGTCGTTGCTCGAGGCGCTCGCGGAGGCGGGCGGTGAAGCGTCACTGACGGATTTATCGCGGCGCACTTGCCTGAATGTCTCGACTTGCCACCATCTTCTCTCGACCCTGGTGAATTGGGGCTATGTCGCCAAGGTTCCGGGTCGCCGTTCTTACGCGCTCGGTGCGCGCGTGCTTTATCTCGGGCACGCCTGTTTGCGTCAGGTTGATTTGCCGCGCCGCGCGCAACTTCACATAGACCGGATCAACGAGCTTACCGGCGAAACGGTTCATCTTGCCGTTTTGCAAAGCGACAACATCGTCACCCTGGTGAAGCGCGAAGCGCGTCATGCGGTGCGCGTCGATACCGGAATGGTGGGTCGTAGCGATGCGCCGCATGCAACGGCCACCGGCAAGGCAATGCTCGCCTGGCTGCCGGAGGAGCAGATCCGTCGCATGGTCGCGGCGCACGATCTGAAACGCTTCACCGACAAGACCATCGGCGATTTCGACGGATTGATCGAGGAGCTTCGGCATGTGCGTCGCAATGGCTATGCGATGGATCAGGAAGAGTTCCAACCAGGTGTGATCTGCGTTGGTGCGGCCATTCGCGATCATGCTGGCGCTGTCGTCGGCGCGATCAGCGCCTCGGCTCCGGCGATGCGGGCAACAGAGGAGCACCTCGCGCTGATGCAGCAGGAAGTGATTGCGGCGGCTGGTGCGCTATCGGCTGAGCTTGGCGAGCCCGGTTCGCTCAAGCCGCTCGCGGCCAAGATATCCTGACGAAAAAAGATACTCAGATTTTCCGAGGAGAGACGCGATATGTACGCACCGGCTGGCGTAAAGACGAGCAAGGATTTTCCGATTCCCGACACCATGAGAGCGTGGGTGCTCGGCGATCCCGGCGAGTTGAAACTCGTCGATAAGAAGATTCCGGTGCCAAAGAAGGCCGAAGTGTTGGTGCGCATTGATGCGGTCGCGATCTGCGCCACCGACCTTGAAATCATCTATCATGGTCCGCCGGCGATGATCGAAGGTGGCTTGCCCTACAATAAGAACTGGACGCCGGGCCACGAATATATGGGCACAGTCGTCGCGCTCGGACCGGGCGTGGATGAATACAAGATCGGCCAGCGCATCACTGTCGAAATTCATGCCGGTTGCGGACAGTGCAAGCGCTGCCGCGAGGGCATGTATACGTCCTGCCACAACTATGGACTGAACTACGGCGACGTCGATAAGGGGCATCGCGCTAACGGCTTCACCACCGATGGCGGCTTTGCCGAATACCAGGTCAACAATATCAACACGCTGGTCGCGATCCCTGACGACATGTCTGACGAGGAAGCAACGCTGGTGGTGACCGCCGGCACGGCCATGTACGGCTTGACTGAACTTGGCGGCCTTGTCGCCGGCGAAAGCGTTGTGGTCACGGGACCGGGTCCGATCGGGCTGCTCGGCGTGGCCGTTGCGAAGGCGATGGGCGCGCAACCGGTTATTTTGACTGGCACACGCGACAACCGTCTGCAGATCGGCAAGGAACTGGGCGCCGATCACGTCGTCAATATCCGCAAGGTGAATGACGTCGTGCAGGCGGTGAAGGACCTGAACGGCGGCAAGGGCGTTGATTACGTTGTCGAATGCTCGGCGGCGCCGAACGCCGTCAACGAGGCGCTCAAGATGGTCAATCGCGGCGGCAAGGTGTGCCTCGCCGCCTTCCCGCATGGCGAAGCCTCGGTCGATATCGCCCATATCGTCCGCAACAACATCTACATCTACGGCATTCGCGGCGAGGGAAAGAGTGCGACGCATCGCGCTGAAGCCTTCATGAAGCAGAAGCGCTTCGACGCTACCAAGATCCACACTCACACCTTCGCGCTGGAAGATCTGCCGACGGCGATCCGCTATGCGAAGGATCGCGTGGAAGATGCGATCAAAGTGGTGGTGAAGATGAAGCCGGGCGCGGTGCAGCGCGTGGCGGCGGAGTAGTCGATGCGTCATGCGCGGGCCTGACCCGCGCATCCATCTTTTTCGCTTGATGGATGGCCGGGTCAAGCCCGGCCATGACAGAGAAAATGGTCGATCAATCGACCTTCCTGGCCCTCTCCCCCGTAAGGGAAGCGGGAGTCGACGAAGCAAGGCGAAACGATGCTTCTCTGCGACACCTATCTGACGCCGAAATCGCTCGATGACGCATTCGATATGATCGAAGCGCATCTCGGGCATTATCGGCTGATTGCCGGCGCGACTGACTTGCTCCCCTGGGCGCGCGAAGGCCGCGCCGGGGACGTGCATATTCCCGTCCTGATCGATGTCACCCGGATTCCGGAGTTGCGCGAGAAGGCCGTTGACGGCAGCCGCGTACGGCTCGGCGCAGCCACTGCGATCCAGCGCTTTCTTGATGACGCTGCGCTCGGCCGTGTGATGCCGGCGATGCCGCGTTGCGCGATCTGGTTTGCCGACGATCAGCTTCGCGAATCCGCGACCGTCGGCGGCAATGTCGTGAATGCATCGCCTGCGGCCGATGCGACCCCACCGCTGTTTGCGCATGATGCTGTCATTGAGCTTGCTTCGCGCAAGAATGGCCGAATTGAAACGCGTAAGCTGCCGATCGACGAGTTTATTGTCGGTCCGGGACAGGCAAAAATCGCGGAAGATGAAATTCTGATCGCTATCGAATGCGAGCCGTTGCCCGGCTACGGCGGCAGTTTCGAGAAGGTCGGTCATCGCCGTTCGCTGGTCATTTCAACCGTGTGTCTCGCGGCTCTGGTGAAGCTCGATGCGAGCGGCCGCGCCTGCAAGGATGTGCGGCTCGCGATTGGCGGCATCGGCCCCGTTCCGGTGCGTCTGCATGACGTGGAACAGTTTCTCACGTCCGGCCCGCTCACGGCCAGCCGGCTGGAGCAAGCCGCCGAGATGCCTGTTAGCCTCGTTCGTTCGCGTACGCGTCAGGATTATCGCCGCGATGTCGTGCGCGGCTTCATGTTGCGCGGACTGTTCAATGCCGCGCAGCGCGCCGGCGCCACCGCCGATCTTCTGACCCCTGACATGGAAGCCGCCTATGCCTGAGCTTCGCATCGAGGCCACGCTCAACGGCCGCAAGATTGCGCGCAACGCGCAGCCGCATCTGCGCCTGCTGGATTTCCTGCGTGAGGACATGCACCTCACCGGCACCAAGGACGGTTGTGGCGCCGGCGAGTGCGGTGCGTGTTCAGTCTTCGTCGATGGCGTGCTGATGAAGTCCTGCATGCTGCCGGTCGGCAAGGCGCAAGGAGCACTGATCGAAACGGTCGAGGGCCTCGCGCACAAGGGCGAGCTGTCGCTGCTGCAGAAAGCCTTTCACAAGACCGGCGCCAGCCAATGCGGCTATTGCATCCCCGGCATGGTGATGGCGGCGACCTCGGCGCTGCGAATCAATCCGTTCGCCGACCGCGAAGAGATCAAGGAGCGGCTGGGCGGGAACATCTGCCGCTGCACCGGCTACCAGAAAATCTTCGATGCGGTCGAACTGGCGCGCGATGTGCAGAACGGTCGGCTACCGGCCACTGCTCTGCTGGAGGAAGAGGTCGAGGAAGGCCGCTATATCGGCGTGAATATCCGTCGTCTGGATGCTCCGAGCAAGGTTTCAGGAGCATTAAAATACGCGGGCGACATGACGATGCCGGGCATGTTGCACATGCAGGTGCTGCGCTCGCCGCACCCACATGCGATTATTGAATCGATCGATACATCCGAAGCCGAGGCGATGGACGGCGTCGAGGGCGTCATCACCTGCAACGACGTGCCGGGCGAAGATAATTTCGGCGTTTTCGTGCACGACCAGCCGGTCATGGCGCGCGGCAAGGTCCGCTATGTCGGCGAAGCGGTTGCGGCGGTTGCGGCGGAGGATCTTGTGACGGCGCGTCTCGCGCTGTCGAAGATCAAGGTTGTCTACAAACCGCTCCCCGCCGTGTTCGATCCCGAGCAGGCGATGCAGCACGGTGCGCCGGTGCTGCACGACTACGCACCGGACAATCTCACCAAGCATATCCCGATCCGCAAGGGAGACATCGAAGCAGGGTTTGCGCGCTCCGACCTCGTGGTCGAGCAGGACTACGATACGCAGGCGATCGAGCATGCGTATCTGGAGCCGGAAGCCGGGCTCGGCTATGTCGATCACGACGGCGTCGTCACCATCATCTCGCCGAGCCAGAACATCACGCACCATCGGCATATGCTGGCGAAGATCATCGCCAAGCCGATTAACAAGGTGCGCTTCATCATGTCGCCGGTCGGCGGCGGTTTCGGCGGCAAGGAAGACATGATTTATCAGGGTATGCTCGCCCTGATGGCGATGAAGACGCATCGTCCGGTGCGACTGGTCTTTACGCGCGAAGAATCCATCGCCGTCACGGCCAAGCGCCACCCGTCGCGCACCACGGTGCGGATGGGGCTGACGCGCGATGGGCGTATCCAGGCAATGTCGCTGACGATGATCTGCGACGGCGGCGCCTATGGGCTTTCGACCGAAGGGGTGATGCGCAAGGCGGCGATTCTCGGTGCTGGGCCTTACGCCATCGAGAATCTTCAGGTCGATACCTATGGCGTCTATACCAACAACACGCCGTCAGGTGCCTTCCGTTCCTTTGGTGCGCTACAGACGCAATTTGCGACCGAATCGACACTGGACATCGCTGCCGAAAAGCTCGGCCTCGATCCGTTCGAAATCCGCCGCATCAACGCTATGCGCGACGGCGCGCAGACCCACACCAAGCAACAGCTCAAATCGGTGAGCTATTTGCGCGTGCTGGAAGCCGCCGAGCGTGCATCGAAATGGGAAAGCGGCGCGCCGACCTCGTGCGGCGATACACGGCAGGATCTTTCGAGCGAGGACAGTGGCGTGCGCGCGCCCTGCAGCCTCGGCGCGCGCTTCCAGACGGATAGCAGCAAACTGGAGGCGGCTGAGTAA
>JAFAFP010000116.1 GCA_023423415.1 Pseudomonadota bacterium | reverse complement strand
CCCCCCCCCCGGCCCGCCCCCCCCCGCCCGCCCCACCACAACCCAAGCGATATTCACGTGCAGAGAATTTCTGAGATCTACGGCCGCTTCCTCGAATTCCTGGGCGTGCTTGCCGCTTTGTTGCTGCTGGCGATGGTGATCATCGTCACCGCCGACATCCTGCTTCGCAATCTGTTTGTCAGCGGGTTCGTCTGGGCGAACGAAGTGTCCGAATACTCGCTCTATCTGATCACGCTGCTCACAGCGCCGTGGCTGTTGCGGCGCGGCCAGCATGTCCGTCTCGATCTCATTCTCACCGCAGTGCCTCAACGCATCGCCTGGCTGCTCGAAGGCGCCGGCGATCTCATCGGCTTCGTCGTCTGCCTCGCCATGCTCTGGTATTCATGGCTCATGACTTCCGAGGCGTGGCGCATCGGTTCGATCACCATCAAGAACCTGGTTTTTCCGGAATGGTGGATGCTCGCGCCATTACCCGCATGTTTCCTGCTGCTGACGATCGAATTCGTCTTCCGTTTCCAGCGCCTGATGCAAAGCCGTAATCGCCGCGAGGAGGCGACTTCGGTCGCATAGGACGATGAACTGGATCGAAGCAACCATCATTCTGTTCGGCGGCCTGTGCTTTGTCATGGCCCTTGGCCTGCCGGTCGCTCTTGCCTTTCTTGCAATCAATATCGTCGGCGCGTGGATATTCCTCGGGGGTGAGTCCGGGATCATCCAGTTCAACCGCAACGCGGTGCAATCGGTCACGGCCTTCGCACTGACGCCGATCCCGTTCTTCGTCTTGATGGGCGAAGTGCTGTTCCAGAGCGGCGTCGCGATGAAGGCGATCGACGCTTTCGCGACGTTGATCCGTCGCGTTCCCGGACGGCTCTCCGTGATCGCGATCGTTGCCGGCACGGTGTTTTCGGCGATCTCGGGTTCGACCATCGCCACCACCGCCCTCCTTGGCAGCCTGATGCTGCCGACCATGCTGGCCCGTGGCTACGACCCGAAGCTGGCGATGGGGCCGATCATGGGCATCGGCGGCGTCGACATGCTGATTCCGCCTTCCGCTCTCACAGTGCTGCTCGGCAGCCTTGCCGGCATCTCGATCTCCGGGCTGTTGATCGGCGGTATCGTGCCGGGCTTGATCCTGAGCGCTCTTTTCGTCGGCTACATCATGCTGCGCGCGATGATCAATCCGTCGCTGGCGCCTATCGAACCGCTGGAAACGACACCGAGTGCGTGGGAGCGCTGGGGTCCGTTCTTCATCTACGTGCTGCCGCTTCTTTCAATTTTCGGCCTCGTCGTGGGCGCCATGTCGGCCGGCTGGGCGACGCCAACCGAAGCCGCCGCACTCGGCGCCTCAGGCACGATCATCGCCGCCATCGTCTATCGCGGATTGACGATCAACAACCTGATGAAGGCGTTGATCGGGACGGTCGCCATTTCGGGCACCATCCTGTTCATCATCGTCGGCGCCACCACCTTCTCTCAGGTGCTGAGCTTCTCCGGGGTCGTCAACGGCATCATCGGTCTGATCACCGGACAGGGACTGGCTCCGATGACGGTGCTGATCGGCATGATCCTGATCCTCCTATTCCTTGGCTGCTTCGTCGATCAGGTGTCGATGATGCTGATCACGCTGCCGTTCTTCATGCCGCTGGTGATCAAGCTCGGGATCGATCCGATCTGGTTCGGCATCATCTTCCTGATCTGCATGCAGCTCGGCTTGCTGACGCCGCCATTCGGCCTGCTGTTGTTCGCGATGAAGGGCGTCGCGCCACCGCAGATCACCATGAACCAGATCTATATGGCGGTTCTGCCATATGTCTTGTTCGGTCTCGCGGTGCTCGCGGCCATCGTCATGTTTCCGCCGCTCGCGACGTGGCTGCCGCGCATGATCAACTAGAGCCATGACGCAAGCACGAAAGAAGACCAGCAAGAAGCGCGAGACACATCTCGACGATCTGCCGCCTTATCTGATGAACCGGCTGATCGCGCGGATGAATCAGAACCTGGCAGAAGGCTTGCGTGAGCGGGGCTTCACCTTCCAGGACTGGCGGGTGCTTGCCGTTCTTGCCGCGCATGAGGGCGCGAGCCTGACCGAGCTTGCCGAGGCCACCGTGATCCCGCAGCCGAGCGTCAGCCGGCTGGTCGCCAACCTTGCCCGCCGCGGCTACATCGCCCGGCAGAATGGCGAAACGGATTCGCGTGTCGTGCATCTGCACATCACCGCGAAAGGCCGCGGCATCTACGACAAGATGCTGCCGCTGGCGGTGAAAGAGTATCGCGCGGCGACGAAAGGCTTCACTGACAAGGAATACGAGCGTCTGCGCGAATTGCTGCTGCGCATGATGGCCAACCGGAAGGTACGGCTGCTGCCCTAGAGCCTTTCCGGCTTTGATGGAATCAAAGCCGGGACTCCAGCTTTTTTGTTTGACGCGTTTTCTTCACGCGAACCGGTACCCACTTCGCTCGAAAACGCTCTAAGCGATACGCGCCGCCTCACCAGCCCGATCCGCCGCCGCCACCACCGCCGCCGCCGGACGATCCCCCGCCGCTTGAGCCTGACGATCCGCCGCCGCTGGAGCCCGGCGCCGTCGAGGCCGAGGCGACCGTGGTCGACAAGGTGCTGCCGATGCGATCGGCAAAGCGACCCGGATTGGACGCAACGTCTCTGTTGCCCGAATACCAGGCTGCGGTCGCTGTGCCGGCTGCCGCCGCGGCGGCGAGAACGCCGGCGAACCGCTCCGCCCAACGGTTCTCCACTTCGAGCGCAACGGCATAGGGTAGATAACGTTCGAACAACTCGGGCGTCTTTTCCGGCGGATGCAGATAATTCAGCCGGTCCTCCTCGGCGACGCCGAGATACTGCTTGAAGCCCTCAATCTCATCCAGGACCTTGCGGCCGGCGATCGTCGGCGCTTTCAGAAGCACGAACGCGATCGGCACCAACAGCCCCATTAACGTCGGCGATAGCATCGCGAAGGTCAAAGCGTTCGAAGACGACTGCGTCACGCCGTAGGCATTACCGATGATAACCCACACCCCCGCGGCGGCGAACATCAACGTGAACAGGAAGCCGCCAAGAAACGTCAAAAAGCCGGTGCGGCCCCAGAACAGCCCCAGCGCGAAGAACATCATCACAATCGAGGCTGGCGCTGCGAAAGCGTTACCGAACAGCATCGCCCCGCCCAGTTGCTCGCCATAGGTGAGAAAGACGGACAATGCGACGGCAGCCGTCACGAGCAGCCACAAGACCAGCCCAAATCCGGTCCAGCCGTAATTGTTGCTGAACAGCTTGCCGAGATAGAGCCCGGACAGTTTGCGATGCAGCGCAGCCTTGGCGGCACTCACCTTCTTGTGGTTGGTGTTGTTCAGATAGAGCGTCGATCCGGCCGTAAACAACTCATCCGACATGGCGGCGATCCCGGGTGACAGATCGCGCGCATCACCGATCTTCTGGAGCTGCATCGTGCCGCCGGTATCGACGATCCTGGCGCCGCCATGTACGGCCAAATCGAGAATGCCGGCGCTGAATGCGCGGTCGTCGTACTCCATCTGCCAGACATAACGCACGGCCGGCGCGGACATGCCTTTCGGCGGCACGAACAACGGAATGATGGTGCCGCCGCGCGGGTCACGCCCGACCTTCAACCACGCATAGGCAAAATAGCCAAGCAGCAACAGAGCACCGAAGCCGGCAACGAAAACCGGCATGTTGTCGCGCAGCCAGTAGTGCGCGAGTTGCGCCTGGCTCGGGGGCGTTACAATGCCTTTCGGCCATGCGGCTGCTACGGTCAGTCCATTTCGCGCCGGTAAAGGCCGCGTGGTGCGGAACACGATGACGCCGGGCCGCTGTTCGATGACGGCGGCGTCCTTGCCGGCCGCGCCCTGCGGACCGGTATAGAACGCGCTCTGTGTGAAGTTTGCCGGCTCCGGCAGAGTGATGCGCGCTTCGGCGACATCGATCGGGAGGGTCCAGCCGGTGCCGGTCGCATTCCAGTAAAGCTCGTCAAAATCCTCGAAAAAGCCGATCTGCCGCGTGGTCCGATAGCGGATCACATAGGTGTTCGCGCCATACGGCACCGTGCTGTCGGCATTGCCGATGCGAACGCGCACGCCATTCGACATCCGTTCAAGTGCATAGTTTTCATCATTGCCGCCGCGCGTCACCGACACCACGTCGAAACCGACTTCGACGCAACGGCCGTCGCGTGCCGTATAGACGGTCGGAAAATCGCGCAGGATGCCGCGACGAATCTCGCGTCCTTCTGCCTGCACGCGGATGGTCTCGGTGACCAGCAGTTCGCCGTTCCGTTCGACCTTCACATCGCTGATGAATTGCAGGATGCGCTCGACCGCCTGCGCGGAGCTGAGCGGCGCGGCAAGCAGCAATGCTGCGAGCGCGACACGAACAAGTCCCATCATGACGCAGCCCGCTCGAACGTGACTTGCGGCACAACATTCGCGCCCGCATCGGCCTGGAAATACTCCGCCTCCTTGAAGCCCAAGGGACGCGCAATCAGCACATTCGGAAACGACTGGATCAGGATATTCAGGTTGCGCACGCTGCCATTGTAATAGCGGCGCGCCATCTGCAAATGATCCTCGATCTCGGCCAACTGGTCCTGCAATTTCAGAAAATTCTGGTCGGCCTTCAGGTCCGGATAAGCTTCCTTCAATGCGATCAGCCGCGACAGCGCACCCTGCAAGTCGCGTTCCGCGCTTTCCTGGCTTCTCACGCCGGTGGCAGCGATGCTGGTCGAGCGGATTTGCGCGATATCCTCGAACAGCTTGCGCTCATGGGCCGCATAGGCCTTCACTGTTTCAACCAGATTGGGCACGAGATCCGTTCGCCGGCGCAATTGCACGTCGACGCCGCTCCAGCCCTCGCGGACGAGGTTTCGCTCGCGCACCAGGCGGTTGAATGTCCAGACGACATAGACCGCGAGGGCAACAACCAGCCCTCCAACGACATAAAGCCCCATCCTGCGCCCCAAATGTTCGTAAGCCGGCAGACCGGCTATCGCTTTTGTAGCATCACGGGCGAAAAAGTTCAGACCGCCGCACCGGGGCGCGAGCGCGTCTGTGAACATTCAGACCTTTCGGGCGTTAGGCACGGCGGAGTGCGCCACCATGCTCAGAGATCCCTTCAAATTCTCGGTCGCCATCGGATTGATCTACGCCGCGGTCATGCTCGGCGGAATATCGATCATTCACTGGAACGAACCGGACAAGATCGAGTCCCGTTCGACGCCTTAGGCGCGCAGCGAGCGGCCATCAATCCCGAAGGAACTCGGGTGAATGACCGTTCGAGGTGGCCCAGGCTTTCAGCGCCTCCCGTGTCACCTCGGTATGCCAGGTGGGGTTTGCCTTCTCGCGCTCGAGCACTTCCTTGGCGACATTCGGCCGCTCGGCGATCGGAAGCGCGCCGGTTCGAACGGCATCCAGCATCGCCGTGGACCATGCCATCGACTCCTGCGAATAAGGGTGCCCCGGCTCGATGCCGCACCAGAGCCGGGAGGCATTGGCGATGTTGAGTTTGCTGACAATTTTCCAGGGCGCGTAGTTCGGGATCTGCGGGGTGGCCGTCGCCACGCTGCCATTCGCGGCCGGATCTGCGGCCTTACCTACCTGCATGATCGCGACGAGAGCGGCGGTAGCAATCAGCGCGCCATAGCCAGCCATGATCACCATCGGCACGGCGATGCCTTCTGCGACCGCCCATACGCCGCAGCCGACCGTCAGCAGAAGGCCGCCACAGGCGAATGCGATCCCCGGCCGCCCAATATGGGCACGTAACCTTTCGTACGGCGTGAAAGAGAACTTCAGCGGTTCCTGGGCGATGGAAGGCTCGGGATCTTCTGTGACCGAAATGGTGGAGGTTTGATTTCCGATCATGCCCTTCGCTTCGTACTTCCCCAGGGTTGCGCGACCACACCCATCGTCAGCGAATCAGTCGGCGCTACTGCCATTATTCGGCGGCTTTGGCATTCCGCAATGCTTGACAACCGCTCCTGGAGCGCTGCGGCGGCAAAGTTGCGAATAAACGGCCCTCAACGACGGAAATCGTCTGATCCCGCCGTAAATAGATGCGAACCAGGACCGCAACCTCGGGTAGCGCTCCCCAATCCAACCAACGTCGGCGCTTATGCCAAGAGAGCGGCCCCGCCGATGCCGGTTGACGCATCCCATGATGAGCCGCCGATACAATCGCGGCGGCCGGCGCAAAGCCGGTGAGCGGTCGAGGGGAGCGTTCACAGGGTCAGAATGACAAGCAGCAATATCGTCGCATAAGACAGAGCGAAACCTGCAAGCAAGATCGGTTCACTTTGCATGGGCGGCTGCAACTACGCTCCTCGTCCAGGAGTAGCGAGCCGATAAGCCGCGCGGGCGGCCGCATCCAGCATGAAACCGAGAAGGCCTACGAGCAGCACCATCGCCATCAACTCGGAATAGGCCAGGCGATCTCGCGTATCGAGAATGAAATATCCAAGGCCCGCCGACACACCGAGCATCTCGCAAGGAACCAGCACGATCCAGACGATACCGATCGCAAGGCGGAGGCCGGTCAGGACGTGGCTCATGACGCCAGGCACGACCACGTGCCACAGTGTTTCCCATCGTGTTGCGGCGAGACTTTCAGACAGCCGCAGCCAGGCAGGATCGAGTTTGCGCACGCCGTCCGCCGTGGTCAGCAAGATCGGCCATACCGCGGCGAAGGACAGCAGAAAATAGATGGCATTGTCGCCAACGCCGAGCACCATCACCGCGATCGGCATCCAGGAGAGCGGTGAGATCATCCGAAGGAACTGGAAAGCTGGCGACGTGGCCGCATTCAGCAAGCCCGAGCTACCCACCGCAAGCCCAACCGGCACGCCGATGGCAAGAGCCAGAGCAAGGCCAACAAAAATGCGCTTCAGGCTCACCGCGATATGAACCAGCAGATCCGAACTGGCAAACAGTTCGACAAGCTTGGCAAGCGCTCGGCCGGGCGAGAAGTGGTGAGCAAAACTTTGTGCAGGCGACAGGACGTCGGTCGCCAGCCACCAGAGCAAAAATACGATTGCGATGCCCAGGGCGCCGAGCGTGGCGCGTCCGACCGCCAGACGCCAGCCGTTTGGCAGCAGCGATGGCACCGGCATCCTTCGTCCACCGGTAATCGCAACGTCACTTGTTGGGAGAGTGATGCTCACGCGACGATGACTTCCTTGCGGGTGAAATCGTTGGGGAGACCGAATGCGGCAAGACCGCCTGCGTCCGTCACCGCCTTCTTGACGAAACGGTCATCGACCAGCTCACGTGCTGCGGCCTTTGGGTCAAGCTGAGACAAGAAGGCCCTATCGCCCTCGATCAGCGTGTCCTTCAACCGGGTCACCAGCTCTTCGGTGTAGCTCGGGAACGGATAGGGCTGGAAATCGATCCGTCGCTCCCGCCATTCCGGATGACGGATGGCCCCGGTCTTCACGTACTCGGCAACATCGCTTTCCGGCGGCGCCAGCACCTTGTTCAAAACCGCGGTCGTATGCGGGGTGTATTTGTTCTGGCCATCCTTGGACAGCAAAGCCGCGGTTTCGGCGCGGTTGGCCTTGGTCCAGAGCTGCGCCTTGACCATCGCATTGACGACCTTTTGCGTCCATTCGGGACGCTGGCTCAGATCGCGCTCGTGCATGAAGACGACGCAGCAGGCGTGATCCTTCCAGACGTCGCCGGTGAAGCGCAGAATCTTGCCGACATTGAGCGCTTCCGCTGCGGCGTTGAACGGTTCGGCAACGATGTATCCGGCGATCTGCTTGGCGGCGAGCGCCGGCACCATGTCGGACGGCGCCATGACGACGAGATTGACTTCATCGGCGGCCGGCGAACCCGTCCGCTTGCTGACCGGCGTCAAACCGTTTTCCCGCAGCAACGCTTGCAGCACGACGTTGTGGATCGAATACCAGAACGGAATGGCGACAGTCTTTCCACCCAATTCCCTGACCGAATTGATGTCGTTGCTGACGCTCAGGCCGGAACCGCTGGTGTGATTCCAGGCAACCACCTTGGCCGGCGCCTTGCTGCCGAACCGCGCCCAGACGGTGATCGGCGATAGCAGATGCACGACATTGACCTGGCCCGATATGAAGGCTTCGAGGATCTGCGCCCAACTGCGAAACAGCACCGGCTTGTCCGCCTTCACGCCCTCTGCGTCGAAGAAGCCCTTGCCATGCGCAACCAGCAGCGGCGTCGCATCGGTGATCGGCAGATAGCCGATGCGCACCGGCGCGTCCGCTTCCTGCGCGCGCGCCTCATAGCTCTTCAACAGCGGCAAAGCGCCGGTGGCCGTGAGCAATGCGGAAAGCTTGAGCAAGTCACGCCGGGAAAAATCATCCTCGAACATGCAGTAACCTCTTGGTCAATGACGGCGCGCAGCAGCGCTGCGCAACGTGGTCAGGATGGCGACGCGCAGCGCGCCGAGCTCGGCGACATAGTCATCGCGCGGCTTCGGCAAATCGACCGTCCACTCGCCGATCGGTCTTGCCGGATGCCCGCCGAGCAGAAGCACCCGATCCGACACCAGCAGCGCTTCATCGATGTCGTGCGTGACCAGAACCGCTGCGGCGTTGAAATCGGCAACCACCTTCATCAGCAATTTCTGCATCTCCGCGCGTGTCACCTCATCGAGCGCACCGAATGGCTCGTCGAGCAGAAGAATTTCCGGCTTGCGCGCGAGACAGCGGGCCAGCGCCGCGCGCTGCGCCATGCCGCCGGACAATTCCGCCGGATAGCGGCGTCGGGCATGCGAGAGTCCGACCTCTTCGATCGCATGATCGATACGGCTGCGCCGTTCATCATGCGAGATATCAGGCTGATGTTTGAAATTGAGACCGAAGGCGACGTTTCGCTCCAATGTCAGCCAAGGCAGCAGGCTCGGATCCTGAAACGCAATGGCGACACGCGGATGTGCGCCGTCGATCTGCCGCTCGCCGACGAACACTGTGCCGTCCGTCGGCTGCTGCAAACCGCCAAGCACACGAAGGAGACTCGATTTGCCAATTCCGCTCGGCCCGAGAATGCTGACGACTTCGCCCTGCCGCAGCGACAAGTCGAATCCAGCCAGCACATGGGAGGCCTGACCGTCGTAGCGAAGACCAATGCCTCGCGCGGCGAGAACGGCATCTGCCACCATCACGCCACCTCGCTGACGAACAGATTTTGTTCCCGCGCCTGCAGCACGGTCTTGAGCTGCACAACACTCGGCGTAATGACCGGGATGAACGCAACTTCACGCAGACGACGCTGAAAGCCCTGCCCCGGCTGCGACAGATAGGCCCTGCCGCCGGACGACTGTAGTTCCAGTTGCACCGCCTCGGCTGCGATCTCCGCGAGCACGATGCGAATACGAAACAGCAACGCGGCCTGCTCGATAAAGCGGCCGTCACGCAGCCCTTCGTGCAGCAGCGTTTCGTGCTTGATCAGATTGGCTGTCAGGTCACGGCACGGAGCGGTCAATACGTCCCGGCTGCCAGACAGCTTGGCTTCCGCCTCGTGAATGGCGCGGCGAGCCAGACCGATCGACATGCCGCATTGCAGTCCCAGGAAAGCCGGGCGCACGCGCGGAAGCCATTCGCTCGCATTCGCGTGCACAATTCGATCCGAACCGATCCGCACATTGCGCACATCGACCGCGGCGGTGTTGGTGGCGCGCATCGCCATGAGATCGAGATCCGCCGAGCGCAGAACACCGTCATCGTCGGACGACAGGACCGCAATAAAGCCGGGGCGACCCTGCGGTCCCGCGATGGCGGCGGCAACGTCAAAACCCTGCGGGCGCAGATTGGTCACCCACGGCATTTTTCCGTCAAGCTCCAGCAATGAACTGTCGGCAACGCGCTGCGCCTTGATCTGAAGCTCCTCGATCCCGGCCAGAAACTTCATGGCATTCGAGAGCGCGGTTGCGCCGGCCCTGCGACCCGCCAACAGATCGGGCAGAAGGCGATGGCGGAGCTCTTCGTTTGGACTCTGCAGCAGATATTCGATGAACGCGCGATGTCCCCAGAACACGAAACCGGCGGCGAGCGATTCCTGCGAGACCGCCGCGACGGCTGCCACCGCATCGGCGACATCACCGCCGCTTCCGTCCATAGGCTCGGCAACACCGAGGCGGAAAAGCCCTGCTTCAGCCAAGGCAGGCAAGATATCGAAGGCAGCGTCCGCCTTCGTATCAAGCCGTTCGGCTGTCGCACTCAACCACGACTGCAGATGGTAGGGAAGGTTCGACATCCGGCGCGCCCATTCTCACTCAGCCGCATTCGCAACAGGCCCACTCCATTCATAGGGCGCCAGTTGCGGATTGAGCGGTGGACGGCCGAGGTTGTTGGCGAAGTTACACAGCGTCGCGAGACTGACGCCCAACACGACTTCAAGCGCGTTGGCATCGTTGAAACCTGCAGCGCGGAAAGCTGCAAGCTCCTGATCGGCGACGTTGCCACGGCTGCGAATGACAGCCCGCGTGAAATCAGCAACGGCGTTCAACCGATCATCCGGCACGCGCGCACCGGCCCGGAGCGCATCGACCACGTTCTCCGTCAGACCCGCCTGTTTGTAAGCGATGGCAGTATGGCCCGCGACACAGAATCCGCAGCCATGTGTAGCCGCAGCAGTGATCTGCACCGTCTCACGTTCCGCCAGCGAGAGACCGCTGCGGGCGTTGATCCCGGACACGGTTTGATAGGTTTCGAGCGCGACCGGCGCATTGGCGAGCAAGCGGACAAGATTGGGCAGGAAGCCGTTGTTCTTTTCCGCTCTCTGCAATCTCTCCTTGGCCTCTTCAGGAGCATCGTCGATCGAGCGTAGAGGAAGTCGTGTCATTGCAAGCTCCGGCAGCACACGGAATGTGGCTCCGGTTTACCGCATCGACTTCAGAATTAGTGACCATATACACGGGAGGCCCGACATGAATATTTCAAGGGCCGGCCGGTCTATGGGATATTTCCATGTCCTGCTCATTGTTGCCGGAATGCGCGCCTGACCAAATCTGCGCGCGAGTCATCCCTCAAAAACGGCAAGCCGCTGATGCGGCAAATCAATATGGAATTCGTAGTCATCCGCTCGGACCTTGAGCGACGAGTGCGCCAGGATCTCGCCGGATGCCGCGAAAAAATCCTGGAAAATAGATAGGACGGGCGCCGAAACACGCAGATCGAGCAAGCCGCCGATAGCCCGTCCTGCTGTTTCCGCTCGTATCTTTGCCGATGCTCGCGCAATCGGCCGCTCGAGAAAACGCTCGAGCAGCGTGTAGGTGTCGTGCTTCTCGGCCACGTCCCAGGGGATCTCGCGAGCCTGCGGGTGCAGATAGATCTCGACGACTGCAAGCGGATTCCCGGTCACGGTGTAGCGACGCACGAGCTTCATGACTTCATTCGTCTTGAACAAGTCGCTCAGAGAGGACGGCGTTTTCAACGGCCGGAATTCGAGCAACTCCATTTCGGGCTTGAGGCCCTGTTTCAGCAATCCGCCGTGGAAGCTCCGCAATTCGCCGAGATTCTGTGCGACGCGGTTCTTTGCGACGAAGGTTCCCTTCGCTCGCCGGCGCCGCACCAGGCCGCTTCGCTCAAGCACCCCCAACGCCTGGCGTATCGTGTCACGGCTGACGGAATAGCTCTCCGCCATTTCCAGCTCGCTGGGCAGCCGCGCGCCGACCGCAAGAGCGCCGGAATCGATGCTGTCCATGATGATCTGAGCGATCTGCTCATACATCGGCGAAGCCACGTCACGATTGACGCGCTGACGTTTGTCCGGCATAACCATCAATACCCAACTTTAGCATACAATTAAAGTTCCAGAATCTACCACACTCACTAACAGGCATACGGTCGGCGGCAAAATGATCAAGCTTCGGGGTCGATAAGACGGCAGCGCCTGCGGTGCGAGCAGACCACACTGCTGCGCGACAGCTGGAAAACCCCGATACGCAGATGACGCGCGATCAGCGGAGGTCACATGACAGGAACTCTAGCGTTCTTCAGAGCCGCTATTTTTCTCGGTATCACGCTCGCATTGTCGCCGGCGACAATTGCAAGGGCCGAAAATTACCCCGCCAAACCGGTTCGTATCGTTGTGCCCTATCCTGCTGGTGGTGGCACCGACATCGCGACGCGCATTATCGCGCAAAAACTGACCGATGCGTTCAAGCAGTCTTTCTATGTCGACAATCGGCCGGGAGCTAACGGCAACCTGGGCACCGAGTTGATCGCGCGGGCGAACCCGGACGGCTACGTAATTGGTATGGCGACGCCAGGCCCGATCACTGTGGGCCGCAGCCTCTATCCTGACCTGCGCTATGATCCGCAAAAGGATCTCGCTTCCGTCGTCCTCGCGAACGAAAGCCCCATCGTTCTTGTAACCAATCCCAGCCTCAAGGCCTCGACGCTTCCGGAGCTTGTCAAACTGGCTAAGGCAAAGCCTGGAAAGCTCACGACGGCCATCACCGCAACAGGCTCCGTGGCACATTTGCTCACGGAAATGCTGAAAGTATCAGCAGATGTCGACATCCTGTCGGTGCCCTACAGGGGTGGCGGTCCCGCCGCGATCGACTTGCTGAGCGGCCAGGTCGACATGACCTTCGCGGTGCTTCCGCTCGTTATCGAATACATCAAAGCAGGCACGATGCGCGCGATCGCAGTTGCGAGCCCGAAACGGACGCCGTTGTTGCCGGATGTTCCCACCACGGCCGAGGCTGGATATCCCGATATCGTCGGCAGCGCGTGGAACGGGTTGGTTGTGCCGGCCGGGACGCCGCGCCCCATCATCGACGCCCTGAGCAAGGAGATGATGAAAATTCTTCAACTCCCGGACGTCGCAAGCCAGTTTGAAAAGCTCGGAATGCAGGCCATCGGCGGCACTCCCGACTCCTTCAAGGATTTTCAGATCGCCGAGGCTCGGAAATGGGCGGAGGTCATCCGTGCTGCAAAAGTGACGAGCCCTTAAAACTCCTTCGGGTTCGTTCAGAGTTTCTACGCGACATAGCCGGCGCGGTTTCATCTCCACCGTTCACTCGTTTTTCTCGACACGGAATCTCATGTCTCACACCTCAGAAGCCTTGCCGCTTGCCACATTCAAAAATCGCCTGACACAACTGCAGGCTTGGGCACGCGCCAATTCCCTGGATGCAGTCGTGGTGTTCGGCCACGGAAGTGCGCTCGGCACCGCAACACGCAGTCATGGCAATCTCCGTTATCTCCTGGACTGGGATGGTGACGCCGCATTTTCCGCCGCCGTGATCCCTTGCGAGGGAAGTCCACGCATGGTCGTGAGCAACATCTTCGGCACCTTGCGCGGGCGGGAAAGCGGGCTGATGAGCGAGGTTCAATTCGCAAAAGGACCTGCTTTCGCGGAAACTATTTTGCGGTGGCTGCCCAAAAGCGACCGGATTGCAATCGCCGGAAAGGGCGAAATGCCGCTGGCCATCTGGTCTGTGCTGGCTACCGCGGGAGCATCAAATTGGATCGACTGTGACGGCATCATAGCTGAAGCCAGAAAGATCAAAGACGCCGATCAAATCTATTTCCATCGCAAAGCCGCTGCCGCCTGCGACGAAATATTCGAGCAACTGCCGCGCGCGTTGGCCTCAGGTAAGCCTGTTTTCGCCATTCAGGCAGACCTCGAAAGCTTCGGGCGACAGCTTGGTTGCGATCATTGCCGGACCTGGCTGACGGTCATGCCGCGAGCGGATCGATGCCGTTATGTCGCTTCCGAGAACCTGATGATCCCGGCGAAGGGCGATCAGGTCCTGCTGGGGATCATGCTGACCGTTCAGGGCCACTGGGGGCATGCAATCCGCACCGGCACTTTGGGCGCGCCGACTTCGCAGGCTCTCGAGACCTACAGCATGGTGCGTGAGATGTTCGATGCGATGGTCCATGAGTTGCGGCCCGGAGCCGACCTGCGCGTGGTCGGCCAGCATGGCATCGCCCCGGCAAACGACCACAATTCGATCTTTCAATTCAGGTCAGGCCATGCGCTCGGCTACAGCTACGAGGAGCCTGTCGGATCGGCCGAATTTCCTCAACCCTATGATGCCGGCGCTGGATCGACGACGCCCAGCACCGTTGCGCCAGGCATGCTTTTCGAAATTCACCCCAATGTATTCATCGAAGGTGTCGGCGGTGCATCGATCGGCGATATGGTGCTGGTGACCGAAACTGGCAACGAGATTCTCACAACCACCAATCGTGACTTGTTGAGCTTCTGATTGAGGCGGAACAGATCGCCTTGCCGACGACATACGAACGCGCCTTGTGATCGGGTTCCCTTGTCTGTGTCTTTCCGCCTGTAGCGGATTTATCAGGCACTGCTTTCCCTGATAACGCACCGGAAGCCGACATGACTCGTTGAGGTATCGATCGGCTCGGCATGCCGCGCGGCCGGTCGATATCGACGGCAGTAATTGGGGGCACAAAGGTGAGATCCGCCTTTCAGAACTTTTCGCGGGATTCTGATCTGTGGCTGGCATGGATCGAAGCTGTCCGTCTCGGGGCCGCCCCGAGGATTTTGCGGAATGCAACACGCCTTTGCGACATCGGCCTCATGCTTTGGCGAATACCAGTCGCTCGTCCATTCCCACACATTACCGATCATGTCGTGGAGGCCATAACCATTGACCGGAAACGCCTTCACCGGTGAGGTCCGGGTGAAACCATCGGCTGCCTTGTTCTCGGTCGGGAAATTGCCCTGCCAGGTATTGGCGCGATGCTGCCCATCCGGCGCGAGTTCGTCGCCCCAGGCATATTCGGCACGATCAAGGCCGCCGCGGGCTGCATATTCCCACTCCGCCTCGGTCGGAAGATCCTTGCCGACCCATTGTGCGTAGGCGAGCGCATCGCTGTAGGCGACATGAACGACAGGATGATTGTCGAGGGCGTTAATATTCGACTTGGGACCGTAAGGATGCCGCCAGTCCGCGCCTTTCAGGAATTGCCACCACTGGCTCCAGTCCCGCAGATCGCTGATCTGCGAGGGAGGTGAGAAGACCAGTGAGCCGGCATAGAGCATCTCCGGCCGCGCTCCGGGATAGTCTTTCGGATCCGGACACTTCTCCGCAAAGGTGACGTGCCCGGTCGCTTTCACAAACGCCTTGAATTGCCTGTTTGTGACAGGCGTCTCGTCGATCCAGAAATCGTCGACCTTGACGCGATGAGCCGGAGCCTCTTCCGGATAATGGTCATTGGAGCCCATCCAGAAGAGATCACCACGGACAAGGACCATGGAATCGGTATTGCCCGCAACGGGGTTTGGCAGATCTGGAACAACCGCAAGCTTATCGGTCAAGGCACGACATCCCGTAACAATGCCCCGGCTCATTCGACCACAGAATTTGCGGACCGCCAACCGGGTTCCCGTACACCAATGCGAGACTACGATTTAGAAAGCCTGAATCGGGCGTAGCACACGCGGACCATCATGATCGAGCGCTGGTCTTCGCACGATGTTCTTACTCCCCAACCACCGATCGGCTATGCCGCCAGGACTAAAAATAAATCAAAAATCGTGACGATGAGGATTCAAACGCGCTTCATGACATTGCGGCAGAGCGGACTGCGTTGTCAGCCTCTTTCAGATCGCTAATATTCTCGCCTCAGAACGATAGCGTTGGAAAAACTCGTGCCACACCACGCCGTCGCGCTCAGACCGAGAACGTGACGATCCTCTCTCTGCATTGCACTGCACAGTCGGCCGAATGTCGTATGCGGGTAGGACAGTGCTCTATCGAATTTTGACCTAGCGTTCTGTGACAAGGTCGGGACCCTGTTCACAGGAAGGTCTGTAAGATGTGCAGCACTGTCAATCGCCGGGCCGTTCTGTTCGGCGCGGCCCAGCTTGCTCTTGCCGGCGTGGCTTTCAGCGGAGCCAACGCGCAGTCGTCGTCGCAAGCTATCCGCATCATCTATCCCTTCTCAGCCGGCGGCGCAGGCGACGCGCTTGCGCGCATCATGGCCGATCGCATCAGCTCCATTTTATCGCAGCCAGTGATCGTGGAAAACCGCACCGGAGGCGCAGGACGGATCGGCACCAAGGCCGTCATCGCGGCTGCGCCTGACGGCACGACGCTGCTGCTGGCGCCGAACCCGTTGATTTCGATCTACCCTCATTCCTACGCTTCGCTCGACTACGACCCCAACAAGGATCTCAAGCCGGTCTCGCTGGTCTCCACCTTCGATTTGGCGCTTGTTGTAGCGCCGCAACTCGAAGTGCAGAACGTCGAGGAGTTGATCCGATGGATCAAGGCTAACCCGAGCAAAGCCAATTGCGGCTCATCGGGCGCCGGCGGGCTCAGCCATTTCTTCGCGGTGATGTTTGCCTCCAAAATCGGTGTCGAGGTCAATCATGTGCATTATCGCGGCACCGCCCCTGTGCTGAACGATATCGTCGGCGGGCAGATCCCCTTTGCCTTCGTTCTGGTCGGCGACGTGCAGGAACTTTACCACGGCAAGAAAGTGCGCGTGCTCGGCACATCAGGCACGAAACCATCGCCTCTCATGCCTGACGTCAAGACGTTCAAAGACTCAAACATTTCGATCGACGGCCAGGGTTGGTTCGGCCTTTATGCGCCAGCCAATACGCCATCGGACGTGATCGAGCGGCTCAATAAGGCAACCACCACAGTCCTCTCGAACGACGAAATCAAGAATCGCATCGAGAAACTCGGCCTCGTGTCGCAGACATCCACGCCAAGCGAGCTGACGGCTTTCCAGAAGAAGGACAGCGGCGTGTGGCAGGCCGCGGTGAAGGCCTCCGGGTTCACGCCGCAACCGTGAGCGCGGGTAGTACAATCAGGCAATAATCGTGATGGCCGGGTTTGTCCCGGCCATCCA
>JAFAFP010000224.1 GCA_023423415.1 Pseudomonadota bacterium | reverse complement strand
GAACGCAATCGCCCGAGCGCCTGGCTGTCGCGCGGGCCTTGCTGGGCGATCTCGTAAATGGCGTCGTCCTTGACGACGCGCTGACGCGGCACGTCACGCTCGCGCGCCTCGCGGTCGCGCCATGCGGCCAGCGCCTGCGCGATCGCCAGTTCCTGCGGCTTGCGCACCCGCATCTTGAGCCGCTTCCAGGCATCGTCGGGATGTGGATCGTAAGTCTCGCGGGCGGTGAGGACGTCCATTTCTTCGGTCAGCCAGTGGGCGCGATCCTCGCGCTCGAGTTCGGCGCGCAGATGTTCGTAGACATCGATCAGGTAGGTGACATCGGCGAGCGCATATTCGAGCTGCTTGTCGGAAAGCGGGCGATGGCGCCAATCGGTGAAGCGGGACGACTTGTCGAGCCGGGTTCCGGTGATCCGCTGGACGAGCTGGTCATAGGAGACGCTGTCGCCGAAGCCGCAGACCATCGCCGCGACCTGCGTGTCGAAGACGGGATGCGGGATCATGTCGCCGAGATGGAAGACGATCTCGATGTCCTGCCGCGCAGCATGGAAGACCTTGATGACCTTCTCGTTCGCCATCAGGCGGAAGAAGGGTGCGAGGTCGATGTTCTTGGAAAGCGGATCGACCAAGGCGGTGACGCCGGGCGCGGCCATCTGGATCAGGCACAGGATGGGCCAGAACGTCGTCTCGCGAATGAATTCGGTATCGACGGTGACGAAGCTCGACTGTTCGAGCTGGGCGACGACGGCTTCGAGTTCGGCCTGATCCTGAATGAGATGCATGTCTTGCTTGGCTATCCTGTCGTTTGCTTCTCATTCACAGCCGATCGACCGTGCGTCAACCGGATTCTCGACGCGGATCAGTTCGACCTGTCGGCCTTGCCCGGCTTGTGCGCAAGCTTGGCGAAGAACGGCGAGGTCCGCAAAAGCGCGGTGAAGCGGCCGCGCTCGGCACGCGGCGGGGCGGCGCGCACGCGCATCCGGTAGAGCGTGACGCAGATGAAGAGCGCGTAGACACCGACCAGATAGAAGAAGAGCGCCGAATTGCCGAACTGCGTCAGCAACGCCGAAGAGGCGAGGGGGCCGATCACGGCACCGATGGCATAGAAGAACATCAACGCGGCGGCGACCTTCACATAGCCGCCTTCGCCCGCATTGTCGTTTCCGTGCGCCGCCGCCAGCGAATAGATCGGCATGGCGAAGGCCGAGAATATCAGGATCAGCGCGAAATGGATCAGGCTGCCCGCGTCGGTCGCCAGCGCGAGCGCGAGCGCGGCCAGCATTGCGGCGGCGGAGGTCAGCAGCAGGGTCTTGCGCCGGTCCCAGCGGTCAGACAGGGACCCGAGCGGATATTGCAGCACAACGCCGCCGATGACGCCCAATGAGATGAAGGTTGCGATCTCGCCGACATTCATGCCGATCGACTGCGCATAGAGCGGGCCGACGAGACGAAACGCGCTGTTGGCGAGCCCCGCGACTGCCGAGCCGATGCAGGCGAGCGGCGAGATCAGCCAGACGCTCTTCAGGTCGAGCTTCAGTTCCACCGGCGGCTTGGGATTGGAGCGGTCGCCGAGCGAGACCGGCACGAGCGACAGCGTGATCATGATCGCCATCACGCCGAAGATCGTGAAGCCCTCGATGCCGAAAAGCGGGATCATGAACTGCGAGAGCGTCGTGCCGACGAGATCGATGACGCGATAGAGGGCAGTCGCGCGCCCGCGCGCCTCGTTGCCGACGCTGGAATTGATCCAGCTTTCCATCACGGTGAAGAGGCCGGCGAAACAGAAGCCGATAATGAAGCGGACGATGATCCACAGCACCGGATCAACGAACAGAACCAGCGTCAGCGTACCGCTCGCGGCTAGGGCGGCGAGCGCAGCGAAGCAGCGTATGTGGCCGACCGCGCGCAGCATCTGCGTGATCGTCATGCAGCCGAGGAAGAAACCGGCGAAATAAGCCGCACCGATGACGCCGATGAGGCCGGTCGAAAAGCCTTCCTCCTGGCCACGCAGTGCGATCAGCGTGCCCTGCAGTCCATTACCGGCGAGCAGGATGCCGGCGGCGAGGAGCAGGGGAAGGAGAGGGCGGATGGAGGTCATGGGAATCCGTGCCGGGTTCTTCGTTCTATAGTCCGCGCCACGGCGCGAAGCCATGATCCAGCCCGGCCTTGAGGGTGACCCCACAGGCATCGTGGGTGGCAGCCACGGCTCGAACGCTTGCACCGCGGATGCGGGATCGTCGACGGCGAACGTGCCGAATGGGATCTGATCGGATTCGCCCAAAGCTGCGCGGCGAGCGTGCTTCACATTATTTGTGAATTTTGCTTATTACTGTTATGATCGCTCACAAATATGGAGACTGTTATGGCAACAATGACCATTTCCCTGCCCGAGAAGATGAAGGAGTGGGTCGAGGATCAACTCGAAGCCGGCTATTTCGCCAGTTCCAGCGATTACGTCCGCGATCTGATCCGGCGCGACCGCGAGAAGCGAGAGGCGGAGCGCGACAAGGAAGTGCGCATGGCGGAGTTGCGCCGGATCATCGACGAGGGAATGGCGAGCGGCATCAGCAATCGGTCGCTTGACGACATATTTGCCGAAGCCAAGGAGATGGCGAGACTGAGCGGTACGCTGCGTGACTGAGTACCGGCTGAGCGAGCGGGCGGACGCAGACCTTTCAAGCATATTCGTCTACGGTTTCGAACAGTTCGGCGAGCGACAGGCCGCGCGCTATTTCGAGGAATTGAAGGGCGTGTTCGACAAGCTGGCTCAGTTCCGCAAGATGGGCCGCCGCGCCGATTCCATTCGCAATGGCCTTCGCCGGCATGAGCACGGCAGTCACGTCATCTTCTACGTCGAGGAAAGCGAAGGCATCGTGATCGTCGCGGTCGTTCACGCCCAAAGCCTGCGCGGACTGGACCTTTGAGCTGATCCGCTCAACCATACCGACGACCGGCAAAACTTGACAAAAGCGACACTGCGTGCGCTTGTCGCGCCGATTTTCGGAGCGCCCGAGGCGCTTCTCATTGCTATCCAGAATTCGGAAGAACCTCCCATGCACGCCTATCGCAGCCACACTTGCGCGCAACTTCGAAAGAGCGACGTCGGCGCGAATGT
>JAFAFP010000195.1 GCA_023423415.1 Pseudomonadota bacterium | reverse complement strand
CGGGCTTGGGGACCCCAAGTACCTCCCGAAAGAAGGATTTCGCGGTTGCAACGCCGCCAGCGCAAGCTGACGTTCGTTATGACCATTTCGTGGTGAGGAACGGGGTGAAATGCGCCGGCGCGCATCTCATCATCGATCTCTACGACGCGCAGAAATTGGACGACATCGATCACATCGAGGCGGCTCTGCGCGCGTGCGTAGCGGCGTCCGGTGCGACGCTGCTGCACATTCATCTGCATCACTTCGAGCCGAATGGCGGAGTGTCTGGCGTTGCCGTGCTTGCGGAGAGCCACATCTCGATCCATTCATGGCCGGAGAACGGCTATGCCGCGCTGGATGTCTTCATGTGCGGTGATGCCAAGCCGGAGGCCTGCGTGCCGGTGCTGCGCGAAGCCTTCAAGGCGGAGCGCATCGCGGTGAGCGAGCTCCTGCGCGGGCAGGGCGTCTGACGCTTCAGTCGGCCGGGCCGCATAGTGCGAGACCCGGCCGGGAACGTCTTCATTCCAAAATGACTTCGTCCTAAGACGTGATTCCCGGGGGCAACCTGGGCGTCACGTCTTTGCACATTGCGAGATTTGCCATGACCGATGAGCGCTGGATTTCGGAAACGCTGTTTGACGATCTCAGCTTCCGTGTCTCCTACAAGGCCAGGCGGGTGCTGTACGAGATGCAGACCGAGCATCAGGATCTCGTGCTGTTCGAGAATTCGCGTTTCGGCAAGATGCTGATGCTCGACGGCGCGACGCAGGTCACGAGCGCCGACGAGTTTGTCTATCACGAGATGATGACGCATGTGCCGATCTTTGCGCATGGCCACGCCGAAGACGTGCTGATCGTCGGCGGTGGCGATTGCGGCATCGCCGAGGAAGTGCTGAAGCATAAATCGGTTGCAAGGCTCACGCAGGTCGAGATCGACGCTTCGGTGATCGAATTCTCGAAAGAGCATTTTCCCGAATTCACCGGGCCCGTCCTCTCCGACAAACGCTTCGATCTTGTCATCGATGACGGCATGAAATTCGTCGCACAGACCGACCGCCGGTTCGATGTGGTCATCGTCGATTCCACAGACCCGCAGGGACCGGGCGCCGTGCTGTTCACGGAAGAATTCTATGCCGGCGTGAAGCGGTGTCTGAAGCCGGGTGGCGTGCTGGTGACGCAGAATGGCGTCCCGTTCTTCCAGCCCGACGAGTTGACAAGCTCGGTCTCCAAATTCCGCAAATTGTTTGCCGATGGCGGTTGTTACATTGCCGCGATCCCGACCTATGTCGGTGGTCATATGGCGATGGGATGGGCCACCGACGACAAGGCGCTCCGCGATGTGCCGGTCGAGACGTTGACCCAGCGCTATGACGCGGCCGGGCGGTTCGCGACGAAATACTGGACACCTGAGGTGCATCGTGCCGCCTTCGCGCTGCCGCGGTTCATCGCCGACCTGATTGAAGCTGCGTAGAAGCTATCAACGCCAGAACGGTTTTCGGGCTTCGCACGCAGCGTCACAAGGGCGAATGCCGATACCGCGCAGCATCCGTTCATCGAGCCGGCTGAGGGCTTGACGCTGGCGCCTCACCTCGGCCTTGTGGCGCCACCATGCGGCGAGTGTGACCATCATTTTGACGATACTCATCGGCGCTCTCGGCTAAAAGTCATGGCGTTACAGCCGATAGCCCGCCGCATGTTTCGGTGATGTCCGAAATGTCATGCCTTGCGCGGATTGGGGCGAGCGTCCACATTTCCGCTGCATGACCGCAAGCAACAAACTCGCAATGGTAGCGGCCTGTGCTGGCGATCCGGCACGCGCAAGCATGTTGTCCATGCTTGCCGATGGCCGCGCTTTCACTGCGGGCGAGTTGTCGGCCGTGGCGCGCATTACGCCGCAGACGGCGAGCGGGCATCTGTCGCGCATGCTCGATGCCGGTTTGCCGACGGTCAAAAATCAGGGACGGCATCGCTACTATCGACTCGCATCGGCGCAAGTCGCCATCATGCTGGAGAGCATGATGGTGGTGGCTGAGCCCGCTTTACGCGTTGGCCGAACCGGACCTGCCGATGACAACATGCGCCTCGCACGCACATGCTACGATCATCTGGCAGGTCGGCTCGCGGTTGGCATTGCCGACGCCCTGGTTGAGGCCGGCCACTTGTCGTTGTCGGATGATGGTGGTGAATTGACCGTGAGCGGTCACGACTTCTTTCGTCAGCTTGGGGTGGATTTGAAGACAGGCCGGGCCGGCCGGCCATTTTGTCGACCGTGTCTCGACTGGAGCGAGCGGCGTTATCATCTTGCCGGAACGCTGGGCACGGCGCTCAAGGATCATTGTCTCGCTTCTGGTTGGATCACACGGCATGCCGGAAGCCGTGCCGTTGCCATCACAAAGCTGGGTGCGCGAAAATTTGAGGGCGTGTTCGGGCTTAGGCTCTAAGGAGCGTCCTGGTTTATTCACGATTGCGCGCTTACAATTCGGCATGAGCTTTTTTCCAGGACAAGATCCGGCAGCGGGTGACAGGCTCGCGTGTGACGCGCTTGAGCGCGTGATCGTGCCGCGGACCACTGATCTTGGCGGATTCGAAGTGCGCCGCGCGCTTCCTTCTGCCCAGCGACGCATGGTTGGACCGTTCGTTTTCCTTGACGAGATGGGGCCTGCGGAGTTCCGCACCGGCACCGGGCTCGACGTGCGGCCGCATCCGCATATCGGCTTGGCCACTGTGACGTATCTGTTCGATGGCGAGATCATGCATCGCGACAGCCTCGGCACTTTGGCGGCCATTCGGCCGGGTGAAGTGAACTGGATGACGGCCGGGCGCGGCATCGTCCATTCCGAACGCACGGCCGCCGAGCGGCGCGTCAACGGCGACAAGCTGCATGGATTGCAGTGCTGGGTAGCATTGCCCGCCGACAAGGAGGAGATCGAACCGTCCTTCTTTCATCGCGATGCGGCCGATCTGCCGCTGGTGCGCGACAATGGAATGACCGCGCGCGTGGTTGCGGGAGCCGCATTTGGTGTGCGTTCGCCTGTGATCACAGCCTCCGACACCATCTTTGTGGATGTGATGATGGAGGCGGGCACGTCGATCCCACTCGACCCCGACTACGAAGAGCGGGCGGTCTATATCGTCGGCGGTGAAATCGACATCAGGGGCGACCGGTTCGCCGCACCTGGACTGCTGGTGTTTCGTCCGGGCGATCGCATTACGATCCGCGCCACGCCAAAATCCCACATCGCTATCCTGGGCGGCGCTTCTCTGGATGGTCCGCGCCATATCTGGTGGAATTTCGTCTCGTCGCGAAAGGACCGTATCGAACAGGCCAAGGCCGACTGGAAGGCCGCGCGGTTTGACATCGTTCCGGGTGACGAGGCCGAGTTCATTCCGCTACCGGATCGTTGAACCGGTTGTGGCACTCGAAGCCATGCCGGGTATTGAGCGGTTAATCGATCCGTAACCATGTTCCCAATCTCAGGGGAACCCTGATGAAGATCACGCGCCGCTGACGCCACCGATTAAACTGCCTTTTACACCCGATAGCCAGTTTCAATGTGTGGTGTCGCAGGGGCGTTCGTCATTGAAGTGGAATGTCAAAAAACTGATCGCGGTGGCGATCGGAGTTTTTCTGGCAGGCGTTCCGATATTTGCGTTCGAGCGCTGGATCGACCGCTTGATCATCCGCCAAAGTGTCAGCGATATCGAAACTTTCGCACGCCGTTCGATCGTGCTGGCAGAAGCCCGGCTCGGCTCGGCGCTCACGGCTCTCGACGATCTCGCGCGCCAGGGCGTGGATGATTGCCGGTCCGAACAGATCGAAGCGCTCAAAACCACGTCGTTGTCCGTGGCCTGGGTCAAGCAGATGTCAGTTCTGGGCGCCGCTGGTCAACCCATCTGCGCTGATTCCAGCCTGGCAGCGGGAACGATCAAAGTGCTTGGTGCGCGTCCCGTCACAGGCAGTCCAGCCATGATCGAGATCGTTCAGATCGGCGATCGGCCGACACGAATGGTTCGCTTACGCCGGGAAGTCGGTCTCGGAGCTAACAGCGTCGCTGCATTGCTGGCACCGGACGTGCTGATTGCGCAGCTCGGACACAATACCGACCAGGGTAGCTATGCCGAGCTGGCGCTCCTGGATGGAACCATCGTTGAGGAAATCGGTAAAAGGCCATCCGATGGTGAAGCGCTGGCGGCGATCAACGCGAATGCGCGAATTTCGGACAAGTTCGCCCTGCGGGTTGCCACATCCTATCCGCAGATTGAAACAAGCGTATCGCTCGCCGCCGTTCGTGAGATCGGAGTGATCGTCGCCGCGTTTCTTCTATTGGTGCTGATCGCGCTCGCGGTGCTCCTGCGGCAACGGCAGCGCGAAAATCCGATCACGCGGCTCGAGCGCGCGCTCAAGGCCGGAGAATTCATTCCGTACTATCAGCCAATCGTCGATATCACGAGCGGCAAGCTGCAGGGTGCTGAAGTCCTGATGCGCTGGAAGAGGAAGGACGGCACGATCCTTCCGCCGGCAGCCTTCATTCCCATGGCGGAATCCAGCGGTCTTATTGTCGACATGACCCGCAGCATGATGCGCAAGGTGATTGCCGATATCGGGGAGGCCTGCGCGTCGCGCCCGAAGATGAAGATCAGCTTCAATATGACCGCGCAGCATTTCGAGCAGGAGACGATCGTGCGCGATGTGCGCAGGATCTTTGAACAGTCACCGATCCGCTATTCCCAGATCATTCTTGAAGTGACGGAACGACAGCCGCTGGAGAACCTGAACCGGACGCGGCGCGTGGTGGCATCGCTGCAGGACCTTGGCGTGCGCATTGCCATCGATGACGTCGGAACCGGACATGGCGGTCTGTCCTATATGCTCAAACTCGGCGCCGACATCATCAAGATCGACAAGATGTTTGTCGATGCGCTTGCGACCGAAAGCCATTCATCGACCATCATCGAGACGCTCGTCGATCTCGCGGACAGCATGCGCATGGACATCATCGCCGAGGGCGTCGAGACTTTCGAGCAAGTGGTTGCGTTGCGCGAACGCGGCATCCGGTCTGCACAAGGTTATGTATTCGCGCCGCCATTGCCGGCGTCCTCGTTTCTGCAATTGATGGAAGCGATCGATCCTCGGCCGCGCAGCGAAGAACTGGACATAAAACCAGGCCCGTTACGACAACTCACGCCGCGGAAGCCTGCGTTCGCGGCGTGAGTGTTCCGCGGGCGTTTGAAGCCCTTTCGGCTTCAGTCTATGATGTCAAAACGAATTGAAACATGATGTCTGTCCACACAATGCACTCCATCACACGTATTCTTTTCGCTTTGGCGCTGGCGGTTTTGCCAGCATCGCTAGCCGCTGCACAGAACAAGCCCAAAGGGAGTTTGCTGGAGAACGAGCAGATCAAGGTGCGCGAACTGCGAATGGCTCCCGGGGCAAAGGAAGCTTCGGCAAGCCGTCCCAATACTTTTCTCTATGCTCTGACCGATGGTTCTCTTGTTTTCACGCCGCCTGGCCGCACCGGATATGAACTGACATTCAAGGCGGGAGAGGCGTTGTGGATCCCCTCGCAGGAGACCGCGACCGCCAATGAGGGCGACAAGGAAATCCGGGCGCTATTGGTTGAGATCAAGGCCCGTCCCGCTGCAGCGGCATCGACGAAAAAGGGGCGCTCAACCAAGGGATCCAAGAAATCATCGAAGAAGGGTGGCACGAAAAAGTAGGATATCATGGCTCTGTCCGGCCGGTATCGCTTGATGAATCCGGCGTCGCCGCCACGAGCATCTGCGCGACGCCGGCGCATCAAATGACCGAGAGCTGCCGGCGCTCGATGGAGACTTCGCGATGAGCATCCTTTTCGTTCTGGGACGTATCGCCTTTGTTCTCATTTTCATCCTGTCCGGTACGCAGAAGCTGATGGATATTCCGGGCACCGCCGCCGCAATCGAATCCAAGGTCGTGCTGCCTGAATTCACGGCCGCCTACACGCCGCAGCTCGAAGCCACGACAGGAATGACAACACCCACCATGCTGGCGATCCTGGCAGGCGTGGTGGAAATTGGCGCGGCGTTAATGATCGCCGCCAATATCGGAACGCGGATCGGGGCGGTGCTGTTGATCCTGTTCACGATCATCACAACCTATTACTTCCACGCGTTCTGGACCATGACAGGCGCAGACCGCGACGCGAATATGATCAACGCGCTCAAGAATCTGTCGTTGGTCGGCGGTTTACTTGTGTTTTTCGTCCTTGGTTCATGGCGGCCTTCGGCCTATCGCTATGACGACCCGGTGACGGAACGATTGTCGGGATGAAGGAGCTCCAGAATGTCTCGTCTATTTCCGCGCGGGCTGATTGCTGCGGCCGGGCTCGTTGCAGCCATCACGGTGAGCGGCGCCGACATCGCGCAGGCTCAGCGCGGACCAGCGCCGAAGTGGTGCGTGCGCACCTATGATGGACAGATGGACTGCGCCTATTTCACCTTCGGGCAATGTCAGGCGGCAGTCTCTGCGACGGGTGGAGACTGTGCAATCAATCCGCGATTTTTCGGCTATCCGCCAGACCCGTATCAACCGCGCCGGTACTATCGCTGACGTCAGCATAGCCGCAGTGGCGGTATGAAAGGAGAGGGCGGCCAATTGAGCCGCCCCAAGTTTGATACGCCACGCGGGAGGAACCTCTGCGGGATCGGCCCCCAAAATCGCCGGTCCCACGTGACCATTCAAAAAGCAGCTTTGATGTCCGGATCAGGATCGTCTGATTCTTGGGCAACGTCACCCTTATTTCGCTACCACACGTTGCCAAGCAGAAAATGTCAATTTCCGGCCGTCCGCCAGGTGACGACCGCGACCCCGCGTTGCTGATCGAGGACCCGCTCCGGACCGGGCGTCAGGCCCGCCGCCCGCAACAGACTTTCAGGCGATTGTGACGGCACGCCCGGGAAGACGGGACGGCCGCCGGGCAAGGCGACGTTCGATACCCGCGTGAGGTGAAACGCGTCATAGCGGGGCAGGAACGATCCGAAAATGTCGGTTCCGCCGATAACGGCGACATCGCCGGCGTCGATGCCGAGTTTTGCCAGCGCGTTCTCGACCGACACGCTTTGCGGATTCCACAGCAATGCGTTCGGTTGATCCGGGATCGCCGCGGTGTTCTGAATTTTACGTGTGGCAATCAGTCGGTGCCGGCGGGGTGACGTCGGTTGTTCTGCCGAATTACGTCCATGCACCAGGGCCGCCGCGGCATCGAGGCCCCGCATCAAAAACTCCTGGTCGGCCTTGATGATCAGGGAAGGAGGAATGATGCCGGTTGCGTCAGCCAGCATGCCGTCTTCCGACACGATGGCATAGCCAATGAAACGGTAGGCCATGAAACTCGCTCTTTACTTCAATCGACCCATTGTGCCGCGCTTTGGCTGAAAAAGAAAATCGCCGGGCAAGCCCGGCGATTTCACTCATTCATGAGCCTGGTGA
>JAFAFP010000189.1 GCA_023423415.1 Pseudomonadota bacterium | reverse complement strand
CATTGGCATCCAGTTATGTGGGCGGCTGTACGGCTTGCCGATACCGGAGGAAATCGATGGCGAAGGTGGCGTTTCTGGGTTTGGGCGTGATGGGCTATCCGATGGCGGGACATTTGAAGACCAAAGGCGGCCATGACGTCACTGTCTACAATCGCACCGCAGCAAAAGCCGACAAATGGGTTGCGCAGTTCGGCGGCAAGAGCGCACCGACGCCGAAACTGGCCGCCGAGAGCCAGGATTTCGTCATGTGCTGCGTCGGCAATGACGACGATCTGCGTCAGGTCACGCTCAGCGCGGATGGTGCATTCTCCGGCATGAAGAAAGGCGCTGTCTTCGTCGATCACACCACCGCCTCCGCGGAGATCGCGCGCGAGCTCTACAAAGCCGGCAACGAGCGCGGCATCGCCGTCATTGACGCCCCGGTGTCCGGTGGTCAGGCCGGGGCCGAGAATGGCGTGCTGACGGTGATGTGCGGTGGCGATGCTCATATCTTCGCGCGCGCCGAGCCGGTGATCGCAGCCTATGCTCGCGCCTGCAACCTGATGGGCGACGCGGGTGCCGGACAGCTCGCGAAGATGGTCAACCAGATCTGCATCGCCGGTCTGGTGCAGGGCCTGTCGGAAGGCCTGCATTTCGCGAAGAAAGCCGGTCTCGATATCGAAAAACTGGTCGCCACGATCTCGAAGGGCGCGGCACAATCCTGGCAGATGGAGAACCGTTACAAGACGATGACCGAAGGCAAGTTCGACTTCGGGTTCGCCGTCGACTGGATGCGCAAGGATCTCGGCATCTGCCTCTCCGAAGCCAACCGCAACGGCGCGCATTTGCCGGTCACGGCGCTTGTCGATCAGTTCTATTCCGAGGTGCAATCGATGGGCGGGAAGCGCTGGGATACGTCGAGCCTGATTGCGCGTCTTGAGCGGTAGTCGGGCTCACGCGCTGCCCTTGCAACAACAGCGAAGAAGGCCGGCTCATGCCGGCCTTCTCTTATGAGCTGTATGTGTGACTAACGCTGACCGAACCGACCAAAGCGGACACCACCGCCACCGCTATTGGTAAAGCGGTTTCCGCCTCCATTCACTACGCGTGGCTGGAAGGACGGCCGAGCCTGGATCGCCGGGCGCTTGATCCCCTGGTTGCTGATTTGCGGCCGATTGATGATCGGACGACTCGCATTCGGATTGATGCCCTGATTACCGACCTTCGGCCGAATGATGGGACGACCAGCACTGGGATTAATACCGAGGTTGCCATTCTGCGGCAGGTTCGCGACCTGCCCCGGACGGCTGACGTTGGACTGACCTGTACCGTTAATCCCTGTGTTTCCGTTCGGGAACGGGATGACGCGGTTGCCAGAGTTGTTGGCATTCGGCCGGCCGGAGCCGTTGATTCCCGTGTTCCCATTCGGGAACGGCGTGACACGATTGCCGCTCTTCAGGAAGTCAATGACCGGGCGATTATTGCCGAGATTGCCGATCTTGATACCCACACCGAAGCGGCCGTCGCCAAAGCGGCCTTCATTGCGCTTCGGGAACGCTATGGTCACGAGCCGTGGGCGTTCCTGTAGGCGGCGCGCGGCACGAATGAGATCGCTATCGGCAAAGCGGGACACAAAACTCGCATAAGCATCTGGCGAGTTGGTGTGCGTCACAGTCTGCCAAGCGACCATCTGCTTGCGGCGAGCAAGGTGCCGGCGGATATGATCGCAGAGAGGATCGGTCGGGTAGAGGCGAACGAATTCCTCGTAGTATTCGACATCGTCTTCGGCGACCACGACTTCATAAGCTTCACGGACCGAACGTGAACCGAGGTCGGCGACCGTCACCTTCGCAGGTATGACGGCCGGTACCGGAGCGGCGCCATTGACGGCATTGGTGAAGAACATGAAATCGGCGGTCAGCGAGGAGCTTTCCCATGGGGTCTGCTTGCTGTCTGTGGACTCGTTGACCAGCAGCCGCACTTTCTTGAAGACTTGCTCGATCGGAAGATTGGGTGTCTTCACGGTTCGCATGAACGCGGCCGCATAAGGGCTGTGCCGACCGAGGCCGTCGAGCGCTTCGGTACCCGGGGCCGTTGAATACGCAACAATCGAACCGGACGGTGCATCGACAATCGCAAGCCCCTTCCCGCCGGTATCGCCCGAAACCGCAAACGGATTGTTGCGGCAGGCATCCAGGATCACGATGCGCGTTTTGCTCGGCACAGCTTCCAGAGCGCCCATGAGATCGGCGAGCTTCACGCCGTTTTCGACCGGGTCATTCTCGCTTTCGAATTTGGCGTCGACCGGGACCAGATAATTCTCGCCATCCACCTGCAGGCCATGTCCCGCATAATAAACCAGTGCAACCGTGTTCGGTCCCTTCTCACTGATACGGGCTGCGAACTCCTCAACCGTCTGCTTCATGATATCGCGACTAAGATCGAAGGCCATCACGACTTCGAAGCCGGCCGTATTCAGCAGTTGCGATACCGCCTGCGCGTCGTTGGCCGGATTGTTCAGCGGCTTGCTGTTCGTGTAGGCAGAGTTGCCAATCACGAGCGCGATGCGGTTTTCGCTGCTGGCAGCAGCGAGAACTGCCGCACTGCTATCAAGCGAGGCGGTACGGATTTGCGCGCTGGCAGAACCAGCCCACAGGACTGCGGTCGCGGCAGCGACGACAACAAGCGAAGCGAACCCCTTCCGAAACATGACGTCCTCCAATGGCAAAATCGATTGCCTCGAAGGTTCGTCGCCGGCGCAGCCCGGACGGTTCACGGGACGGAGGCGACTCCGATATGCGACATTTCCCCGTTATGGGTCGGCCAATGGCCGACACCTTCCGTTCGGATAACGATATCAATCGATTAGACGATCAGGCCGCTGCGCTGGGGCGCGCCGAAAGCTCGGCATGCCAGCGAGCCACGTGGGTCAATTCGCCGGGTAGCGGAAGCTTCGCCGCCCGCAAAAAATCGATCGCGATAAGGCCGGTGATGTCGGCAACAGAATAGGAATCCCCGGCTGCGAAGCGCCGTCCCGCCAGTTCGCGATCCAGCAGGCCAAGGAAATCAAGGACCCGCGGCTTGTTCGCCTCACCCCAAGCGGGCACTTGCGGGACTTCGAAGCCCTTCATGCCGGGATGAAGATGCCGGAAAACCTGGGCGATGCCGAGCATGAGGTTGAGCTCGATCCGCCGCTGCCACATCTCAATGGTTGCAATCTCGAGCGGCGTGCGGCCGAACAAGGCGGGTTCCGGGTACAGCGCTTCGAAGTAGCGGCAGATGGCGATCGATTCCGTAATGACCGTTCCATCATCCAGCTCAAGGGCCGGAACCCGCTGAAGCGGGTTCAGCGCCGTGTAGCGATCGGATTTGTGCTGCATGGCGCCAAGATCGACCGGCTCGATCGGCACCTCGATGCCCTTCTCTTTCAGGAACACCCTGACACGACGCGGATTGGGCGCGCGGCCACCATCATAGAGCTTCACCCCGGCACTCCCCCTTTTTACCCAAGTTTTAAGGGTCTGATTAACCTTGCCCTTAAGGTTTTTGCGCGACTTTGGCCCAGTGTGCTGGTTCAGAAATTTCCTTCCTTAACGCTGCGAATCCATCAAGGGAATTTCTGAACCAAACCACATTGGAATCAATACGTTACTAGTGCCCTTCGAATCCGAAATTCGCTCACATTGCGCTGCGGACGCTAGGCGAATTTCGGCTGCGGGACACTAGAATTTTCAGGGACCGGCGAATGACGACCAGCACCGCGAGCGACCAGCGCGAGGAGGCTGCCGCGAAGCGGCGCCGCGTTGCGGCGCAGCGTGTCCGCGACGCCCGCGATCGGCTGACCTCGACCACCGGCACCCGCCCCGCCTTCGACTACGAACTGATGCGGATGTTCGCTCAGAACCGCCTCTCCGCTTCGCTAGTCGTACTCCTACTCGTGATTACCGTCGGATTTCTGTCGGGGCTTTGGACCGGACCGACAACGGCGGCAATCTGGACGGTCAGCGTGCTCGTCATCCACGCCATCATCGTCGCCAAATGCAGGCAATTCCTCGCCACGTCCGAATTCGATGTGAATATCAAGGCATGGCGACTGCGTTTCATCACTCTCGATCTGTTCTTCGGCCTCGCCTGGATGTTCAATCTGGTTCAGCCGATCGGCGTGATCGAAGGCACCGGTACCTTCATGCTGTTCGTGATGCTGCTGGTGGTCGCCGTCTCCAGCATGCTCGCATTCAGCCTGCCGATCGCCGTATTCGCGGCGACGTTGCCGGTGACTTGCGCGGTTGCCACCAACCTGATGGTCAAGGGCACTCTGCACGACTACATCCTCGCGGCGATGGCCGTGACGGCCGAAGGTTATTTCCTGCTGCTGGCGCATCGTCTGTATTCTTCCGCGTTGCAAACGCTGCAGGCGCGTGCAGAAAAAGACATGCTGATCGGCGAACTCGAGCAGGCCAAGATTATTTCCGACGAGGCGCGCCATCGCGCGGAAGCCGCCAACATCTCGAAGTCGCGCTTCCTCGCGCAGATGAGCCATGAGTTGCGCACGCCGCTGAACGCCATTCTCGGATTTTCCGAGGTGATGAAGAATGAGATTTTCGGCGCACATACGGTTGCGGCCTACAAGGATTATTCGAACGACATCCACGATTCAGGCCAGCATCTGCTTGGCCTCATCAATGAAATTCTCGATCTGTCACGCATCGAGGCCGGCCGTTACGAACTCAATGAAGAAGCGGTGTCGCTGATTGTGGTTGTGGAGGACTGCCATCATCTCGTGAAGCTGCGCGCGAAGAACCGTCTGATCACGATCCACGAAAATTTCGAACCGGATTTGCCGCGCGTGTGGGCCGATGAGCGAGCGCTGCGACAGATCGCGCTCAACCTCCTGTCGAACGCGATCAAGTTCACCCCTCAAGGAGGCGAGATCTGGGTCAAGGTCGGGTGGACCGCGTCCGGGGGACAATATTTCAGCGTCAAGGACACCGGTCCCGGTATTCCCGAAGACGAAATTCCCGTCGTGCTCGCCTCGTTCGGTCAGGGCTCGAATGCAATCAAATCGGCGGAACAGGGCGCAGGCCTTGGCCTGCCGATCGCCAAGAGCCTTGTCGATCTGCATGGCGGTACTTTCACACTGAAATCGAAATTGCGCGTCGGCACGGAAGTCGTCATCGCACTACCGCCCGAGCGGGTCATGGCCGCCCTCGCGCCGCTTGCGGAACCATCGCCGGCCCTGCAACCCAAGGCACCGACAAACCCAGTCGAGGATCGTAATAGCCGCCGCAACGCCCCCCTGGCAGACCGCCGCGCGTAAGCGTCTCGTTGTGTTTTGCGGCCGCTCGCCTATGTTGGCGACGGCAAGCCTATTCCAGACATGGCCCCCATCGAAACACCCTGCAGCAATATCTGTACCCTTGAGCCGGGCACAAAACTGTGCCGCGGCTGCGGCCGCACCATCGAAGAGATCGCCGGTTGGGGCGCAATGTCCGACAGCGAACGTCGCCGCATCATGGCATTGTTGCCGGATCGAATCGCCGCCGCGAAGATGCGCGCGACGGTGCAGCCTGAGGATTGATCGCTTGCGTAGCCCGATACTCTGGATCTTGTTGACCGGTCTTGGCCTGTCACTGATCATTCTGTTCGTGCGTCATGAGCAGGGAACGATCGGCAGCCTGACCACCAACGATTTTGCGTCGCTGACCGTCAAGGTGGCATTCCTGGTTTTTCTCGGCGGCAGCGTTCTCGTCATCTTCCGCGAGCGCTTTGCAAAGGCGCTGCAGGCCATGCTGCTCTGGGCAGTCATCGCGCTGGTGCTTGCGCTTGGCTACACGTATCGCTTCGAACTGCGCACGGTCTATGACCGGTTGATGGCCGAACTCGTACCGGGGCGTGCAGCAACGAGCGGCCGCATTGTCGAAATCGCGCGCGGGCGTGTTGGCGAATTCAGTATCACGACGCAAGTGAATGGCGGCACCATCCCGATGGTGCTGGACACCGGAGCAAGCGCGGTCGTCCTGACTCAGGAGGCCGCCAAGATTGCCGGCCTGCCGCTTGAAGTGCTCACCTACAACGTGACCGTGGACACAGCCAATGGCCGCACGCGCGCCGCTTCGGTCACTCTCGACCGCATCGGTGTCGGCGGCCTGATCGAGCGTTCGGTCCCCGCCCTCATCGCGCAGCCAGGCCAATTGCGGACCAGCCTGCTCGGCATGAGCTTTCTCGATCGGTTGGAAAGCTGGGAAGTCCGCGGCGACAAGCTTATCATGCGCGGCTATCCGTGATCCCCGTTCATCCGATCAGGCTGATAATGAAGCGCACCCCGACCAGACACAGGAAAATACCAAAAGCCATCTCGAGTTTGCGCCGTGGCAATCGATGCGCGATGCGCGCCCCATAGGGAGCGGCGAAGGCACTCACCGGCGCCATCAACGCGAAACCAATCAGCGAAACATAACCCAGCGACAAAGGCGGCATTAGCGCTTGATGCGGCAGGCCGGCGATGACGAACCCGATCGTTCCAACCAATGAGATGATCACGCCAATACCGGCCGATATTCCGACAGCCGTATGAATCGGTTGCCCATAAAGCGTGAGAATGACGATGGCCACAGCTCCGCCGCCAACGCCCATCAGCGCTGAATAAAACCCGATGAACATTCCATAGATCCACATCAGCGGCAGTCCAGGCAACGTTTTGCCCAAACGCCAGCTATTTGTGGGAAAAAGGAATTTCGCACTCAGCATAAAGGCCATCACGACAAAAGCGCTTTTGAAGAGTGAAGACGGCGCGACGGCGGCTAAAAGCCCGCCGGAAACGACACCGATCACAATCGGCACGATCCAGGTTTGCAGAATGCCAATCGGCAGATTGCCCTGCGCTCGATGCGCAGCGAAAGACCGTAGCGATGTCGGAATGATGATGGCGAGCGAAGTGCCCACGCAAAGTTGCATGCGGATATCGTCGGCGACGCCTACGATGCGGAATATCTCGTAGAGCACCGGCACGATAATCGCGCCACCGCCAACACCGAACAATCCCGCAAGCAAGCCTGTCAGCGCGCCGCCGATTAAAATTGCCACAACGAGCAGCGCCAGCTCGCCGGCCGGAATGCCGAACATCATCTGTCTCCGAGAAGCCGGCCCGGATGGGCGGCGCGTCAGGCTGCTGCGGTGTGCGCCATCTGTACGGGCGTGTCCATAACAAGGCTCAGCGCATCGCGCAGAACACCTATGCCCGCGCCGGGCTTCACCGCGTGGATCGCAATATGGCGGCGGAACGCGCGTGCGCCGGGCACTGCATGAAACAGGCCAAGGATGTGCCGTGTCATGGAATGCAAGCGCGTGCCCTTCGCCAGCTCACGTTCGATGTAGGGAAAATAGGCTTCGAGCGCCTGTTTGGAACTTGCGAATGCGGCTTTCTCTCCAAACAGCAAGGGATCGACAGTCAATAGCCGCCATGGTTCCTGATAGGCCGCGCGACCCATCATCACGCCATCGACGAAATTGAGGTGCTCACGTGCGGCCTCAATCGAGTTGACGCCGCCATTGATGGAGATCGACAGCTCCGGATGTGTCTTCTTGAGGCGATAGACGCGATCGTAGTTGAGCGGAGGAATATCGCGGTTCTCCCGCGGCGAAAGGCCTGCGAGCCAGGCTTTGCGGGCGTGCACGATCAGGGCATCCACCCCTGCCGCTTTGACAGCCTGCGTCAGAGTCTCCAGCGCCTCTTCAGGGTCCTGCTCGTCGATGCCGATCCGGCACTTCACAGTCACCGGAATTGTGACGATCTTCTTCATCGCGGCGACGCATTCGCCGACCAGAGCGGGCTCGGCCATCAGGCAGGCGCCGAAGCGACCTTCCTGTACCCGATCGGACGGACAGCCGACATTCAGATTGACCTCGTCATAGCCAAAATCCTCGGCAATGCGCGCGCTTTGAGCGAGATCCTCCGGTTTCGAACCACCCAGTTGCAGCGCCACCGGATGCTCGGCCGCATCGAAGCGCAGCAGCCGCTGCCGGTCGCCATGCAGTACAGCGCCCGTGGTGATCATCTCGGTGTAAAGCAAAGCCTGCCGGGTCAGCAGACGATGGAACGATCTGCAATGGGTGTCAGTCCACTCCATCATCGGCGCGATGGAAAATTTCCTTGATTGATCAATCACTTAAAATCTCTTCCTGATCGCGCCGGTTTGGTGGGACTCTGACGCAGATGTATACCGGCTGATCCGGCCGGCAATTGCAAATCCTCTCCCTGGTTCTTTTTACAGAGGGAAAGATCGTGCGCCAGAGGCCTGCATGACCTCTGTCGCAGAGGCGAGATCTGTTTGCATTGTTCTTGTTTTGTTCTATTGTCGAGAACGAGATGCAGCCCCCGTTACCATGATGCCGTCGTTCGATGCCAAAGCCATTTCCCAAAGCCGCGAAGAGACCGTCCGGGCTCTTCGCCGGATGCTGGCGGAGGCAACTGGAACCTCGGCTGAAATGGCCGTTCTTCCTTTCAACCTCGACGCACTCGATGCGCATTTCCCGCAAGGCGGCCTGCCCCTTGGCGCGCTCCATGAGATTGCCCCCCACACCGCCACGGATACCGCAGCCGCCGTTGGCTTCACAACCGCGCTGCTCGGTCGCATCGCAGAGGCCGACCGGACGCATGGACCTGTGCTCATCGTCACCGGACCGAATGGGGTCGATGAACAGGGCCTTCCTTATGGACATGGCCTGCATCGCCTCGGGCTCAATCCGGCGCGTGTCCTTCTGGTCACGACAAAGGACGACAAGCAAACACAATGGGCTCTGGAAGAAGCCTTGCGTTCCGCTCTGCCCGCGGCCGTCATAGGCGTGATCGAACGCTTGGGATTTCGCACGAGCCAAAGACTGCAACTCGCCGCTGAAAGTTCCGGGCGGCCTTTGTTGCTGCTTCGTCCTTCAGGAATTGCGGGATCGAGTGTGGCGATGACGCGCTGGCGCATTGGCGCCGCAGCAGCCGCACGCGACCGCTTTGGTCTCATCACGCATTGGCGATGGAGAGTAGCGCTCGAACGATGCCGCAACGGACGTCCGGGTGAATGGTTGGTGGAGTTCGATCATGCGTATCGTTTCAATCTGGCTGCCGCGATGGCCGATCCTGCGCTTCCTTGCAGCGCAAATGCACGAGCCTTCCGACGCGCCGGTTGATCCGGCACGTCCCTTCGTTCTGTCTGTCGACGCATCCGGAGGCCCGCGCATTGCTGCACTGAATGCGTTGGCTGAAAAATACGGCTTGGCGAAAGGCGATCCATTGGCTGATGCGCGCGCCAAGGCGGAAGGCTTACAAATTGCCGCGCATGATCCCGTTGCTGACGATGCCGCCTTGCGGCGGCTGACGCTTTGGGCAACGCGCTACACACCATCCGTTTCGCCATGGAGCGATGACAATGGCGCGGATGGCTTCTTTCTCGACATCACCGGCGCCGCCCATCTGTTCGGCGGAGAGGAAAAGTTGCTGGCAGATCTATCGCATCGACTGAGCTGTTTCGGACTGCAGGCGCATCTGGCGATCGCCGAGACGCCCGGCGCAGCCTGGGCGCTATCGCGCTATCATCCCTTGCATGCCGTGATGATCCCTAAGGGACAAACGGCAGAAATTCTTGCGTCCTTGCCGATCGAAGCTTTGCGACTCTCACCTGACACACGCACAACATTGCGACGGCTTGGCTTCAAACGTGTCGGTTCGCTGATCGACAAGCCGCGTGCCCCTTTCGCTGCGCGTTTCGAAAGAGAGTTGCTGGTGCGGCTCGATCAGGCGCTCGGCCGTGCCACCGAACCGCTTCCTTTCATCGTTTCGCCTCCCGTCTATCACAGCACGCGCTATCTGATGGAGCCGATCTGGACGCAGGAGGCGGTTATCGCCGTTGCGATGCGCTTGATGAGGGATCTCGTCCATCCCCTCGTCCGCGACGGTGCCGGCGCACGTGCATTGCGCCTCTCGCTCTATCGTGTCGATGGCGACGTATCGGTCGTCGATATCGGCCTGACCATGCCAACGCGCGATCCCTCGCACGTAGCCCGCCTCCTCAATCTCAAGCTCGAGCAGCACACCACCAACATCGATGCCGGCTTCGGTTTCGAAAGCCTCGGGCTCGCCGTGACGGCGGCCGAGCCCATACATGAGCAGCAGGCAGAATTCGCCGCCGTCATCAACAACACGCAGGAAACAGAGCACCGCGCCCGACTCATCGATCATCTGAAGCAATATCTGGGGCCGGACAGCGTGCAGCAGATCAAGCCTGTTGAAAGCCATTGTCCTGAACGGGCCGAACTGACCTATCCAGCCACACCTGTCACTGAGGAATGGCCAGCCCCGGATGAAAACCGGCAGCGCCCTCTTCTGTTGTTGCCCAGTGCTGAACCGGCCTTGGATGTCATGGCCGCGGTGCCGGACGGACCACCACAACGCTTCCGCTGGCGTGGCGCGCTGCATGATGTCCTCCATTCGCAGGGGCCAGAACGCATCGCCGGTGAGTGGTGGCGCAACAACCGCTCCCCGCTCACGCGCGATTATTACGTCGTCGAAGATAAGGCGGGCCATCGCTTCTGGCTTTATCGCGAGGGATTATACGAACGCGAGACGAAGACTGCCCGCTGGTTCGTGCATGGCCTCTTTGCGTGAGGAGCGTTGCGGATGGTTGCGTATGCCGAACTCGCCGTCACCACCAATTTCTCGTTTCTGCGCGGCGCATCGCATCCGCAGGAAATGGTGGAGCAAGCCGATAAGCTCGGATTATTCGCCATCGGCGTCGCTGACCGGAACAGCTTTGCCGGTGTCGTTCGCGCTTACGACCAATGGCGAAAAATCAAAAAACAAAAAGAAGCCGATTCAGACACCGGGCAGACACTCGGTCTCGTCAAGCTGCTCGTCGGCACACGGCTTGTCACGCTCGATGGTTTTGAGGTCCTGACGTATCCAAAGAACCGAGAAGCCTATGGCGAACTCTGCAAACTGATCACGCGGGGCAATCGTCTTCTCAATGGCAAGAAAGCGGAATGTCATCTCGATCTTCATGACATTCTATCAGTCAGCGACGGACAGATCTTCATCACGCTGCCGCCTGACAAGCCCTCGCCTGATTTCATCTTGCGGCTTGAAATGCTGGCGAAGACCGCACCCGGACGGACCTATCTTGCCGGCGCATACCGCTATCGCGGTGACGACATTCGCCGTCTCAGCATTTTGCATGAGCTCGGCGTACAAATCGGCGCGCCACTCGTCGCCGTCAATGACGCGCATTATCACGGGCCGAACCGCCGCGCTTTGGCCGATGCCGTCACCTGCATCCGGGAAAAATGTACCATCCACGATGCCGGATTCCGTCTCGACGCCAATGCAGAGCGGCACCTGAAGTCGCCCCATGAGATGTTACGTCTGTTTCGCAATCATCCCGATGCGATCGCCCACACGATTGACATTGCCAATGCGTGTGAATTCACGCTGGATCAACTCAAGAACGAATATCCCGACGAACCAGTCCCGCCGGGAAAAACGCCGCAGCAGCATCTCGAGGATCTGACATGGGCCGGCGCGCAACGTCGATATCCCAAAGATTATTATCCGGAAGGTGTGCCGCTGAAGGTACAAAAGATTGTTCGTGAGGAACTGGCGCTGATCCAGAAGATGGAATACGCGCGCTATTTTATCACGGTGCACGACGTCGTTGCCTTCGCGAGAAGCCAAGATATCCTTTGCCAAGGACGCGGTTCGGCAGCCAATAGCTCGGTTTGCTATTGTCTTGGGATCACGGAAATCAATCCCGAAACAAGCGATCTTCTGTTTGCACGATTCATTTCCGAAAATCGTGGCGAACCGCCGGACATCGACGTCGATTTCGAGCACGACCGGCGCGAAGAGGTCATGCAATACATCTACAGACGATATGGGCGGGACCGCGCGGCGATCTGCGCCACTGTCATTCATTATCGGTCGCGACGCGCCATTCGTGAGGTCGGCAAAGCACTCGGTTTGACACCGGACATCACAGCGGCGCTCGCGAAAACCGTCTGGGGCAGCCATGCCGATGGTCTGCCCGATCAGCATATCCGGCAGGCTGGCCTCGATCCCTCCAATCGCGCGCTGATGCAGGCTGTTCTGCTGGCACGCGAACTGATCGGCTTTCCCCGCCATCTCTCGCAGCATGTCGGCGGCTTCATCCTGACGCGTGGGCGGCTAGACGAGACCGTACCAATCGGCAATGGCGCGATGAAAGATCGCACCTTCATCGAATGGGATAAAGATGACATCGACACCCTCGGATTAATGAAGGTCGATGTGCTCGCGCTCGGCATGTTGAGCTGCCTGCGGCGCGGCCTGGATCTGATGAAAGATCATTACGGCAAGGATTACACGCTTGCGACCTTGCCGAAAGACGACGATTCCAGCAGCAAGCCGGTTTACGACATGCTTTCGAAAGCGGATTCCGTCGGCGTATTCCAGGTCGAAAGTCGCGCGCAGATGTCGATGCTTCCGCGCCTCAAGCCACAGAAATTCTATGATCTTGTCATCGAAGTCGCGATCGTGCGACCCGGCCCGATCCAGGGTGACATGGTGCATCCCTATCTGCGGCGGCGAGACGGTATCGAACCTGAATATTATCCACCACCCTCTCCCAAATATGGACCGGCCAACGAACTGGAGGAGGTTCTCAAGCGAACGAAAGGCGTGCCGCTCTTCCAGGAGCAGGCGATGCAGATCGCCATTACCGCGGCCAAGTTCACGCCCGATGAAGCCGACGGCTTGCGGCGCGCGATGGCGACGTTCCGACATACAGGAAATGTGCCGCTCTTCCGGGAAAAATTCATCACCCGCATGACGGCGCGCGGATATGATCCGAAGTTTGTCGAAAACTGCTTCGGCCAGATCGAAGGCTTCGGCGAATACGGCTTTCCGGAAAGTCACGCCGCCAGCTTCGCGCTGCTGGTCTATGCATCGGCTTGGATCAAGTGCCATTATCCTGAGGTTTTTTGCGCCGCCATTCTCAACAGCCAGCCGATGGGATTCTACCAACCGGCACAGCTTGTGCGCGACGCGCGTGAACATGGCGTCGAAGTGAAACCGGTCGATGTCAATTACAGCAGTTGGGATTGCACACTCGAGCCAGCCTCCGATGGCGGCGAACGACTCGCTGTGCGCCTTGGCTTTCGGCAGGTTCAGGGACTGAATAAAGATGAACTGCAAAAGCTTGTCGACGCACGCGGCAATGGCTTTGCCAGCGTCGAGCGTCTCGCCGCCATCGCCGGCGTGTCGCGCTTCACCATCGAACGCCTCGCCGCTGCCGATGCGTTCCGTTCGCTCGATCTTGATCGCCGATCTGCACTATGGGCGGCGCGGCGGCTCGACACCATCGGCGTTCGCAAGCCGACGGAACACAAGACCCGCAAGAAGGATACGACCTCCCCGCTCCCACTTCTTGCGCCCCACATGAGCGACGAGCTGTTCCCCGAACCTCAGATCGAACTGCCCTTGATGCAGCTCTCCGAGCATGTGGCAGAGGATTATGTCGCCACTGGCCTTTCACTGAAGGCTCATCCGATCAGCTTCTTCCGCAGCCGACTCCATCGCATCGGCGCCATCACCACCGCCGAGCATCGAAGCGAACATCTGCCGCAAGACAAGCGCATCACCGTTGCCGGCCTTGTGCTGATCCGGCAAATGCCCGGTACCGCCAAAGGCGTCGTATTCCTGACAATCGAGGACGAAACCGGCATCGCCAACATCATTGTCTGGCGCAAGATTTTCGAGCAACATCGCCGCATCGTCATGAATTCGAAATTCCTGGCCGTCACTGGCCGCCTGCAACGCGCCGGGCTTGTCGTTCATGTCGTTGCGGAAGACTTCCGCGATCTCAGCAGCCATCTGGGAGAACTCAAAAACGTCGAAGCTCCTCTCGCCGGTGCAGCACAAGCAAGCCCGCCTCTATCCGATCTCTCGCTCCTGAAAAGCCGGGATTTTCATTGAGAGGCCGCCATGCAGTTGTCGTTCCCATTCGAAGGCGAACACATTCTGTTGAAGGCCCGTGACAGACTCGTTGGCATCCTTGGACCTCAGCGCGATGAGCAACGTTATGAGCCGACGCCGCAATGGGTGAAGGCCATGATCAACTCCCGCACATACGATGCCATATCGGACGAAGCCTTTGCGCGACTGGAAGGCCTGCATCTTGGGATCTGTTGGCCCACATGGAGGCCACCGATATCACGCCGATTATTCACGACGTGGCCTTTGCGCAAAGCAAGGCCGTCCACCTTGGCCAATCGGCTCAAATGATCAAGCGCCGATGCGGCATCGTTGAACTGGATTTCCACATCTCATCCCCAATCATTGGGATGCAGACGATCTCTATGAACTGCACTGGCTGATGAAATATCTCGGCCAAAGAATATGTACGCACAGACAGCCTCTGCGCGACCGCTGCCCCCTTGCATCCTTCTGCCCAACAGCCGACCACCAGAACGGATAAGGAAGACGTCACTCCAGCATGGCGGTAAAAGCGGGCGACATCTGCTCCTGCAGGCCAACAGCTTCTCGCGTGATGAAGCGCGCAGCGATGCCGCGTGCCACGGCAAAATCATATCCCTGCTCCGGACCCAGCACTGTCAGCGCCGTCGCCAAAGCATCCGCTTTCATGCAGGAACGACCGAACACTGTCACCGACGCGATGTTATCCGGAACCGGCCAACCCGTTCGCGGGTCGATTGTGTGCGACAGCCTGCGGTCGCCATTCTTGATGTGGCGACGGATGTCACCGGACGTCGCAACTGACAATCCATGCAGGGCAACGATCGTATCGTCCGGGGCGCCGTCGCCCCCCTCAAGTGCGACCCACCAGGGCGTTCCATCCGGTTTCACACCGGAACCGCGCAACTCGCCACCGATCTCGACGAGATGATTCGTAATGCCGCGCTTCGACAACGTCTCGGAAACCAGATCGACAGCAAAGCCCTTCGCGATCGATGACAAATCGAGCTGCACGCCGCCCGGCTGCAGCACCGATCGACGCTCACCATCACTTATCACACGCCGCCAGCCGCTGCCTTGGCACGCAGCATTGATATCCGATTGACCAGGCACATCGGCCCTGCGGCCAGAGGCACCGAAGCCCCACAAGTCAGATAGAGCGCCAATGGTCGGATCGTATGCGCCGTCCGTTTCATGCGCGAGGTCGACCGCACATATCAGCACCGACCAGAACTCATCCGGCAACGTTTGCCACGTGCCGGTGGCCGCGCGGTTGAAACGGCTGATATCGGAATTGGGCTCCCATTGGCTCATCTGCGAGATAACAAGAGCCAAGACACTTTCGACAACCTGCCGAACATGCTGATTGCTGGTTGCAGTGGCGGCCTTCACCGACCACGTCGTCCCCATTGTTTCGCCTTCGAGCGAAACGATTTGCGCCACTCGCGGAACGAGCGGCGCAATATCGGGTACATGCAGTGGAACAAGAACGCGCCGCATCAAAACCGTTACGGCAGCACTTCAAGCGTCGCGTTATAGGCGGCGCGGCGCTGCTTCACCTCTTTGACTGGCGCCTTGTCGTCGCGCACAGAGGCTTCCACCCAGTACATGCCGGGCCCTGGCCATTTGACCGTGAACTTGCCATCGGCGTCGGTTGTTAGCGTCATCTCGCCGAGCTTGTCGCGGTAGCGATTGCCACCGGGAATGACGGTAACCTTGAGATTGGCCGCCGGCTTGCCATCCAGCATCATCTGGAACGTGGCGTCCGATCCCACATTCAGATCATTCGGGTGAGTGATCGGAGACAGCTCGAGACCTGAACCAGTGATCTTGAGCGTCTCCTTGGTCGGTTTCCCTGAAGTGACGAAAACTTCCATGCGGGTTTGCATGAACGACGCCTGCAACCCTTCGGCACTCTGCGGCACTTCCTTGGCAAAGTCCTCGACACTACCGCGCCAACGCTTGGCCTGACCGCCGTCCTTGTAACTCGCGAAAATGCCGTCGTTGGTCACCGCCATCTTGTAGGTGCCCTTCTGTTTCAAAGGCACATCGAAGGTCGAGCGATAGCGGCCGAGGCTGCCATTCTCTGCCTTCACGGCAGAGCCATCCGGCGTCATGATCGACAACTGGCCAGGCCGTCCGCCGCGGGCTCCCGATGCCTCGGTCGGCGCGCCAATGTTGGCAATGCGCAATGGGAAATGCTCAAAATAGAACAGGTCGTTCGACACCGCGGCATCCACGGTCACCCACACGTCATCGCCGGACAAAACTGTCGCCGACGGCAACATCCAGGAGCGATGCGCCTCAGCGGCACCCATCGGCAAGCCGACACACAATGCAAGAACGAGCCATTTACGCGAAAGGATCATGATGTTGCTCCCGATCGTCAGGGTTTCAGGTCGAGCGCGATGGCGCCCAGTTCGTGCTCGCCCTGTGATTTCAAATTCTGTGCGGACTTGGCCGGCCACTGAAATGGAACGCGCAGCATCTCGCGGCCGCCTACTTCGCGCGCAGCCTCGACGACGAGATGATATTCACCGGCTGCGAGGTCTTTCACCGGCAGTTTGTCGAGAGAGACAGAAATCTTGTGTTCACCCGGCGCGCGGGTCGCGCTGCTCAATCCGTCAACTGGCATGTCAAGCTCGCGGCCGGACTTGCGCCACCATTGCCGCATGTCCTTCAGCCATTTGGTGCCTTCGTTGTTCTTGAGCTTGACGTCGTACCAGACGGCGAGATTGCCGATGAAAGACTGATCCGGTTTTTCGAGCCAGATCGCCACATAGGGCCGGTGATATTCGGCAACGGTGAGTTTGGGAATTTCGACACTGACATTCATCTCGGCTGCGAGCGCCGGCATCGTCATCGCCCCGGTCATCGTGATCGAGAAAAAAGCGCGCATGGAACTCCTCAATGCATCAGGAAGATGGCGATCAGCGCCGGGATGATGAAACCGAGGCCGACCAGCGGCCATGTCGAGGGCCGCGCATGCGACAGCAATTGCATCAACACAAGACCCGTCAGGCAGAAGATGATCGTCGCCACCGCAAACACATCAAGGAACAGCGACCAGACGGCGCCGGTGTTACGGCCTTTATGGAGATCATTAAGATACGAGATCCAACCGCGATTAGTCAGTTCGTAACGGGCTTCGCCGGATTGACGATCGAGGCTGAGCCAGGCATCGCCGCCCGGCCGCGGCAGCGCGATATAGATCTCGTTCGGCGAAAGCTCCGCTTCCTGCCCCCGCACATCGACCTGCATGGCATCCGCCACCCATTTCGCGACGGCATCCGATACCATGCCTTTGCCCTTCGCCGGCAGGGCTTTGACCTCTGCGAGCAACGGTTGCGGGATTGTTGCCGTGCGCTCACTGACGGCGGGCCGCGCCTCAATCTGACCTGCGTGATTCAGAGTGATGCCGGTCACAGCAAATAGAAGCATTCCAATCAGGCAAACGGCTGCGCTGATCCAATGCCATTGCCGCATCTGGCGTAGCCAGAAGGCCCGGCTGCCGAGCGTCAATTTGGACTTCATAATAAACGGTGTGTTTTGAGCGGCCACGATCAAGATGGACATTGATCAGGCTTCGTAATGAAGAACAAAACGTGCCGCAAACACAATGATTTAGGGAGATTCCAAACTGCTGCGCGAATGCATGACCAACACGCGTTTCACGCGGGTCTGGAAGGCGGCCATGCCAAGGACATTGCAAAAGAATAAGGCTGGCTGCCGTGGTAGCCAGCCTCGCCGTCAGGTCAGCCTATTTCGCGCCGATCCCGGCCGCTTCGAACATCTTGCCGTAACGCTCGGTATCACTCTTGATGATTTCATCGAACTTCTTGGGAGAAGAATGGATCACCACCACGCCGCCCTGCTTGGCCATGCGATCTTGCAGCGCCGGATCGTTCAGCGCCTCGATGGTGTCCTTGTTGATCTTGTCGATGATTGCGGCCGGCGTTCCGGCCGGCGCCATCAGGCCGAACCAGGAATCGTACGAAAAATTGGGCAAGCCGGACTCGGCGAGCGTTGGTACATCGGGCATGCTGGGGACACGCTTCGCGGTCGCGACCGCAAGCGCTCGCACTTTGCCCGACTGCATCAATTCGAGCGCAGTGTTCGCCGGCGTGAAATACATGTGCGAGTCACCACGCACGACGCTCATGTTGGATTCCGGCGCCCCTTTGTAAGGAACATGCACGAGATTGATGTTGGCATTCTGGCGAAATAGCGCGCCCGCGATAAACGTGGTGCTGCCCAAGCCGGGTGATGCAAAATTCATCGTGCCCGGCTTGGCCTTGGCGAGATCGATAAACTCCTTCACGGTTTTGGCCGGGATCTCCGGATTGATGATCATGACAAGCGGCACGGTCGCAACCGGCGTGATGCCCGCAAAATCCTTTACCGGATCGAATTGCAGGCTCTTGTTGAGCACACCCGTCACGGTATGTCCGTTGGATGTCAGCATCAGCGTGTAGCCGTCCGCAGCGCTCTTGGCAGCGCTGGTGGTGCCGGCAAGGCCGGGCCGGTTTTCCACGACCACCTGCTGCTTCCACTTTTCACTGAGCTTGTCACCGACCGCGCGCGCGAGAAGGTCGGTTGCGCTTCCGGCCGAGAATGGCACGACAATGCGCACCACCTGATTGGGATAAGGCGCCTGAGCCGAGGCGCCAAAACTGGCAAGGGTTAAAGCGGCCGCACCCAGAAGGGCCCACCGTAATGTCGGCATGAAATGTCTCCCTAGACGATCCCGGATATGCTTCCGGCTGACGCTGTTCTATCAGGTCACACAATTTCCGGATATGGACGTCATCGATTAGACGCCGGCTGCCGGATACCGGACTTTCACATCATCAAAGGATCACGCCCTGCCCATGCGCACCGAACAGGCCCGTCCCGTCCGCCTTCAGGATTATCGTCCGCCGGACTGGCTGGTGGAGACGGTGAAACTCGACGTTTCCCTGCATCCGACCGCAACCAACGTCCGCGCAACGCTGAGCCTGCGGCCAAACCCGGCGACCGCCCCGGCTCCGCTCGTACTGGAGGGTGATGGCCTGACGCTATCGGCCGTGATGCTGGACGGACAGCCGCTGGCCGCCGATGCCTATGTCGCCTCACCCGAGCGCCTCACCCTCGCGCAGCCGCCACAGCGACCATTCTCGCTCACGATCGAAACAACCGTCGATCCATCCGCCAACACGCAATTGATGGGTCTGTACCGCTCCAGCGGCACCTATTGCACGCAATGCGAGGCGGAAGGATTTCGCAGGATCACCTATTTCCCCGACCGGCCGGACGTCATGGCCGTCTACACGACCCGGATCGAAGCCGACAAAGGCCAGGCTCCCATTCTGCTCGCCAATGGCAATCTGATTGAAAACGGCGATCTGCCCGCCGGCCGCCATTTCGCGGTGTGGCATGATCCGTTCCCGAAGCCATCCTACCTGTTCGCGATGGTCGGCGGCAGTCTGGCCTGCGTCGAAGACACGTTCGTCACGATGTCCGGACGCAAAGTGGCGCTGAAAATTTATGTCGAGCCCGGCAAGGAAAGCCGCTGTGATTATGCGATGGATGCGCTCAAGCGATCCATGCGCTGGGACGAAGAAGCCTTCGGCCGCGAATACGATCTCGATATTTTCATGATCGTCGCAGTCTCGGACTTCAACATGGGCGCGATGGAGAACAAGGGCCTCAACGTCTTCAACGATCGCTACGTTCTGGCCTCGCCAGAAACTGCGACCGATACCGATTTCGCGTCGATCGAAGCGATCATTGCGCACGAATACTTCCATAACTGGACCGGCAACCGCATCACCTGTCGTGACTGGTTTCAGCTATGCCTGAAGGAAGGGCTGACGGTGTTCCGCGATCAGGAGTTCACCTCCGATCAGCGTTCACGACCGGTGAAACGCATTGCCGATGTCCGCAACCTGCGTGCCCATCAGTTCGTGGAGGATGCCGGACCGCTCGCGCATCCGGTACGGCCTGAACTCTATCACGAGATCAACAACTTCTACACCACCACAATTTACGAGAAGGGCGCCGAACTCGTGCGGATGCTGCGCACGCTGCTGGGGGCCGCGACCTTCCGCAAAGGCATGGACCTTTACTTCGATCGTCATGACGGCGAGGCCGCGACGATCGAGCAATTTGTCCAATGCTTTGCGGATGCGTCAGGACGTGATCTCTCGCAATTCATGCGGTGGTACTCGCAGGCCGGCACGCCGGAAATCGTTGCGGATGGAGCATACGACGAAGCCGCGCGAAGCTTCACTCTGAAGTTGTCGCAGATCTTGCCGCCGACGCCGAACCAGCCAGTGAAGGACCCGATGGTGATCCCGTTACGGATGGGACTCGTCGGTCAGAATGGAGCGGACATGCCGCTTGTCGTTTCTGGTCAACCGTTCGATGGCGATGTCATCACACTCGACCAGCCGTCCGAAACGCTGGTGTTCGAAAACCTTGCCGAGCGGCCCGTGCTGTCGATCAACCGGGAGTTCTCGGCGCCGGTGAAACTCACCGCCAATCTGTCTGCAGAGGATTTGCGCCGGCTCGCCGCCAATGACAGCGATCCGTTCAACCGCTGGCAGGCTGTCCAGACATTGGCCACGCGACTGCTGGTGAAGAATGTCGGACTCATACAGTCAGCCGAGAATGCCGCTACCGACGACGGCCTGACTGCCGCTCTTGCCGCCATCCTTGGCGATGACGGCCTCGAACCGGCTTTCGTGTCTCTGGCGCTGACGATGCCAACAGAGGCCGATATCGCCCGCGAGATCGGACGCGATGTCGATCCTGACGCCAATTTCCGTGCACGCTCTTATTTGCGAAATGATATCGGCAGCAGAGTGGAAAAGGAATTGGCGGACGCGTATGCGCGGATGCAGATCACGGGACCGTACAGCCCGGATGCGACCAGCGCCGGACGGCGCTCGCTGAAAAACACCGCACTTGATCTCCTGGCTGCAGCCGGCGGCAAGGACGGCATCATGCGCGCACTGCGGCAATATCATTCGGCCGACAACATGACAGACCGCATGGCAGCACTGGCCACGCTATCGCTGCACGATGTCCCGGAGCGAACCGAAGCGTTGCAGGATTTCTACGAACGGTATGCGGGTGATCCCCTCATCATCGACAAATGGCTGTCGCTGCAGGCCATGATCCCCGAAAGCGGCACGCTCGACCGCGTTCGCGCTCTCACCGCTCATCCGGCTTTCTCGATGAACAATCCTAATCGCGTCCGTTCGCTGATCGGAGCGTTCGCGCACGGCAATGCAACACAGTTCAATCGTGCGGATGGCGAGGGCTATGCATTCGTCGCCGATACGGTGATCACGCTCGACGGAAAGAATCCGCAAGTTGCGTCGCGACTGGCGACAGCTTTCCGGTCGTGGCGGGCGTTGGAGAGCGGCCGGCGCGAAAAGGCGCAAGCTGCGCTTCGCCGTATCGCCGGCGCATCGGCACTTTCGGCGGACGTGAACGACATCGTCAGCCGCGCCTTGGCAGGCGCATAAAGCGAAACAGGCTGCAGATCTGCAGCCTGTTAGTAATTTTTTTAGGTTCTTGACTCCTCGGACTCTCGACAAATCACCCCGTATCGATTCTTATGATCTCGATTCGGGACGGGATGCGGCACATCCTCCCGATCAGGTTGCGTAAAGCGACAATCCGCACGGGGGCAAATTCATGGCGCGCGCCGAGGCAGCGCACGCGTCTGCGCATTCTGATTCCATCAAGGGATTGGCGCAGTCGATCGCAAAGCCAGCCTATCGACGTCTTCTGACCGCCGAGCCCGCTCTGCGGCGCGCGGTACCGGCACTCATCATCGCATTCCTGCTGACCATCGCAGTCGGCGCATTCGTGCAGGTGCTCGATCATCGGCGCAGCGCACTTGCCGAAGCGACAAAGGACATCGAGACGATCGCAGAAGTTTTGTCGCAACGGCTTGAACGTCCGCGCAACGCGGACCGCGCTGCTGTCTGGCGGCGCGCACAGCAAGAGCTGGATCAGGCGCGCACCCCACGCACCACCACCGCCGGACGCCAGATCATCGTCGCTGGCCTCGATGGCCTAATCATTGCTGCAGCTCCGGACACTGCCGGGATCATCGGCCGTCGTCTGCACGACGTTCTTGGCGACGCCTATCCGCTAACCATCTTCGGCGAGAAAGCGGGCGTGATGGACATCACCCTGCCGGACGGCAAGCGCGCATTGGCAGCCGTCCGCACCCTGGAAGAGCCGCTGGGGCAATTGGCGGTCTTCCAGCGCCGCACAGATGCTCTTGCCGCATGGCGTTCGGACACGGCGCTCACTGTGACGCTGTCGGCGACGACTGGCTTCGTCCTGCTGATCCTCGGCTTTGCATTTCATTGGCAGGCCACCCGCGCACGCGAAGCCGACCTGATCTACGATACCGTTCGCAGCCGCATCGATACGGCGCTGAACCGTGGCCGTTGCGGTCTGTGGGATTGGGACCTCGCGCGCGGACGGATTTTCTGGTCGCACTCGATGTTCGCGATCCTCGGCCTCAACATGCGCGACGAGTTGCTGACATTCGGAGAAATCAACAAATACGTCCACCCCGACGATATCGACCTCTATGATCTCGCGACGCAGGTTGCCGATGGACGTCTCAACGCCATCGATCATGATTTCCGGATGCTGCATGCGAATGGCAACTGGGTGTGGCTGCGGGTGCGTTGCGAGGTCGTCCGTCAGCATAACGAACCTGGTCTGCATCTGATCGGCATTGCCGTCGATGTGACCGAGCAGAAAACGCTGGTCGAGAAAACCACGGCTGCGGACATGCGGCTGCGCGATGCGATCGAAACGTTCCCGGAAGCCTTCGTGTTGTGGGACTCCGAAAACCGTCTCGTCCTCTGCAATTCAAACTTCCAGGATTTGCATCGGTTGCCCGACGACCTCGTGCAAGCGGGCACCCCCTATGAAGTGATCGCCGCGGCCGGCCAAACTCATCTGAATATCGGCAAAGTGGCCAATGTCGGACCGGAATTGCCCGGCGCGCGCAGTTTCGAAGCCCAGATCGATACCCGTAACTGGCTGTTCAGCGAACGGCGCACGAAGGACGGTGGCTATGTTTCGGTCGGCACCAATATCACCAGCCTGAAGCAACAGGAACGCAGGCTGAAGAGCAGCGAAGCGCGGCTGCTCGCGACCGTCGAAGATTTACGCCAGTCCAAGCAGCAGCTTGAAGATTTGGCTGAAAAATATGTTGCGGAAAAAACCCGCGCCGAGGAAGCCAATCAGACGAAGTCAAAATTCCTCGCCAACATGAGCCATGAACTGCGCACGCCGCTGAATGCCATCATCGGCTTCTCCGAGATCATGGAAAAGGGCATGTTCGGAAAGCTCGGGGTTGATAAGTATCACGAGTATTGTCGCGATATCCATCAAAGCGGCCAATATCTCCTGGATGTTGTCAACGATGTGCTCGACATGTCCAAGATCGAAGCCGGCCGGATCAAGCTGGAACCGGAAAACCTGGTTCTCGACGATATTCTGGCCGATGCCATGCGTGTGGTCTCGACCCGCGGCGAAGAGAAAAACCTGACGCTGACATCAAACATCGCGCCGGACATCATGCTGCGTGCCGACCGTCGCGCCATCAAGCAAATCGTTCTCAATTTGCTGTCCAATGCCGTCAAATTCACGCCCGTTGGCGGACGCGTGACCGTGCGCGGCCGCCGCGCTGGAGACAATGTTCTGGTCAGCATCAGCGACAGCGGCATTGGCATTGCGAAGGAAGCGCTTCAGAAGCTTGGGCGCCCGTTCGAGCAGGTTGAAAGCCAGCTCACCAAGACGCATCACGGTTCGGGGCTGGGTCTGGCCATCGCCAAATCGCTGATCGAATTGCACGGCGGCCGTATGCGCATCCGTTCTGCGCCGGGGGTCGGCACCATTGTTCAGGTCCGGCTATCGATTACCGGCCCGTCGCAGGCTCAGGTCGCCGCCTGAGCCACACCGACGGGACCGAGCAGAATATCGAAGCGGGCACGCACGCGCATTTGTGTCTCAGCCAAATGAGCGTCCAGAGTCGGGAAGTCAGGAACGTCAGCCGCGCGGGCCAGAAGTCGCAACAGGCCGGGATCGGTCTTCCTGGGATCGAACGGCCCCGACAGACACAACCGGAGAATTTGGCTGAGATTCTGGTAAAGCTGCACGGCCGGCCGTAACACCTCGGAATCTTCCCGCGATAGCAGACCAAGACGGGTGGCGCGCTCCAGAACCCGCGATGTCGATGGATCAAGAAGCTCCGGGTGGTCTGTTGCGTGGACGAGTTGCAGATATTGCGCGATGAACTCGATATCGACCAATCCACCTGCCGCATACTTCAGTTCCCAGCGATTGCTGTCACCTCTTTCCGACGCAATCGCCATCCGCATCTCGAACGCATCGCCGGCGATCAATCGCTCGTCGCGCTTGCGGGCCAACACGTCGCGGATCACGCCCTCGACCTGATCGGCAAAACCTGACGTCGCTGATACGACACGAGCGCGCGTCAGCGCCATATGCTCCCAGGTCCACGCATCATTCGCCTGGTAGTCGCGGAAGGAGTCGATTTTTGTCGCCACCGGGCCGGATCGTCCGGAGGGCCGAAGCCGCATATCAACGTGATAAAGAGCGCCGTAGTTCGTCTGCGCCGTCAGCGCCGAAATGAAACGCTTGGTTAGCCGGGCGAAATACTGCGCGCCGTAGAGTGACCGTTCCCCGTCGGAATCAGGATTTTCCTCATCGAAATCGTAAACGAGGATCAGGTCGAGATCGGAACTCGCTGTCATTTCCCGGCCGCCGAGCTTGCCGAGTGCAAGCCACGCGGTTTTCTGTCCAGGAATGTGGCCATGCGTTTCTGCAAACAGCTTTTCGATACCGCGATGAAGCGCCCGAATGATCACATCCGCCAGTCGCGCGAAAGCTTCGCCCGCCTGCTCTGCCGAGACGGTGCCGGACAGGATGCGGACCCCGATCAGGAACATGTGTTCATGGCCAAACAGGCGAAGCCGATCGAGGATATCTTCGTATGACACCGCCTGCTCGACCGACCGCGTCAGTTCTTGCGTCAGCGTCTCCGCGCTCGGAAGCGCGCCGAAGAATGCAGGGTCGATCAACGCATCCATTACCTGCGGCTGATGCGCAAGGATATCGGCAAGTCGCGGCGCTGTGCCCAGCATCAGCGCCACGAGTGAAAGCAGATCAGGGTTTTGCAGCAGCAGCGTAATCAATCGCCCGCCACCACCGGCATGCAACCCGGCGAGGAAGCGGTCGAATGCCAGTATCGCCTGCTCGCGGCTTTCGCCACGCGCCAGTTGTTCGATCAGCGGATGAACCAACGCGCGGAGCTGCGAGCGTGCGAAATCGCTGCGCAAGGCAGGATATCTGCCGTTGAACCAATCACGAACAATGGCCGAAACTTCCAGCGGATTGCGAAAACCCATCGCTGAGAGACGGTCGAGCGTGTCCCGATCATCGTTCTCAGGCGGAAATTGGAGGTGATCCTCCGCCGGTGGCAATGCCGCTTCAAACAATCGCGAATATTCCTGCTGCACGTTCCGCAAATGTCCAAGCAGTGCGTCGGCAAATGATGCAGCATTCTCGAAGCCAAGGAACTGCACGAAAGGCGCAAGCTGATCATCGTCGGATGGCAGCGTATGTGTCTGCTCGTCGGCAACCATTTGCAGCCGATGCTCGACGCGCCGCAGAAAGAGATAGGCCGCCTCGAGATCGCGTTTCGTTGCGTCCCCCACCCATTGGCCATCTGCGAGAGAGGCTAATGTCGTCAGTGTGCGGCGATCACGCAACTCCGGATGCCGGCCACCGGCAATGAGCTGTTGCGTCTGAACAAAGAACTCGATCTCGCGAATACCGCCACGACCGAGCTTGATGTTGTGCCCTGCAACCGCGATCTCACCATGTCCGCGATAAGCATGGATTTGCCGCTTCATCGCATGGATATCTGCCAACGCAGCGAAATCCATGTATTTGCGCCATACGAACGGCGACAATGCCTTGAGGAATTTTTCGCCTGCCTCGATATCGCCGGCGCACGGACGCGCCTTGATCATCGCTGAGCGTTCCCAGTTCTGGCCGCGATGTTCGTAATAATCGAGCCCGGCGGGAACAGAGATTGCGACTTGGGTGGAGGCGGGATCCGGGCGAAGCCGCAAATCGACGCGGAACACATAACCGTCTGCTGTGCGCTCCTGCAGCAGCTTCACGAGTCCCCGCGTGACGCGGATGTACAGCGAATGCGGCTCAGTGTCCGTAGGAATTGCCGGCGCTTCAGGATCGAAAAAAACGATAAGGTCGATGTCGCTCGAGTAGTTCAGCTCGAATGCGCCCATCTTCCCCATGGCCAGGACAATGTAGCCGGAGCCGACTTCGGGCTGCGAAAGTTCAGCAGGCGCGAGACGCTCGCGGCGCATGGCATCATTGAGGAGAAATCGGACCGCACCCTGCACGGCGCAGTCGGCCAGTTCGGTCAACGCCCGGGTGACCTGCATCACGGGCCAGACACCACCGATATCGGCAAATGCAATCATCAGCGCCGCTTCCGACTTCATGCGGCGCAGCGCGCGCATGGCCTCCGCCTCATCCTCCGTGGCAGAGAGAATGGCGCGCCCATTCTCCAGCAGATACTGGAAATGGACATCCGGTTCGACTGACAGGATGCGCGCCAGTCGCTCCGAATCCGCGCGCGCAAGATCCCACAAGTACGGCGAATAGTCCGCAACCCCAGCCAATAACTTCAGCGCCTGTGGCTGAGCGGTGAAAATCCGCTGCAATGTTTCCACCGGGCCGTCATCAAGCTCGGAGAGCCAGGCATCGACCTTGGGAAATGCCGACGTCGATGGTGGAAGAAACGGCGCTTCGACAATCCGCGCTGCGAGGCTGCGTGCATGCGGATCGGCCGCGGCAGAGGATGATCGCTGGATGGCTGCGCCGGGTTCGTTGGTCATCACGCGATGGGATTAAACCACCCGGTCGGAAAATGGGAGGTTTATTGCGCCCCGCTCGACCCTCGCGGCATGTCGTGGCGTTCGGGGATGGCCGACGTCTGCGGGCCAAACCGTGGGAGGACCAGCACCGCACGGAGGCCGGGCGCATTGTCCTCCAGCCGCAATTCGCCGCCATGCAGCCGCGCCACCGCGGCGGCGAGGCTGAGACCAAGGCCGGACCCCGGCACCGAGCGGCTCTGCTCCAGCCGCACAAACCGCTCCACGGCCCGCCCCCGATCCGCCTCGGGGATACCAGGACCGCGGTCGCCCACGCCGATCAGCACGTGATCGCCGTCAATCGTCACTGTCACCAGCACCTCGGACGGCTGGCCATTGGCCTTCGCCACAGGCGCCGCATACTTGATGGCATTGTCGAGGAGATTGGCGAGCGCCTGACCGATCAATTCGCGGTTGCCATTGAGCGTCACCGCCGCCGGCGCCGAAACTTCAAGTTTCAGCCCCTGCTCTTCCGCCAAGGGCTCATAGAGCTCGCCGACGCTGCGCGCGGCCTCCGCGGCATCGAACTCGACCATATTGCCGCGCGCCTGCCCCGATTCGGCCCGCGCAATCATCAGCAAGGCATTGAATGTCTTGATGAGGGAATCCGATTCATCGATCGTGGTTTCGAGCGCGGACCGATAGTCGGGTTCGCTCCGCGAGGTCCGCAACGCTTCCTCCGCCCGATTGCGCAGCCTCGTGAGGGGCGTCTTCAAATCATGTGCGATATTGTCGGACACTTCCTTCAGACCGATCATCAGCGCTTCGATGCGGTCAAGCATCTCGTTGAGATTGTGCGCAAGACGGTCGAGTTCATCGCCGCTTCCGACGACCGGCAAGCGTTCGGACAAGTCGCCGCCCATGATGGTGCGCGTGGTCTCGGTCATCGCATCGACCCGTCGCAGCACGCGCCGCGCGACAAAGAATCCGCCGAGAAGCCCGAGGAAAATGACAGCGGCCGCGGACCATTTGCCGGCATCGAGCACGACCTTGTAGAGCCGGTCGCGCTCCTCAAGATCGCGCCCGACAAGAAGCTTGAAGCCTCCCGGAAGATGCGACACACGCAGGAGGGCGCGGTGGAGTTCCGATGTCTCGCCTTCCTCGATGCGGCGATAAACCGTTTCGATCCAGCCAGGATTATCGAGAATGCCCCTCGGCAATGAACCGACATTGCCGGCAAGACCATCGCCGCCGGGACTGGTGACAAGATAAAGGCTCGATCCCGGCCGGCGCGAGCGCGATTCAACGATCAGGCTCAGCCGACGAATGCCACCAATATTGAACTGGTCGGTGAGGCCGGAGATTTCCGTGTTGACGGCCTCGGTCACCTGCTCTGTGAAAAGGCGCCTAGTGTTGAATGCAAAATATCCGAGCAGGAAAACAGCAAACAGCGCAAAGACCGTGAGATAGACCAGCGTCAGCTTGAACGCGGTCGTTCGGAAAAGCTTGCCCAGCGCCCCCACGGATCTTCAGCGCGCGCCGTCGCGGACCATGTATCCGGCGCCGCGAATCGTATGGAGCAGCGGTTGCGAGAAGCCTTTATCGATCTTCGAGCGCAGCCGGGAGATATGCACGTCGATGACGTTGGTTTGCGGATCGAAATGATAATCCCACACATTCTCGAGCAGCATTGTGCGAGTCACCACCTGCCCCGCATGTTTCATCAGGTATTCGAGCAGGCGGAATTCGCGCGGCTGCAGCAGGATTTCTTCGCCGCCGCGCGTCACGCGATGCGAGAGCCGGTCGAGCTCGAGGTCGCCGACGCGGTAGATTGTATCTTCATTGCGGCCAGTGCGCCGGCGCGCCAGCACTTCCACACGCGCCAGCAATTCCGAGAACGAATACGGCTTCGGCAGGTAATCATCGCCACCGGCCCGCAGACCCTTTACGCGGTCATCGACCTGACCGAGCGCGGACAGGATCAGCACCGGCGTTTGGATATTCTTTTCACGCAGTTCGCCGATGACCGAGAGGCCATCGCGTTTGGGCAGCATGCGGTCGACGATCAGAACGTCGTATTTACCGTCGAGCGCCATTGCGAAGCCCTCCTCGCCATCCGCCGCGTGATCGGCGACATGGCCGGTCTCACGGAAGGCCCGGACGAGATAGTCCGCAGCGTCACGGTCGTCTTCGATGATCAGCAAGCGCATGGAATCGGATTGCCCCAGATCGTCGGAGACGGAATCGCCCGTCACGGGCGATTTTGCAAGCTGAGAACTGAATGGGGAGGGAAAGGTCATGATGAAGGGGGTGGCGACTCTTAAAGGTTACTCCGCCACCCCCTCACCGCCCCCTAACCGGCGGGGGGCGACGGTTGCCGGTTTTGGGGGAGATCAGCGGGGACGGGTTGTTTAGACCCGCCCCCCGGGTTTCGTGGCACCGGCGGGGGCGACGGTTGCCGGCATCACGTCCCTAGCTCGTCAGGCGCGGCCCGCAGGAAGCGCCACAAAGCGGGTGCCTTCACCCGACTTCACGCGCAGCAGCACGGTCCGCTTGTTGTCCTTGCGGGCATCGTCGAGCGCCTTGCGAACATCGGCCGGGTTCGAAACGGACTTGCCCGCAACCTCGAGGATCACGTCGCCGATCTTGAAGCCGCGTTCGGCGGCGGGGCCGTCCGGCGCAACGCCGGTCACGACCACACCCTCGGAACCCGATCCGGCAACCGAAGACGCCGGAGCAAGTTGCAGGCCGAGCGCGGAGCCCTCCTGCTGCGAACCCCGCTCCTCACCGCGACGGCCGCGCGCTTCAACCTGCGCAGGCAGTTCGCCAAGCGTGACATTCACAACCTTCTCGTTGCTACCACCTTGCAGGACAGTCAGCTTGATCGTGTTGCCAGGCGCCATCGTGCCGATGCGGCGGGCGAGTTCACGGGCATTGCCGATCTTCTCACCGTTGACAGCGGTGATGACGTCACCCGCCTTGATGCCCGCCTTCACGGCCGGGCTATTGGACTGCGGTTCGGACACCAGCGCACCGTCGGTGTTCTTCAGGCCCATGCTGTCAGCAATGTCCTTCGTCACCGGCTGAATCTGCACGCCGATCCAGCCGCGCGTCACCGAGCCCTTATCCTTGAGCTGGGTCACAACCGAGTCGACCGTCGCGGCAGGGATCGCGAAGGCGATGCCGACAGAACCACCCGAGGGCGAGAAGATCGCCGTGTTGACGCCGACCACATGACCGTCGATGTCGAAGGTCGGGCCGCCCGAGTTACCCTTGTTCACCGGTGCGTCGATCTGCAGGAAGTCATCATATGGGCCCGCGCCGATGTCACGGCCGCGTGCGGATACGATACCCGCGGTCACAGTCGATGACAGACCGAACGGATTACCGACCGCCAGCACCCAGTCGCCGATGCGCGGTGACTTATCCGCGAGCTTGGCATACGGGAAGTTGTTGCCGTCGACCTTGATCAGCGCGAGATCGGTGCGCGGATCGGTGCCGATGACCTTCGCAGTATAGGTCTTGCCGTCATCGGTCAGCACTTCGACCTCATCGGCCTTGTCGACGACGTGATTGTTGGTCACGGCATAGCCGTCAGCCGAAATGAAGAAGCCGGAGCCCTGACCGGACGTGCGCTGACGCGGACCACGCTCACGCGGACCACGGTTCTGCGGGCCATCCGGGAACATATCCTCCGGCAAGCCATAGCGACGGAAGAAGCGCTCAAAGCCCTGCGGAAGCTGCCCACCCTCGAATGAGGAATTCTCCGGGCCGGCGTTCACTTTCACGCGAACAGAAATAACCGCGGGTTTCACTTTCTCGACAATGTCGGCAAAGCCAACCGGACGCGCGACGGTTTGCGCCTGCTGCGTCACGTTCTGCGCGACCGCCGCATGGCGGGCCGCATCGGGAGCAACGAACAACGCTGCCGCGCCCAGACTCAAAATCGTCGTACCGAGCAACATCGCCCGGCGTCCCTTCAGAAAACCACCCTTGCTGGGCTGGCTCGATGTCATGAGGCTCACTCCATTCCTAAGCTGAATTCCACCGGTGTTCGAAGCTTCGCGAGAAGCGATCCCTGCACCGTTTCGACGCTTAAGATGGGGGAGTTCTCCTTACCGACACCTGTCGGCGGGATTAAACTTTGTTAATAGAGAAAACCGATGAAAAATAAATAATTTCAATAGCTTAGGCTTTGGTCCGAGGGTCTTTGTCGAGCAAATCGGCAATCCGTGCCTCCTCCTCGGCGGTCAGAGGCAATGTTTGGAGAGCGGAATCAGCACCTGATCGCCGACCGCTCTGACGACGAAGTGTCGCCAGCAGTACGATTCCACCCGCAATCAGCAATCCGGCCGGCAACCCCCACAGCAAAGCGGTGCGCCAATTCAACGGCGGGCTCAGCAGGACGAAGTCGCCATAGCGTGCAGTGAGAAAATCCAGGACCTGCTTGTCGCTGTCTCCCGCCTTCAACCGCTCACGCACCAGAAGCCGCAGATCGCGCGCCAGTGGCGCATCGGAATCGTCGATCGACTGGTTCTGACAGACCATGCAACGCAGCTCGCGCGAAAGGTTGCGCGCACGCTGCTCGAGCGAGGCATCAGGTAAAATTTCATCCGGCTGAACGGCGAATGACGGCGCTGGGCCAAGCAGCACCATCATCGCCACAACGAAACGCAGCAGCCGCATCACACTACTCCGCCGGCTGCAGCGCAGCCTTCTTGGCCGCACGTGGTGCGCCGACGCGCAATCGCCTGTCAGACAATGACAATGCGCCGCCAAGCACCATCACCACCGAACCGAGCCAGATCAGCAACACCAGCGGCTTGTGATAGAGCCGCACCGCAATCGAACCGTCCGTGCCCGTATCGCCGAGCGACAGATAGAGCTGGCTGAAACCGCGTGTCAGCAATGCGGCTTCCGTGGTCGAGGAACTGCGCGCCTGGAAGGTGCGTTTCGATGGTTCGAGGAAACCAATCGTCTCGCCACCCGATTTCACAGTGAATTTCGCGACAAGCTCGCGATAGTTCGGTCCCGGCCGCGCCACGAGATTGTCGAAGGTCAGATCGTAGCCTCGCACCGACACCGTCTCTCCCGGTTTCATCGCAAGGATACGCTCGGCGCCGTAGTTGGCTTCGAAGGCGACGCCAAGCAGGCAGACGCCCAGTCCGAAATGCGCAACAGCCGTACCGATCGCCGAACGCGGCAGACCGACCAGGCGCCGCAGCGACACCGAGAGTGGCAGTCGAAACAGTTGGATCCGCTCCGTGAGGTCGATCAGAGAGCCGGTCATCGCAAAGAAAGCGATGCCGATCAGGAATGGAGCCAGGATCGGTCCACCCCATTCGATGGCGAAGGTCGCCGCCATCGCGATCAGCGCGATAGCAAATGCCGCCATCAGCCGCTGCGCGGCTCCGTAAAGGTCTCCCCGCTTCCACGCCAGCAGCGGACCGAACGGCATCGCGATCATCAGCGGCAGAAACAGCGGGCCGAACGTGGCGTTGAAGAACGGCGGCCCGACCGAAATCTTGTCGCCGGTCAATGCCTCAAGCGCCAACGGATACAGCGTACCGACGAAAACGGTGGCGCAGGCCGTGGTGAGGAAGAGGTTGTTGAAGACCAGTGCACCTTCGCGCGAGATCGGCGCGAACAGCCCACCCTGCTTCAATGAGGGCGCACGCCAAGCATAGAGCGTCAGCGATCCGCCGATGAAGAAGATGAGGATACCGAGGATGAAAACACCGCGCGTCGGATCGGTCGCGAAGGTGTGGACCGAGGTGAGGACACCGGAGCGAACGAGGAACGTGCCAAGCAGCGACAATGAGAATGTCAGGATCGCCAGCAGGATGGTCCAGACCTTCAGCGCATTGCGCTTCTCCATCACGACAGCAGAATGGAGCAGTGCAGTTCCGGCGATCCACGGCATCAATGATGCATTTTCGACCGGATCCCAGAACCACCAGCCGCCCCAGCCGAGTTCGTAATAGGCCCAGTATGAGCCCATCGAAATGCCGAGCGTCAGGAACATCCACGCCGCGAGCGTCCAGGGCCGCACCCAGCGCGCCCAGGCCGCGTCGATACGGCCTTCGATCAGGGCTGCGACCGCGAACGAGAATGAGATCGAGAACCCGACATAGCCGAGATAGAGCAGCGGCGGATGCACCGCGAGCCCGATATCCTGCAACACCGGATTGAGATCGCGGCCTTCAAATGGTGCGGGCGTCAGGCGCGCGAACGGATTCGACGTCGCGAGAATGAAAAGCTGAAACGCCGCGGCGATCCATGATTGAACACCCAGAACGTTGGCGCGCAGCGATGGCGGCAGGTTGCGTCCAAAAACTGCGACCAGCGCACCGAACAAGGCAAGAATCAAAACCCACAGCAGCATGGAGCCTTCGTGATTGCCCCATACGCCACTGATTTTATAGATCAGCGGCTTCGCCGAATGTGAGTTTTCGAAGACGTTGAGAACCGAGAAGTCGGACGTAACGTACAGCGCGGTCAACGCAGCAAAGGACAGCGCGACAAACACGAATTGCGCGAGCGCCGCCGGCTCGGCAATGCCCATCAATACGCGATCGTTGAGCCTTGCACCGATGACAGGAAGCGTTGCCTGAATGAGCGCAAGCGCCAGCGCCAGCACGAGCGCATAGTGACCGATTTCGGCGATCATTTCGGCACCACCTGTGAAGCCCCCTGCGCCTCCGGCTTCTTGCCGTAGTCGTCTTTCCAGTGGCCCTGTTTCTTCAGCGCGTCTGCGACTTCCTTCGGCATGTAGTTTTCGTCATGCTTGGCCAGCACGCTGTCGGCGCGGAATGACGCACCGTCGATCAACATGCCTTCCGCCACAACGCCCTGCCCTTCGCGGAACAGATCGGGAAGGATACCGCGATACGTCACGCGGATGACGTTTTTTCCGTCGGTGACATCGAAGGTGGCGTCGATATCCTTGCGCTGAAGGGTACCCGGCTGAACAAGGCCGCCGAGCCGGATGCGCGAGCCGGCCTGGACCTTCTTTTCAACGATGTCGGTCGGCGAATTAAAGAACACGATCGAGTCGCGCAAAGCTGTCAGCACCAGCAATGCGGCGATCGCCAGCACCACAAGACCCGATCCGATCAGCGCCAGGCGCCGCTGCTTGCGCGTCATCCAGCCGCACTCCTCATCTCAACTCTCGATGCCCAGCGCCTTCGCCAGTTCATCCAGCCGCTTGCGCTTGTCACCGTCGTCGCCAGTGGCATTGCGTGCGCTGGCTAGGACCTCGCGCGCCTTCTCGGCATCACCCATCACGACATAGGCGCGAATCAGCCGCAACCAACCATCGAAATCAGCGGGGTCGGTTTTCAACCGTTCAGCCAGCCGGTCAACCATGCCGCGCACCATCTGCACGCGCTGTTCCGGCGTCAGTTGCTGGGCGGCGGCCATGTCTTCCGTCGTTGGTCCCGGTTGCTGCGCTTTCGGTTCGACGGCGATGCCTTTCGGCGGCTCATCCTTATCGACCCGTGCGAGCGATTGCTGAACCAGTGGGCGGAACGGCGCATTGGCCGGCGCACTGGCCAGCATGGCGCGCCATATCCGCGCAGCCTCCTCGGCCCTTCCATCCTGCTCCGCCGCCAGGCCCGTGAAATACTGCGCCTTCAGATGGCCAGGGTCGATTTTCAGCGCGCGTTCGAAGTTCGCCTTGGCGTCGGCGGTGACAATGCTGTTGCCGGCCGCCACCATCGCCTCGCCGAGATCGGCCTCGCGGTCGGCGGTTGCGCCAAGAAGTCGCAAGACATTGGCACGCGCGCGAACTGCGTCGTTGTATCGCCCCATCCGCATATAGACCGGCGCGACAACTTCCCAACCACGGCCATCGTCCGGATTACGTTCGAGATGAGCCTCGACCTGCGCCACCATGCTCTCAATCGAACGCTGCTCCGGCGGCAGATCAAGCCTGCCCGCGAGCGGCGCTCCGGGCAGATTGGGGGAACCCCGATAAACGTAGAGGCCCGCTGCCACAACCGGAAGAACGATCAGCGCGATCAGCGCGGCCGCCCGCCGCCGCCACAACGACGCTGCGCTGTCCGTGAATCGAGGTTGATCCTTGATATCGGCGGCGCCCAGGAGGCGTCGCGAGATTTCCAGCCGGGCGGCCCCCGCCTCGTTGTCGGGAATGAGGCCGGCCTTGCGGTCGCGCTCGATCTCGTCGAGTTGGTCGCGATAGACGGCGACGTCGTAGCCGCCCTCAGCGGTCAAGGGCCGTCGCGACAGCGGCCACAAAACGGCGAAAACCGCCGCGGCCGTCATTAAAGCCAGGATCAGGAACAGGGTCATGCGCCCGCGTTACACCACGGGCGGGAAGCGCCTGCAACAGGGGTTAAATAACGCTTTCGCGGCCAGCCCGGATCACGCTTTCGCGGCCAGCTTCCGTTGTTCGCTCGCCACCGCCACTTCGCCCGACTTGAGCAGCAGCGAGGCGTATTCCTTGCCGAACACCTTGGCGCAAAACCGCACGGCGGCATCGAGCTGCGACTGCCGGAAGGCGCGGTCCGACTCGCCCGCGTTGCGGAGGTTTTCCACGAGGCTCGGCGTCGTGGTGTCTAGATAATGCTGCAGGTCCGACCAGGTCCGCGAGGTCAATTCATTGACGGCAAGCTCGCTCGCATAGACGCGGCAGGTCTTGACGAACTCGATCAGCGCTTCCGTCTCATCGACTTCATTCAAATCAACTCTTGAATGCGGAGCGATTTCCTTGATCGGCCGCGGCCGCAACAGGCGGCGCACGCGGCCGGTCAGGCTTTCGATCTCATTCTTGAGAAGATCGGAGACTTGCGTGCGTAACGCGGCGAGTCGTCGGCTCCAGGGCGAATCATGCGTCAGGTTGATTTCGCTGCGAATGCCGCGCGCCGCGTCGTGAATGCTCTTGAGCAACGCGCCAGTCGCAAGCCCCCGGCCCGTGCGCAGCTCCGCTTTCAGCTCGTTCGTCGTGCGTTCGATTTCGGCAAAGACGATCTCGACCGCGGCCGCATACGGCCCTTCCGCGATGCGCGACACAAGGTCGCTGCCCGCAGCACGCGTCGCGAGCCGGATCAGTTGCCACGGCGCCGCAAGGCGGCTCATCGTCATCACCAGCACATAGACGAAAAGCTTCGAGCCTCCGCCCACCGGTGAATCGATCAATTCTTTGACCTCCATCACCGTCGCGCCATCGAACACCTTGATGTGTCCCGGCAGCTTCGATCCGAACGTCGCCAGGACATGCCGCGACTTGATGATGGTGAGGATCGAGGCGATGTCCTCCAATGCGCGCGGGGTGTTGATCTGACCGGTGAGACGCCGCTTCAGCTTTTCATCGGCATAGGCGGCGGCCAGCGCCTCCTCGATTCGGACGGCAGCGCGATCTTGAAACGATTGGGCCAGTTGTTCGGCGCGCCCGCCCTCGCCGTTCTCAAAGGCAAGGGCAACCTGATCGGTGACAGCCTTCGCTTCACCCGGCATCAGGTCGCGGCAGATCCAGTCCCACACCGGTTCGAGAATGACCCGCGAAATCCGGCCGGGATGATTGTGGGTGGCGCTGTCGTCGACAAGAAAGGGTTCGAGCGGCTGGAAAAACAGACGGCTGAGATTGCCGGGCCGCTTGGGGCGCGCCTGATCGCGCGCATCGCGCCGCAACTCCTGGAGCACGAGTTCAGCCCCGGGGGTCTCCTCGCCACGCAGCAGGCCACGCTCGAGTTCCGTTATCAGCAAGTTGCGCGCCTCCGGACTGAGATCCCGAAGAAACTGCCGTAACCGTTCGACAAGAAGGCCGTCGGACATACGCATCACTCTGTACTTGCACCCGAAGAGCCGGGTGATACGCGAGGTGCGTTAAAAACGGGTTAGGTGCTACCGCCTGAGCGCTTTCGAACGAGGTAGGCAACCGGTTCGCGTGAAGAAAACGCGTCAAAATAAAAAGGCTAGAGCCCCGTCAAAGCCGGCTAGGCAACGGGGGTCCAGCTTCCGTCCGGATTGCGGCAGGCGGCGCCACGGGCGATTTGCGGACGGCCGTCGATGTAGATCGTGTGCGTATAGTCGCGGCAGTGCATCCCGCGACGATCGTATTGCGGGCCGGGCACGATGGTTCCGCGACGCCCAGAATCGGGGTTTTCCCAGGCGGTCGGCGCTCCGGCCGCGCCACTTTCGAGCGCCTGCATCTGCGCGTAATAGGCGCGCCGCTTGTCCTCGTCATCCATGGCGGCGCCGATACGGTTGCCGATGAGCCCACCGAGCGCAGCACCCGCGACGCCCGCAGCCACGCGCGTACCGGTGCTGCCGCCGATCTGCGAGCCGATCGCAGCACCTGCGAGGGCGCCCACCAGGGTTCCGGTATTTTCACGCGGTCCGGTTCCGGTCTCGGGATTGCCCGCGCAGCCAGCCAGAATCGCTGAAGCCGCGACCAGAACGCCAATCGAACGCATGAAACGCCCCCCAATACCCAATACGCCGCGAGATGCGCGGCACGCATTTACTTAACGACAGGGAATGCGGCGATAATCTGGCGGCGCACCACATTCGCGACCGACGATACAGACACCAAAACGTAAACAAACCGGCTTCGGTGCTCATGCCGCGGGCAATACAAGCTCAGCGCGCAATCCGCCGATCGGAGCTGTGCCCAGCGTGAATTTACCGCCGTAGAGCGCTGCGAGTTCCACGACAATCGAGAGCCCCAGCCCGGAGCCAGGCTTGGTCTCATCCAGTCGCTTGCCGCGGCGCGTCGCCTGCTCGCGCTCGGCTGCCGAGAGGCCAGGTCCATCGTCATCGACGATAATGCGAACCACCTGCTGCTCCGTTTCGGCACGTTCCTTCAGCACCTCGATGGCGACGCGTGACTGGGCCCATTTGCAGGCATTGTCGACCAGGTTCCCGACCATCTCCTCGAGGTCCTGGCGCTCGCCGCGAAAGCGCGCATCATCCGGCGCATCGACCCTCAGCCGCAAATCCTTGTTGCGGGTGGTCTTTTCCATCGTGCGCGCGATCGCCCATACCACCGGCGTGACATCGGTGATGGTTCCGACCACCGTCAGCCGCGCCGCCATCCGCGCCCGCTCCAGGTGATGCGCGATCTGGTCGCGCATGATGTCGGCCTGCTCGCTGACCTTTTGCGACAGCGGATCCTCGGGGCGCGACGAAGCTTCATTCATGATGACGGACAGCGGCGTTTTCAGTGCATGTGCGAGGTTGCCGACATGCGTGCGCGCACGCTCGACAATCTCGCGATTGGCATCGAGCAAGGCGTTAGCCTCGCGTGCAAGCGGGGCGATTTCGACCGGGAATTGGCTTTCGAGCCGTTCGGCCTTGCCGGAACGGATGGCCGCGAGTTGCTGGGAAATGCGCTTCAGTGGCGACAGGCCGAATTGCACCTGGAATGCCGTGGTCAGCAACAGCACGAGCGCCAGGCCGGAAAACGTCACGATCAAGGCGCGGTTGAAGCTCTTGATATCGTCCTCGATCTCGGCTGCATCGCCGGCGACGGCGACAAGGTAACTGCCCTCCTCGCCAAGATCGACGGTCCGCTCGACCAGCCGCAGCTTCTGATCTTCCGGTCCGCTGATATAGCCGGACCGGACGCCGACAGCCGCAGCGGCGGTCGGCACCGGAAGGCGCTGCAAGCCGCCATCCCACAATGAGCGCGAGGCGCGGATTTCCGGTTTGACGCTGTCGAGTTGCGTCACCTGCCAGTACCAGCCCGACAATGGCAACTCGAAGAGCGGCTCGCTGACGCCTTGCGCCAGCTTGTCGTCCGGCGTTTCCGGCGCGGCGAGATCAGCAACGAGGGTGCGTAGATAAACCTGCAGACGGCCATCGAAAGCGCGCTCCACCGCCTCGCGATAGAGCGACGACAATATGATCCCGGTGATGAGAATGATGGCGAGCGTCCAACTGGCTGCCCAGAGGAACAGCCGCAGCGCCAGTGAATTAGCGCGCATCTCTCAACGACCTCGTCACGTCCCCGCCCCGCGGCTCTTTAAGCCGTCAACGCACATCGGGGGGAGTCAGGAGGTAACCAAGGCCGCGGACGGTCTGGATGACATCGACCCCGAGTTTCTTGCGGATGCGGCCGACAAACACCTCGATGGTGTTGGAGTCGCGATCGAAATCCTGATCGTAGAGATGCTCCACGAGCTCGGTCCGGGATACGACCCGGCCGGTGTGATGCATCAGATAGGATAGCAGCCGGTATTCATGGCTGGTCAGCCGGACCGGATTGCCATCGACCGCCACCCGGCCAGTGCGGGTATCGAGCCGGACCGGTCCGCAATTGAATTCGCTTTTGGCATGACCGACCGAGCGGCGCAGCAGGGCCCGGACCCGCGCCAGAATTTCCTCCATATGGAAGGGCTTGGGAACGTAGTCATCGGCGCCGGCGTCGAAACCCTGGACCTTGTCGCTCCAGCGGTCGCGCGCCGTCAGCATCAGCACCGGCATGGCTCGACCGGCGCGGCGCCAGGATTCCAGCACCGAGATACCATCCATCTTCGGCAACCCGATATCGAGAATAATCGCGTCATACGGCTCGGTTTCGCCAAGATAATGGCCTTCCTCGCCATCGAATGCGCGATCGACCACGTAACCGGCTTCGGTGAGCGCGGTTGCGAGTTGTCGGTTGAGGTCGGGATCGTCCTCGATCACGAGGAGACGCAATTTCTAAGCCCTCCGAAATCAGCCCCCCACGAGAGTTCCACTCGTGGCATCAACGGTTACGCGGGTGACTTTGCCATCATGCGCGAACAGAGTCAGCAGGTAGACGAAACCTTTTGGTCCCTTGCAGAGCTTTGCGTCCACCACATCGGCCCGGCGGACGCGGGCTGCGCGGATCGCCTTGGACAGAGACACCACCTTCCCGCTCGCCGCCACATGGCGCCGCTGCGCCGGCGACAGGCACTGCGCTTCAGCCGCATGGGCGGACGTGATCAATTCCGCTGCACCGAGCGCGGACGAGCCAAGAATGGCGGTCAGCATCGCCGCAGAGAGAATCAAGGATCGGATGAGCATCGAAATCGACTAGGCCCCAGCGGGTGAATAGCGCATGAATATCGGATGGACACCCAGCACGTGTACGCTAGCTTTGGAAGCCCGAAAATGTCGCATAGTCCGCGAGCGCTGCGCGGGGCGCACGCCAGGAATTGATCGGCGCCGCCTCGTCCGCATAGCCAAGCGCCATCCCGGCATAGAACATCATATGCTCCGGAAGCGCGAGAAACGCCGAGACCGTTTTCGGCCATGAGGCCCAAGCCTGCTGTGCACAGGAATGCAGGCCGTAGTCACGCGCCAGCAGCATCACGGTCTGAATCAGACCGCCCATATCGGAATATTGCGCGACGCCAAGCGCACGATCGATGGAAAAGAAAATCCCGACCGGTGCACCGAAAAATTCGAAGTTGCGCGCAAATTGCCGATAGCGTGCTGGCTTGTCCTCACGCGGCACCTCGATCGATTTGTAGAGCAGCTCGCCGACTTCGAAGCGCCGCTTGCGATAGGTCGCATTCATCTCCGGCGGATAGATCGTGTATTCGGTGCCTTCGCCGCGCGGCAATTCGTCCATGCGCGGGCGCAGCAGCGCCCTGAGGGCTTCGGCCCGATCATCCGCAATCACGTCGATCCGCCACGGCTGCATATTCCCGGCCGACGGCGCGCGCACTGCAAGCTCGATGATCTCACGGACCGTCGCTTCGGGAACAGGCTTTGGCAGAAACGCACGGCAGGAATAGCGGGAAGCAACGGCGTCACGAACATTCATCGATCAAGGCTCCGAAAGACGCCATGTCTTACGAAGCCGGGCTGGCTACGCCAAGCCTCAGGCCCCGCTATTTACGCATAGCGGTGAACACCCGCGCTACTTTCTCGAATGGCCGCGCGATGAAGAACGAGAGAATGATTGCCTGCTCGTACCCGTCATAGGGCGCCGGAAGCTTGGCGATGCCCCAGCCGAACGCGAATGTGGAATCGAGCACGATCGCGCCGAAATGCAGAACGCAAGGATAGACGATCAGCGGACGGATCCAGGCCGTCACCCACCAGCCGCGATCGGCTTCCATGATCTGCGCTTGAATTTTGCGAGCTTCGATCTGCGCTGTCACCTGCGCGAGCGCGATTTGCGCATCCGCCTGCACGCCGGTTTGAAAACGTGCGAGGTCGTTGCTGGCTCTATGGCGAAGGAGGTCGGCAACACGGCCGATAAGCGCGTCGAACACACCGCCACCGAGCCAACCGGCAAGCTTGAACAGAATCGACGTCAGCATGCTCAGCGATCCCTATGTCCCACCCGTCCGGTTGTGATCATCCGCAACACCACGGTGATGACACCGATGCCGGCGATGATCTTCAACGCATGATCTGGCGGCAGCAGCGGCGTGATATCGACAAGCTGCAATGCATCAAGGAGATCGAGCGCCACGCCGGCGCATGTGACGGCTCCGCCGAACATCACGGTGCGCCAGCCTTTCAGCTTCTCACGCAGTCCCGTCATGGTTGCACCGCCGGTTCTGGGAGGGGGGCGTCTCGTTTGCGCCTGAGCCAGACGGTCCAGCCAATCCAGCTCGCGACCGCGAGGACCACGGTGACGATGATCATTGAGATCATTACAGGCATCGACGCGCCCCATGTGTATGCAGCCTGTGCCGCGCCCGCACCTGCAACGACGATCGCACCCGCAGTGACGTTACGTGCAACTTGCGGCTCCGGCACGCGCCCTTTTTCACTCACGGCGATTTGCTCGTCGGTGTCGGCGCTCGTCGCCATCAAGAGCGCATCGCGCCGCACGTCGGCGACACGACGACTCCATCCTGCTCCGAAGACCGGCCACGTCTTCAACGATTTCAAGAATGCGAGGCGCTCGTCACAGAGCCGTGAAATCACACGCGACGGATTTTCCTCACGCACACGCGCAATCACCGCGTCGGTTATCACACCATTCGCGGTCAGCCCAAGCAGACGCTGCAACACCTTCGCAGCGCGGCCGGTGCCGGAATTGACGCCGTAGTCGAACACAGCAAAATCGAGACCGGCCGGCAGTTCGTCACAGCGCAGCGCGTTCCAATAATTCGCCTTGTAGATCGCCTTCGCATCCGCCAATGGCATGGCGCGCATTTCGGCAACGGTCACTGCGCGACCCTTGAAGCGCGCATAGGTCGCAATGGTGACGCCGAAGTTGGTCGCTCCACCCGGATCGGATGGATGATTGGAAAAGCCGCCCTCATGCCTCAGCACGCGGGCCAGCGCGGCGTCGAAATTAGATGCGGTCATTGGCGTGCCCTACAGATCGAACTTGAGCGGCCATTGGCCGCGCCAATAGCGATAAGCGGACAGCGCTGCGATTTGGGCGAACACAATCGCCCAGCCGATCCATTCCATGTTCCTCTCCTCAATAAAAAAAGCCGCGCCTGCGCGCGGCTTCGAGCCGGTCGTTGCCTGACAACTCAACGAGCCGATAACTTATAAGGCCCTCTGTCGCGCAGCCTGCAGAGCCTGAATTTCAGTCAGCACGCGCTGCTGCAGCACCGGAACATCGTCGATCGCGCTGTGGTGCGTGGTGATCTGCTCCTGGATCAACACCCCTTCGAACCCCGGTGCTGCCGTCAGGACACCGCGGCCGAGCGGACTGATTTTCTGATAGAAGCAAAGCGCGCGCGCGACATTGGCCGGCACCGGCGGCGGGCCAAAGAACAGGCGAAAACTCGTGGGATCGAAGCATATGACAAGCGGCACGACGATGCGTTCGGCGAAAAGCTTGACCGCGACTTTCAGCGCGGCATCGGCGCCCATCGAATGCCCGATCAGGACCGGCCGCTCACCTCTGCGCGCCGCGTTCAGCGCGGCTCCTGCGATCGCATTCACCTCGCCATAGGGCCGCAGGAACGAGCCCTGATCGTGCACACTTGCCGCGATGCCACGCGCCTTCAACTTATGCGCCAGCGCATCCAGGCCGCCTGAAAAGCAAAAGGGCCGGCCACCGGCCAGCCCTCGAATGAGAAAGACGCGCAATGGTGCGTCGCAATCAAACTCCGACATCGTTTGTCGCTCCTCCCTACTCAACAACGACGTACCGACGAGCCAAACGAGAAGTGGCGTCCAGAGGCGAGCCCTCATTGCGAACGCAACTCCACCGTGCAAAAATACGCCGTTCAATTATTCATTTTATTTCGAGATTCGGTGACACCTCACATGCGCATCGACGGAGAGACGGCGTGGTTGTCGGCACTATCCAATAAGCACAGCAAATGGGATGCAAAGCGCTTCAGCAACGATGTCATCGACTTGGAGCACTCTCCGAAATTCTCCTTAGATAAAAAAAATCAGTTTTTCTGCATTGGTTCGTGCTTTGCGCGAAATATCGAAGAGCATCTGATCTATCGAGACATCGGCGTATTGAGCAAAGCTATCGTTTGCCCTCAGAAAGAATGGCCCTATCGACCCAACGGCATCACCAATAAATTTACAACCGCCTCAATGCTCAATGAGTTTGAATGGATTTCCGGCCGAAATTGGCCTGAAGCATCGCTTCTGGAAACATCGAATGGCTGGCTCGACCTTCAACTAACGCCAGGGCAAAACCCGGTTTCGCATGAACGGGCAGTCGAACGACGCCAATACCTCATCTCCGATTATTTTAACCGAATAAGGGCGTCTGATGTCCTGATCATTACTCTCGGATTTATTGAAACCTGGTACGACGCTGAAACCGGCCTTTATCTGAATGCAACACCGCCGCTCTGGCAAATACGCAACCAGCCAGGTCGATTTCAATTTGAACGCACCGAATTTACGGCAAATCTCGGGGCACTCGAAAGCATCCACGACCGCTATCTAGCGCTGAACCCTGCCGGCAAGATTATCGTGACCGTGTCTCCCGTCCCGCTCGATCGGACATTCTCCGGCGAAGATATTGCCACTGCAAACTCCTATTCGAAATCGATCTTGCGATCGGCCGCACAAACCTTCGCCAACAACCACCCGAACGTCGACTATTTTCCAAGCTACGAGCTCGTTACGCTCTCGCAGCGCAGTTCCGTTTACTCGTCTCATGACTGTCTTCACGTCACGGATCAGCGCGTTTCCGAAATCATAAGCTTCTTCATTCAAACACATATTGGAGACACCGATCGGCGTGACCCCGAATTTATCGAACTGTTTTACCTTGAAGCGAATCCTGACGTTTACGAATTAGTGCGGCAAGGTGCTTACGCGTCTGGCTATGAACATTGGACCCGGCTCGGAAAGGATCAAAACCGGCCTCTCTTGCCGGAACGAGCGCCTGAGTGGATGACGCATGGCGGCATATCGAACCAGCGCAAGCAGGACTAGGCGTTCCCCGTCAGAACGTTTTGGCAATCGTATCTTTGGGCAGATCGTATCCTAACATTAGGGCCGCCCCTTTAACGACAGGACGCACCGAGGCAATCTCGCTCGCCGTCAAATTCTCCCGCCAGCGCTCGACCCGGACCGTATGATCCTGCCGCGACCAGTGCACTTGTCGGGCTGCCTCATAACTCTCGGGTGACTTGGCATTGCCGACGGACGCTGCCCAGGCGTCGATATCGGAAGCATGAGCCGCTGCATCGAGACCAGTCGCTTCGCAAACAGATTGCGCGAAACGATGCGGATCGCTCACCAGATCCTCATAGCGCATCACCTTCGCAACATCCTTGACCGCGAGATAGCCGGTCTCGTTGATGTTCTGCCAATGACGCGCGCATTGCAGAATGACCGGCTTGCCAAGCCACTCGATCCAGTCCGCAGGCTTCGGATTGTGCTTCCATCCCTCTGTAATTCCCGGCCGCAGCGAGCAAATCGCATCCAGCGGATGACGGATCTGCCAGAAGATGACGCGCGGCTGCGGCACGATTTGCAGCAGCTCTTCCAGAACAAACGGAAGGCCGGGTGTCATGGTGACCCGGCGGCATTTTCGGCACCTTGATCGCCACCGGCCCCGACGAAAACTGAATCGAGCGAAGGTCGTCGAAATGCGGTTCGAAATGATAACGATCGCGGTACGGCGTCAGATGCTCGAACAATTCACCGAAGATCGACGTCCCGCTGCGGCCACAGCCGAGAATGACGACATGCGCGCTCATGCCCGTCCCCACCAGCGGCGGTCGCCCTTGCGCAACGGCAAGCGCAATTTCATCGGATCGAGACCCCGCACGTCGATATCAATATCCTCGCCGATCTCCAGGACGGTGAATGCGCCAGCCGGAAACGGATGCGTGGTGAAGCTTTCGGTGAGCGATTGCACGGTGACATAGTGGACGCCATCGACGCTATGCCATGTATTCCAGTGCACGTGACCGGCAACAGCGAGAATCGTATTACTCCCGGCGATCATTGCGCGAGCATCGGCCGCGTTGAGATATTCGGCGCGGCCGCGCTTGCCTTCAAAATAGTAATTGCCAAACAGCGGACCGGCGAGCAGCGGCACGTGCGAGAAAATCACCGTCGGCAGATCCGTTTGCAAGGCGGCTTCCAACCATTCCAATTCAAACGACGCCAGATTGTAGTCGTGAAGTCCGCGCTGATTATTCACGTTGGGACAGAAAAAGATCAGCCTGTAGCCGCCGACATCCATCGTCCTGGATGCGACCTGTTCCTGCAGGATATCGGACCACGCTTCGGCGGACAGGAAGTAGCTGTCATGGTTACCCATGAGATGCACGCGTGGCGCCAGCGACCGTTTGAAGAGGGCGGCAACCTCGCCTGCCAAAACGATATCATGCTCGGCGCCACGATCGTCGATCCGGTCACCCAAATCGACCAGAAGATCGTATTCACCGGACAGCGTCTGTGAGATCACCGGCTCAAGCAGCGCCCTGCCATGCGAGCACAGTTTCGGCGGCCCATCGACGGGATTGTGATGGATATCGGAAACCAGAAGAATACGAAGAGGCTTGGCCATTTCGCAAAATACAAGTTGTCGGGAGGACTCAGCGGGATAAAACGAATGTCGAGCGCCGATCTTCGTTGTAGTCGGCGAGACCAGGTCCGCCAAGCATCGGCCCCCAATCGAATTCCATGGCACTAAAACCATGCTGTGAGAAAATCAGCCGGATCGCCTCGCGCGACGGGTGGCCGACAATCGCGCTCGGTCCTGCTCCGATGGCATTGGCTTCTGAAGCCGTCGGCTCTGCAAAGAGTTTCGTCAAAGCTGCACCGGACGCATTCTCCCGCGCCGGGAGAATATTGGTGTCGAGGATAATGTGGGAGGCTCCCGTTGCGGCGAGCAAGGCCGCAAGTTCGACATGCCGATCCGTGTGATAAAAGAACCCCAGCACCAGCGCGGCATCAACCTGAATCCTGCGCTGCTTCATCACCTCGAACACATCGCCGAGAATAAACTCGTAGCGGTTGGATGGCGCTTCATAGAATGCCAGGTTCTCGTTGGCATTGGCGACGAGGTGCTTACGCCCTTCAATTCCGGTCACATGCGCGGCGCCAGCCTTCAACGCCGCAAAACTCCAGCGGCCGTCATGGCTTGCAACGTCCAGAATTCGCTTCGCGTGGAGCAGATGCTGGTTGGCCGCGATGATCGCCCGATAGCGTGCGTTCAATCGCTCCGCCGACGATCCGGTGATGCTGGTTTCAAAGAACTTCGGAAAACCGCTGAAAAATCCGGTCAATTGCCCGCCCCCGCCAAGCAGCTCGTTATCCGCAATCACTCATTTGCGATCTTACATAGCCCGTTCCTGCAGAAGCGGCCATGGAATTCATGGAACCCGTACATCATCCATATTGTCCGCCAGTCGCCGTTACACCCGCAACATCGCCGGGAAGATAGTTCACGCCCGCACCGCCGACATTGATCGCTGAATTCAGGCTGACGTCGAACCGCTTTCCGGTTGCTGCTCCGCTGAATGTATTTCCGACCAGCACCGCCTGGCCGCCTGTGGCCGCCTGCGCGAACGCCGCGCCGAATGCAGGCGTGCCCACCAGCGTCACGGTCCGGCCAGCAATGCGGATAACGCCGGTGAGCCCGGTGTTGAAATGGCTCGCCGCGCCGGCGACAACAGCATAATTGCCTAGCGCCTCGATCAACCCGCCGATTTCCGCGCGGATATGCACGCCGCCGCAAGACCCGAAACGCACATTGCCAAATTGAATCTGCCCGCCGACCGCCGCCGTCAGACAATGCACGGCTCCTGTGGTCCGCAACTCCATGTCCTTGACGATGAGCGTCGCACCGGACGCCGCACGAAAACACCCGGTCGACGACGCATTGACGATGACGTTTTCCGGTTGCATTGCGTTGCCCTGAACGGTCACCGTTCCAGTGCCGAGCCGCGGTGCGGCCACATTGCCTCCTGCGGCGTAACTGCCGTCAGCAAGCTGGATGACAACGTCAAACGCGTCGAGGTCGAGCGTCCCGAAAGCGGTATCGAGCGCCTTCTGGATAGTCAAAAAAGCGCCGCCGGCATCGTTGACAAGGCCATCATTGCTGTCGCTGCCATCGGGTCGCACATAATAGATGCGTGACGCCGTCAGCCTCTCCCGAATGCCGACCGCGCCCTGCGGGAAACTGACCTTGCCCGTGTCCGATGCAATGACGAGGCCCTCGCGCCAGGTCGCGCCATCGTCCGAGACCTTGAAATGGAAATCGTCGTCGCCCGTCAGGCCGATCTCTGCGCGTCCCGAAAAATCGTCCTGAAACAGGAACGACACTGTATGCGCGGCGCCCTCCTTGGAGAGTTTGTAGCGCAGATCGCCATTTCCACCATCGGCAACGGCGTGCGCGGCGAACAGCGCGTTGTTGAGCCGCGCCGACAACGGATTGAGCGCGTCGGCCGTGGCCGCAAGTCCGAAGCGCGACACGTTCTGCAGTTGCGGCGCGGCGCCGAGCAGCGGGACCCAGCCGTCGCCGTCATAGACGACAAGAAGGCCTTCATCCGCGACATAGGCAATCCAGCCCGCCTGCGGAACATGGAACGAGAACGCGCCGTCGCGAAAATGCGCGATCTGGTTGTCCTTGCCGGCAAAGCCGCCGCTGCCGGTTGTCTTTACGAGATACCGCGCACCCTCCGCGGGCGACAGCGGCGGCGACGACAGATCCCGGTGGTCCACCGCCAACATCACCAGCGCGTCGAGAATGCGCAAGGCTTCGTTATGGGTTACATGCTTTTGTGCCTGCGCCGCTGCGACATAGGGCAACGCCAGATGCAGTGTATCGGTCATGGATTTCTCGATATATACCACGCGAAAAGGCGCCGAAGCGCCACGACAGGAGACAAGGCAAGATGGATCTGATTGGCGCAGTCGCGATCAAGCAGGACGATCTGTTTCAGGGTGAGACATTGATCAGAAGCGTTGGTACGAATGTGCTGCTGCCGCGTTATCCTGGCGTCGGCACCGCGAATGCAAAACCATATGTCATCGGCCCGTCAGCATCGGAAAAGGTGCTGGGCGTACTGCATCTGACGAATTACCGGCTCATCTTCAAACCGGCCGAGCGTCCGGGTCCGACGTTTTCGATCTTTCTTCCGGCTATTGCCGAAGCGAAGAACGTATCTTTCTTCTTTGTCCGGAAATTCCGGATCACGATGCGGGACACCACCTATATCCAATTCGTGATGTGGCGCATTCCCGCCTTCCTGGCGATCTTGAACAAGACGCGCGCGCAGGCCTCGGAGCTGAACTGGGACAGCATCGTTGCCGATGTCGCCCAGAATGAGCATAAGGTCGGCGACTGGCAGGTCGCCGCGGTTTAAGTCACGGCAAGGACTGCTTCCGCCGCAAATCCGCGTCCCACCGACGCCGACATCTGCGCAACGCGCACCGAGATTGTCTCGAGGGACATACCAAAGTCGTCGGCTTCGTCGTCCGTAGAATAAAGAACGGTCGGCGCAGCCGATTGCAGCACACGCTTTGCGGTGCCTGCGTCCAAAATCTCGATCTCGTAGCGCTCCTCCGCTTCTGCCAGAGGCACCTCTAGCGTCTCCCAGGAATCGCCGTCCACACGCGTTCGTCGGATCCAAGACAGTACGATGCCGGCGTTGCTGCGAATGGCGCGCAGATGCACCGGCGCATAGGGTCGCAGGGCGGTCGGCTGCGGCGTTAACTCGGTCGTCACCGCGGCCGTATCGCCGTGATCGAGGCTGGCCGCCACGGTCCGCAGCGAGAGCGGGCGACCGAGCATGTCGAGGCCGTGCACCACCGGCGCAACCTGTTCGTCGAGCAGAATGAAGCCTGCTCCCTCCTCAAGAAGATCGCCGATCGCCCATTCGCTGCCGCCCTGCCCGCGCAGCAACCGCGATAATTCGTAGATGCCGTCACCGACCAGTTCGGCATTGGCGAATTGAATCACCTCGCATGTGCCGTCGGCGCGTTGCAAAGCGGCAAGGTTCGCGCCCGCCAGCAACGCCTGATCCGACACGGATGCAAGCGTGCCGCCGTAGAGCTGGACGCGCGCACGGTTTGCATCGTCGAAACGCGCGACAGGCCCGCGCGGCAACGGATCGAGCATTTCGCCCATGATCGCGGGCGCCACGACAACCGCGATCTGCTCGTAGGAAAGGCCGTCCCGCGACCGCCAGATCGCAACAGGTCCGGGCCAGGGATCGGCGAAGATCGCAGCTCGTGTCAGCACAACCGGCTCTTCACCGCTGAACGACGGCAAATGCAGCAGGCGCACCTGCACCGGGCCGATCGCGGGTGGAATGGCTGGCGCCGGCACGACCGCTGGCGCGAGTGGAACGTTGAAGATTTCCGGATCGATCGACCGCGCCTTCATTGCACGCGATTGCGTATCGACGATCTCGCGCACTTCCAGCAACCGCCGACGGCCATCGGCTGTCAGCGCCATCACATCACCGGGTGTCAGCGCCAACAGGCTCGGCGGCAAAACGAAATCGGCGCTTTCGCGTCCAGCCCAGATATCCTGCAGCCAGATTTCGGCGCGCCGCTCCGCCGCCGTGCTCGTGGTGACGACGGCCAGATCGTTTTGTACCAGCCGCGACGAGCCACCAGTCAGACGTCGCGACGTCGCCGCCGCCCTTCGATAATCCGCCTGTGCATCGGTAAAGCCGAGCGCCACGGCCCGTGGCAGTTCGGTCTCTTGCGCGCGCAGCAGACGCAACGGCGCGCCCTGCTGCCCCAGCACGCAATCCGCCTCGTCGAGTTCGATCACAGGGGCGCCACCGCGCGGCCGAAAGACAATCTGTCCATTCTCCTCCGCTGCGTCGAAGGCATAAGCCTGCGCCAGCGGTTCGATCGCGGCACGCGCACTCATCGGTCGATCGATGACATAGCCATCCGGTCCTTCGCCGAGCGTGCTGACGTCGAAATCAGCGACGCCGGCATCCGGCAGAATGGCTGTCATCAGTCCTTCCATATTCGACGTACCCAGCCGGCCGGTCAGCCAATGGCCGGTATCCCAATTGGCGCCATCGCTCCAGGCCTCAGTCGCGGATGGAAACACCGGATAGGGCCGCGCGTCCCAGGTCCAGACATGCGTGCCCGATGGATCGACCATGCGGCCGTCATACAATGACGATGCGAGATTAAGAGCGCTGTCGTCTCCAAAGACCTTGATCACCGCCTCGAGAAACCGCCGTTGAATCAGATCATCCCGGCGCTTGTTGGAAAAGTGTGGAAAGCCGCCGGTCGATGACTTCGTATCGGGGAATACGCTCGGCTGGTTCGAACCCTTGTCCACGGCAGGACAACCGATCTCGGTCAGCCAGATCGGCTTGGCTTGTGGCACCCATGCGGTCGCGTGCTCCAGCTCCGTGCCGCCGACGCGTTCGTAATGCGGCTGCGACCAAAAGCTCCACAGATCCTTCTGACGATAGACCCATGGCTTACCGAGACCATCTGTGATGGGGGTGCGTGTCTGCGCGGCACGTGCCGCATCGTTTGCATAGTAGA
>JAFAFP010000185.1 GCA_023423415.1 Pseudomonadota bacterium | reverse complement strand
CCCTGTTCATGGCGCCGACCTCGACCTTCACAGCGCACCCGATCCTGCACGCCAAGCTGCCTTACGAGCCCGCCGATCTGGTTCCGATTGCGCGCGCCACCAACACGCTGATCGCGATCGGCGTGCCGGCGACGCTGAATGTCAACACGCTCGCCGACTTTGTGAAGCTGGCGAAGGAAAAGCCGGGCAGCCTTAACTATGCCGGCACCACCGGCGCGGTCGATTTCGTCTTCTCCGGCTTTGTGAAGGACGCGGGCATCGACGTGACCAAGGTGCCCTACAAGGACGGCGTACAGGCGCTGAACGATCTCGCAGAAGGCCGCATCCAGATCTACGGCGCAGCCTACGCGATCATGCGGCCGCAGGTCGAAGCCGGCAAGGTGAAGGTGCTGGCGCTCATGAACAAGGAACGCGCACCGCAACTGCCGAATGTTCCGACCGTGGCCGAAGCCGGTTTTCCGTCGCTGACGCTGGATGGCCTGGTCGGCCTGTTCGGTCCGCGCAAGATCACTCCGGAGTTGCGTGACCGTATCTCTGCCGACTTCGTCGAAGCGGCGGGCGATCCCGCAATCGCGGCGAAGCTGACAGCCACCGGCCAGGTGGTTCGGCCCGGCAAGGCTGCCGATTTCGCGGCCGAGATCGACGATCAGCGCAACCGCGTCACGGCTGCAGCAAAGGCGATCGGCGCGATCAAGTAACGGCCACAAGCCAAGCTCGACACAGCAACGCCGGCGCGGCCATCGCGCCGGCTTTTTGCGTTTTTGGACAAAGCCGGCCACCACCGTGGCCCCTCAGACGTCAGTGCGACGCGAGGACAAAGCCGTCGTGACACCAGCCAGGGTGACAACACGGCAGCTCGCGGAGGGAACGACTGATCCGGAACCTGGAACGAATAGTGCGGGCTCCCATGCTGCGGCCACCGCGTTAACCGTCGGGCACAGTCCCTGAGTGACCGATGCATCTGGCGTGCCGGGCGTTGCGCACGACCTGCGCAAACCCTTGATTTTCCTCAGGTCGTTAACGCAATCGCGCATCGGAGCCGTTTCGGAGCAGCAGATCATCTGCCCATGCGCCAAGAACCCCATTCTACCTTGGCTTGCCCTTGGTCCGGCGATATGGTCGCCCCGACCATCCATTCCATTTCGTAGATTTCTCAACATAGACGAATTCAGGGGGGCTCCGTTGAACATTTCCATGCGCAGTTTGGACCTGCGGTTGCTCCAGCTGTCGGAAAAGATCGGATTGCCGTCTGATCCGATTTACCGCTTGATCCGCGCACGCCGCGTGGCAGGCAACTTCAAGGAATGGCGCGAACGGAAGAAACGGGCCGAAGACATCCGTCGATCTTCGCAATACGCGAAAACAATCGACCGCGCGAAAGGCTATTTCATCTTCGACAAAAACTTCCTCCCGGAAGTGGGCAGCGCCGTCGCAGAGGCTGCTCAGTTATACGAATCCAAGCGGGATGAGATTTCGGTGAAGGACGCGAAGAAGCGTTTCTTCATGAACATCATGACGGCTGACGACATCGAGAATTGCGAAGAGATCATGGCATTGGCCAATCACCCGGCCATGTTCGAAGCAGCGGCCGCCTATCTCGGAACGTATCCAAAGCTGAGATCTGTGGGCGTGTATGTCAGCGAGGAGAACACGTCACAGATTTCGAGCCAGATGTTTCACTTCGACACGAACGATCTGACGCAAGTGAAGTGCTTCATCAATGTGAACGACGTCGGCGACGACAACGGCCCGTTCACATTCATCTCGTCTGACACAAGTCGTGCTTTTGAGCGGCGGCAAGGCGGCCGCGTGGACGACGAAACGGTATTTTCGCGGATCACTAAAGACGACCTGGTCCATCTCACGGGCTCGTCCGGAACGGGTGCGTTCGTCGACACGTCGCAGTGCCTGCACTACGGAAGCCGGTGCCGAAGTGGCCGCCGTGTCGTCCTGATGATCCAGTATGCTCCCCATCCCGATCTCTCCATGAAGATGGAAAAATACAGCCGGAAGGGCACGCCGTTGCTCATCTCGGATGGGCATTAACGACGGGCTCTGTCGCATGAGCAAAGGAAGCCGGTGCCCGCTCGGACGGACAGCGAGGCCGGCCTTTCTCACGCGCCAGCGGTTACCCGGTCGTTATAAAGCGGCCTCAAAGATGGCGGGCCCGGGGATTTGAATTAATCACTTGGTGGGTCCGCGTAAGATCCTTCATTTCTGCATGCCATCAGGCGTACCACTGGCAAATCGAGGGCGCGTTGCCTCAAAGATATCTCACGACACTCCTCCTCGGGCTCCTGCTAATAACAGCAGCCATTGTCGCTCATGCTAGTCATCAGCGGAGCTGGTTGGAGCCAAACGACGATCAGCTTTATCTAGCTGCATTGGCGAGCCGGTTCTCCGACCCGGCTCGCTTTGACACAATCGTTGAGGATTTCAGCGCAGTTGTGCGCGAACGCGGCGATACCCCGATCCGAGGCGTACGTTACGATCTGCGATACAACTACAAGAACAACTATGCTGGCGCGTCCTATGTGAACCAGCTTGTCTTCAATGCACTCGGCGAGACAACACTTCGGGACTCGTCTTTCGCGCATCGAACTGCGCTTGCCGCATCAATAACCTCTATGCTGCTCAGCAGCGCTGCGTTGCTGGTACTGCTTTTTGCCCTGGCGCTCGCGCGTGACCAACGGTTACTTGCAACAGTGGCGATCGTGGGTGTCATCACGGTGTTGGAGGGCTTCATCAACGTCGGCGCAGGACTCCGTTTGATTGATGCTGAACCGGGTGTGTTTCCCAATCCGTTCGATATTGCTATCCGTACCGCTCGCCTTCTGATCGATCCCGGCAATTCGACATTTCTGTTTGGCGCCGGTCCCCGCAGCGCTTTCGTCCTGCTTTTGCTGACGACATTCATTTTGCGGTGGCAAGGGCGGATAGCGCTCGCCTATTGGCTGTTTTTGCCGATGGCCTTCCTACACCAGAGCTACGCTGGCCTGTTTCTCGTGATCGTGACCGGCCTTGATGTGTTGCAGCGCCCACGCGCCCTGCTGGCTCCACGTGTCATGCTGCCTATCGCTGCAGCGGTTACGATTTTCGTCGTACGCGAAAGATTATGGGATGTCGTCGGAGCCAAGGGGCCAATCACGCTACTGCTGCTTCTAACTCTTGCGGCATGCGCTGCATTGATCATCCGGTTTTGGCTGCCGGATTTCCACGCCCGCGGCACCGAACTATGGCAGCGCATGCAAAGCGCGCTGCAACCTTTGCACCCATCCGCCGCGGACGCGATCCTGCTGATCGTTGGATGGATAGGTTTTCTGCTGCTCACGATCATCGGGAACTATTTTGCCACCCCCGAACAAAGCATGTTCTTCTGGGGTCACTCCGCAGGACGAATACTCGCTGCGGCGCGTCCTGCGCTACTGGTTGCCTTGATCTATGCAATCCTCGGACGGATGCAGCAGCCATCGCAACAGCACCTCGTCATTCCGGCCGCCCTGCTCATGCTCGTCATTCTTCTGCCAGCGGCTGTGCTGCGCTGGCCACCGAGCACTATCGTTGGCGTTATTGACCGCAACACCGCGGCCCTGAAGGACATGGACGTACGCCTGACGCAACCCGTAGCGGTTATCAAAGGTCAGTACGAACCGCTAATTTATTACGGAATTGCAAAAAGCGTCATCAACGGACGCGACGAACTCAGCGCACTGCGTTCCCCACCATAAGCGCTCACGGTTTTCGACCCGCCACGGTCCAACTGTAGCCGTGGCGATGATGCAACGTGACGTCGACAAACCCTGCCTCGACGAAAAGCGCTCTCGCTTCCTCGCATGTATAGTATTTGGCATAGGCAGGATTGAGCTGGTCGTAGATCACAAGAAAACGCTTGTGCCAGCTCAGTGTCGAAAAAACTCTGCGCATATAGTCGGCAAGCGGAAGTTTCACCCAGCGACAAAGCCACGCATAGCCGCTCGCAACAATATTCAGGAGATGAGACAGGCCGGCCAAGATCCAGTGCGGCAGGCGCGCCGTAATACGCCGTAGCGGCTCAAAGATCGCCAGGTACGTTTCGTTGCCCTCATGCCCGTATAGCCACACGACACAGCGCCCACCCGGCCTCAAGGCATTGAAAGCCGCGCGCATCACCGGCTGTGGTTCCGGGATGTGATGGATCACCCCAATCGACACAACCAGGTCCAGGTCCAATCCACTGGGTAATTCATCGCCGCGCGCGTGGTGATAGACAATCCGGTCTGCGAAAGACTTCGTATTCTGCTTGACCACCTCCAAAGCGTTGGAGGGCTCGACCGCATGCACGATCCGCGCGCCGGCGTCGATCAGCATCAGGACAATACGTCCCGTGCCCGAGCCTATATCGGCGACGGATGCGTCGTTCACCTCCTCCGGCGTCAGCAGCGGGGAAACGATGTCGAAAAAATACTCCCTGGAGCCGTAGCGGCCCTCGTTATCGACATAGGTCGTCCACTGCTCGCCAAAATCGGCAATGGTCTTGCGCGCAGGGTCGTAATGCTTCATGTCTAGAGACCGGTAGGCGAGCACGGCACCGCAAAGGGGTGCCATACGCGATCGGCCGCAACAAGGCAATCAACGATATCCAAGCCATGACGAACCCGCAGCAAGCGCACTACGAAGCGATGCATGACGAATACAGTGCGCATTATTACGATGCGACCTCGATGGCGTATCGGCGGAAGTTTGTGTTTGAACAATTGTTCCGCGGATTGGATCTCTCTGGCAAGAGCGTGGCCGAGCTCGCCTGCGGCAGCGGCTACAACTCCTTAGAATTGCGGGAAATGTTTCCCGACATAAAAGTCGAAGGATTCGATCTTTCGACCCAGGCATGCGATGACTATCGGCGCCTCGTCGGCGCCCCTGCCCATCACTTCGATCTCACGCTACCGCTCACCCACACGACATCTTTCGATGCTGCGTTCATCATCGGCGGCCTGCACCACTGCGTCGCCGACCTTCCAAACGTCTTCAAGAACATTTCCTCGCTGGTACGGCCGGGAGGAGTGTTCATCGCGTTCGAGCCGAACGCCCGTTTCTTCCTTCAGAGCCTCCGCGATTACTGGTACCGCAAAGACAAGTATTTCGAAGCGGAGACGGAGCGGGCCTTGGAGCCGGCAGAACTCACGCAGCTTGCAGCGGAATACTTCACACTCGAGCGCCAATTTTTTACGGGTGGTCCGGCGTATTTTCTGATCGCCAACAGCCTCGTCATGCGCGTCCCGCAAGCCGTTAAGCCCGTCATCGCGATGCCACTGTTCATGGTGGAGAGTGCCTGGAACCGCATTCCCAGCGATGCGGCATTCCCAGCTTTCGGAACGGTCTTCCGCCGGAATTCATAGACTGGGGTTCCCGTCGTTCGTCGCAACTCGAAGAGCTGAAAGCGTCAGCGTTCCCGCTGCCTGATGCTTACAAGACCAGGCAGGCTCGCAACAAAAGCCGCGATGCCTAATGTGACGGAGACTGCAAGCGCGTCCGCCGTGGACATCCAGCCCGTCCAGGCCAACACCGCAATACAAGCCAGTTCGCGGCTTCCCCAGCCCGCATAGGTGAACGGCACGGAGGAGCCCAAATAGATGATCGGCACCGACGCCAGGGCAACCCCAAAGGGGATGTCCGCACCCAGACTGCGACTGATGCTGAAAAGCGCCAGCGCCAGGCCGCAAAGCGCGACAAATGACACCAACACCTGCTCGACGATCAGACGCGGACTTGCAAGGTATACGGCGATGATCCGGCGCAGTCCCTGAAAGCGCCCGACCAGCATTTGTGGCGCGAGCTTTACGGCCGCTACGGTTGCCGCCACCCCGGCGATGGTCACGCCGACAAGCGCGATCAACCGCAATTCGATCGCGGCCGACCAGTAGACCCCGATCGCGTAATATATCGCGAAGGCGAACACAACGCCGACGCCGACGAGACGATCGACCAGTACCAAAGTAACGCTGGTCTGCACATCAAGCTGGTGGACGCGCTTGAGAAACAGAAGGCGTGCTAATTCCGCACCAATCGATATGCCATGCGCCAGCAGGTTGGTCGCAAGGATGATCGGCAGATAGGTACTGGCAACCGCCCCGGCGCTAACGGGTTGCAGCGTGAACCGCCCTGCAGCCCGTCCGAACCTCCAGGCAACAGCGCAGAAAGCGATCAGATAGCCGCCGACAGCTATGGCGAAAGGCAGAAAGCCGAGGCGCCCCAACGTCGCGGCGAAATCTATGTGATCGACCTGATAGAGGACGATTCCGAGCAGAGCCACTGACACCAGGATGCCGGCATAAGCACTCCACTTCTTCTTACCCGGTGACACATTCACGGCCGGACGGCTTTAAACAACGTGTTCAGCCCGTAGAGAAACGTGCATCGCTCCGGAGGTTGAAAGCCTGCTTCGACGATGAGCCGCTCGACCTCGGCCGGATCCATGCCCATCACCTCGCCAGGCTGATGCTCGCGATGCTTGTCCTCGCTGTACCACCAAATGGCATGACCGACGATGCCGATCAGCCGGCCGATCATGGTGATGATCAACTTGCCGCCGGGTTTCAAAATCCTGTGTGCTTCCGCCAAGGCTTCGCGGCGTTCCGGGATGTGATTGAGGCAGGCGATGAAACAAACTGTATCGAAGCTTTGGTCCGGCAGCGGCAGTGTCCGGCAGTCTTCCACGATCAGGCAGCCCGAGCCCCAATCGAATACGTCCACGCCGACGCTGGCTTTGGCGTCAGCTTCACGGGCTGTGCCAGCCACCTGCTCCGCGTAAAGTCGAAGCAGCATATTGTCGCCCGCACCGATATCCAGGCAGCGTCCTTCGATTTCCTGAAGAACAACCGACAGGCGTTCCGCCCGCAACGAGGTGAGATGCAGACGTTCGCTGACGTGGTCAGGCAACGCCACCATGCGCAACGGGGCGCCCACAAAATCATAGGCGGATTGCCACAAGGGCTTGGGACGCGCGAGCGCCCAGTCGGGCGGTGCACCGACAAACATGGGTTGATCTGGTTTGGCTGTCATGTCTGTGGCTGCCGGTTATCTATGACGATTTCCACCGCGGGCGTTCCTGGAAGCTGACCCAGCCGCAGTTGACTGATCTGATCAGCCATCAGCCCGAGGATGATCGCAAGGACGCCGACCGTTATCACCAGCATGCCGGCCACAGGAAAGCCGATGCCGACCAGCAGCGCCATGACAATGCTATAGATCCCGCCGAAGACGACCATTCCAAGTCCAAGCGGCAGGAAGAACCGCATGGGCGCAAACAACAGAACGGCCCTGATCAGCATCAGGATGGCTTCGAAGCCATCTTTCAGACGGACAGTCGAATGTCCGATGCGAGCATTTGTTTCGATCGGCTCGAATGCAATCGGATAGCCGCGCTCGATCATGATGAGCGTCGACATCAGGCTCGCACTGAAACGATCCGGTATCAACGGCAGATAGCGCAAGATGACCTCACGCTGAAACACGCGCAAACCGCAATTGAGGTCCGATCCCGCATTGATGCGAAGTCCGCGACCGATCAGCCGGATCAGATATTTTCCAACGCCGCGCGTGATGTTGACTGAGGCGCGGCGCTGGCCGATCGCAGCAACGACGCGGTCCTCTTGAGTACGCTGCGACAGCCGTGCCAAATCTTCAACGCGATGTTCGTTGTCGGCATCGAACCAGGCCACCCAGGTGTTGGTTGCATGCAACATCCCTGTCTTCAACGACGCGCCCTGCCCGCGATTGAACGTATGACGAAAAACGCTGACGTTCGGAAATTCCTGCGCCACCGCACTCGTTTTGTCTTTGGAATAATCGTCCACGACGATAATTTCGGCTTTTGGAAAAGCTTCGGTGACGTTCGCCAACGTCGCTCGCAGGCCCAACTCCTCGTTAAAGGCCGGAATGACGATGCTCAGATCGGCACCTTCGCTGCCTGTGCGCGACATTTCTTAGATCCCCGTTTGCTCGCGCCAAACAGCGAGCGTCAGTAATGTCCAGATCACGTAACGCCGGTCCACTCTGCCGTCGCGATGATCGCTCCAAATCCGCCGCACGCCGTCAGCGGCGCAATACGGCGTCAGAATATCGGGATTGCCATAAAGCAAGCGCTCGGCGAGCGGTTTGAGCCCTTCGGCGAGCAGACGGTTCATGGGGATATTGAATCCCCTCTTCCGCATCCCTGTAATGGATGCAGGTGCGCCCATGACGTTTGCTGCCGCCCGCAAAAGGCGCTTGGTTTCTCCGCCGTAGGTCGCAAGCAGCCTCCTGTCGAGCCGCGAAGCAAAGGTCATGATCCGCCGATCCAGAAAGGGCACGCGCACTTCGAGGGCATGCGCCATGCTGGATCTGTCGACTTTCATGAGCATGTCGGCTGGCAGATAATGACGCTGATCGGCGAGCAGCGATTTGTCCCACACATCCCCTGCCGCATTCCTGAACGCCTGAGCATAGTCCCCTAGCGGATCCTGGGTGAGCGATTTCAGCTCAGCGCCGTATATCAGGTCGCGGTCCCATGGATAGAGGTAGACGCGCCAGGCGCTATGCGGAACTTCGGCGGAAAGGCCGGTAAAGAGACGCGCAAGCATCTCTTGGCGTCCTACACGATCTTCCGTGAATTCGCCAGAAGATGCAAAAGCTCTGCCGAGTGAGCGCCACGCCGCACGGGGCAGCGTCGGTTGCGTAAAATGCGCAAGCGCCGATGCGCGATAAGTCGGATATCCCGCAAAAATCTCGTCGCCGCCGTCGCCCGACAAAGCGATCGTCGCACCAGATCGTACGCGCCGCGACAGGCGATACATGGCCAGCGCACTGGAGTCCGCCAGACTGCCGTCGAGCGCATGAACAACGGCACGGAAATCCTGCTCGTCGTCAGTGACCCTGTCATCGAGATCGAGGCATTCGAGCGGATGGCCGGCACTGGCAGCGAGTTCGGAGGCGGCTGCGGATTCATCGAACTGTGCGGTAGGAAAGCGGACATTGTAGAGGCGCACATTCGCATCACGCGGCAGCGCCAAACTGATCAGTGATGAATCGATGCCGCCGCTCTGCAAGACGCCGACGGGGACATCGGAGACCAACTGGTCAGAAACGACCTTACGAAGGAGCGGCACGAATTCCTCGCGCGCTTCTTCCATCGAAGTCAACTTGGGCGCACGGCTTGGCGTCCAAAATCGATGATCGCGCCTCTCGCTCCCTGAAAAAATGCGAACCGTACCGGGGGCAACCTGGTTGACGCCCGACAGGATGCTGCGGTCCGGCCGGACATGCCCCAGCGCCAATAACGAAGCAACATCTGGCGCCGCGATCTTCCCCACACCATCGGCACTCGTTATGAGTGCCTTCACCTCGCTCGCGAACCGGACTACCGGTCCATTGTCGACGACATAAAGAGGTTTCACTCCGACCGCATCACGGGCGAGCATCAACTGCTGAAGAGCGCGGTCCCACAAGCCGATTGCGTAAATCCCTTCCAATCTGTCGAAGAGACCCATGCCCCATGCAAGCCAACCGGCAGGGATGATCTCCGTATCGCAATGCGTGCGACGGACGAAGCCGTGGCTGCGTGCCAATTCGCGAGCCAGTTCGTTCTCGTTGTACAGTTCGCCGTTGTAGGTCACCACTACACGCCCGCAGGCAGATTGGAACGGCTGGGCGCCGGCGTCCGTTAGATCGCGTACCGCCAGTCGCCGATGACCCAGGCCAATGCCGGGCTCAGTCCAAATGCCCCGACCGTCCGGGCCGCGGTGAGCCAGACTGTCGACCATCCGCTCAAGCAGGGCCACAGATACGGGCTTCCCGCTTGGTTCGTATATCCCCGCGATTCCACACACTTTTTTGGCCCAGAAGTTTCGATTCCAGGGAAAACTGTCCCGGCTGGAAAGGTCCCCTCCGAGAAACATGGCTAGATATCGGCTTATGCCGGAAGGCTCAAGGAGCGCAGATCAAGGCCGTCATTCGTGCCAGGAACGTGAGCAGACGCCATCGCTGCCGTCGCAGCGGCAACAGTCCCAGCCAACCAGAAGGAGCCAGAAGGCAACCGACGATACTCCGCTTTCGCAAGCTTGCTGCAGCAATGCTGTCGTTGCTCACGCGGTTATTGGCGAACCCGCAAATGCTGGGTGAAATATTGCGATATTCCCCGGTCACACTACATGCGCCCGAACCCTCCGCGATAATCGACTGGTCTCATGACGCAACAGATTGAACTTGGCCTCGACACCTTTGGTGACGTCACATCTGATTCAAACGGTGAATTGCTTCCCCAGGCGGAGGTCATCCGCAATGTCATCGAGGAGGCGGTCCTCGCCGACCGGCTTGGGATCGATTATTTCGGCGTCGGCGAACATCACCGCGCGGACTTCGCCATCTCCGCGCCCGAGGTAGTGCTGGGCGCGATCGCGGCCCGCACCGAGCGCATCAAGCTGGGCTCTGCGGTCACGGTGCTGAGCTCGGATGATCCGATCAGGGTGTTTCAGCGGTTCTCGACGCTGAATGCGGCATCGAACGGACGTGCCGAAGTCACGCTCGGCCGCGGCTCGTTCACCGAATCCTTCCCGCTGTTCGGCTTCAAGCTGGAGCAATACGAGACGCTGTTCGACGAGAAGCTGGATCTGTTCGCAGCGCTTGTGCAGCAAGACGCAGTGACATGGGAGGGAACGACGCGGCCTCCGCTCAGGAACCAGCAGGTATTTCCGCGCGTGGAGAACGGCCGCCTCAAGGCCTGGATCGGCGTCGGCGGCAGCCCGCAATCCGTCGTGCGCGCAGCCCATTACGACATGCCGCTGATGCTGGCGATCATCGGCGGCGAGCCGCTTCGCTTCAAACCGTTTGTCGACCTCTATCATCGCGCCTTGCAGGAGTTCGGCAAAACCACATTGCCGATCGGCGTGCATTCGCCCGGCTACGTTGCCGATACCGATGAGCAAGCGCGCGATGAACTGTGGCCCGACTATAAGAAGATGCGTGATCGCATCGGCGCCGAGCGAGGCTGGCCGCCGATGAACCGCGCCGAATTCGATCGCGAGGCGACACACGGCTCACTCTATGTCGGTTCTCCCGACACCGTCGCACGCAAGATCGCAACCACGGCGAAGGCGCTTGGCATCTCTCGGTTCAGCTTGAAGTACAGCGCCGGCCCGCTGTCGCATGACAAGCTGATGCGCAGCATCGAGCTGTTCGGAACGAAAGTCGCGCCGCAGGTCAGATCGCTGGTGGGTTGAGCGCTAGCGGCTCAACGTTACTCAGCGCGGTCGTCTGCTGGAAGCAGTGACGCCACGCCATCGAAGACCACGGTCTGGCGCGGAACGCTGGTGCGCTGAACTGAGTTTCACTGAATGCCCGCCGACCGGGCGAGCGCTTTTCGTCAGGAACCTTACGGCCTGAGCTTTCACTCCCAGCTAGGCAGGTCCTTTCATGACAATTGGGCGACGCTTTTGCAGTACGGCTCGAGGGGAACAATCATGCTGAGGAACATGGACCAGCTGAGATACGCCATCGATACCGGGCGCACCGGCGACAAGGTGGCGTTCGGCGATCCCGCAGCAGCGCCGCTGGGCACGGATGAAGAGGCGGCCGGAACGGCCCCTTCAGCTGCAGAGTTCAAAATCGCTCAAGCCGACCAACTCGACTACCCTGGGGCTTCAGGACCGATGCGAGAGAGCACGCCGCGCTGGTGGCTTGCGATCGTAGCGGTTTCGATTGTGACCGCTGCTGTCGCGTTGTTCGGCGCGAGATTTTACCATTAATGCGCTGGACCGCCCGCTCAATACCCATGAGATCGGCCGCTGCTTGTTTCATCCGGGTATTGTAACCACCAATGGTCCGTTCCGGGTCGCGACAACCGTATGTTCGAATTGAACGGTCGGAGCGCTGGGATTGCTGTAGAGCGTCCAGGGATCATCGCCATCCTCGGCAAGCTCCGCGCCAAAGGACAGGAACGGCTCGACCGTGAACACAAGACCTTCGGTCATAATGCGGCGCTCGGAGGCATCGGGCCAGGTGGCGATCTCGGTGGGCTCCTCATGCAGCGACAGACCGACACCGTGGCTCGCAAGATTCCTGACAAGCGTATAGCCGTTCTTTCGCGCGAAGGTCCCGATGGCCCGGCCGATACCGGCAATCGGTTTGCCGGCTCCCACTTGTCGCAAACCGGTCCACATGGCGCGCCGGCCATCCCGGCAAAGGCGCTCAACCCGGCGGGTCACCGGTGGCACGGCAAAGGAGGCCCCTGTATCGGCAAAGACACCGTTCTTCTCGGCAGAAACGTCGATATTGACCAGATCGCCCGGCTCGATCCGGCGGGTGCCCGGAATGCCGTGGGCGATCTCCTCATTGACGCTGATGCAGGTCGCCCCCGGAAAGGAATAGGCCAATTCCGGAGCCGGACGCGCGCCTGCCGCTTCCAGAATGTCACGGCCGATCCGGTCGAGTTCGGCCGTGGTCATGCCCGGCTCGAGCGCCTTGCCCATCGCCTCAAGGGTATTGGCAACGATCCGCCCGATGTCCTTGAGGCTGTTCAGGTCATCCTCATCAGAAATCGTCATGAAGCCTTCGGTGAGCGCCAATAATAACGCGCTCTTTCTCATTTCATTGCGTTGTTGATGGCGGCCCTGCGGGAAAGGGCCAATGAGATGGTCGGAGTGATAGGATTCGAACCTACGACCCCCTCGTCCCGAACGAGGTGCGCTACCAGGCTGCGCTACACTCCGACTTGAAGGCAGGCTTATAACGGCGGGTTTCTCAGGCCGCAAGGCAGACGCTGACCGATTTTCCACTGGCCGGGGCGCAAAAAAGGCTATGAAGCGCCTCATGACGTTCATGCTTAAGACAAAGACCCTCGCGGCGGGCCCCGAGACGGCGCGCGCTGCCGCCGATTCTCTTGCTCAGGGCGGCCTCGTGGCCTTTCCGACCGAGACCGTTTACGGCCTCGGCGCCGATGCCACCAATGGCGAGGCTATCGCCCTCCTCTACGCCGCCAAGGGCCGCCCCTCGTTCAATCCGCTGATCGCGCACGTGGCCGACCGGAACGCCGCCAGCGCCCTTGCCGTCTTCAACGATGATGCCAAGCGGCTGGCGGAGGCCTTCTGGCCCGGCCCGCTGACCCTTGTCCTTCCCCGGCGGGCCAATTGCCCGGTCTCGGACCTCGCAACCTCCGGTCTCGACACCATCGCGCTGCGCGTTCCGGACCACCCGGTGGCCCATGCCATCCTTGCGGCTTTCGGCAGGCCGGTGGTCGCGCCGTCTGCCAATCGCTCCGGCCATGTCTCGCCGACCAACGCTCGGCATGTCGCGGGCGATCTCGACGGGCGGATCGATCTGATCGTGGATGGCGGGCCGACCCATGTCGGCGTCGAATCGACTATTGTTGCCTGCTTGGGGCGGCCGGTCCTTCTGCGACCCGGCGGCGTCCCGCGCGAGGCGATCGAACATGTCCTCGGTTTCGAAATGGAATCAGCCGGTGAGGCGGATAGTGGCGACGAAGCGCCGCTCGCACCCGGCATGCTGACCTCGCATTACGCACCACGCGCGAGCTTACGGCTCAACGCGAGCGAGCTTGCGCCGGATGAAGCGTTGCTTGCTTTCGGTCATCCGCTGTCCGCCGATGCCAGGATTGTCCGGAATTTGTCGCCCAAGAGCGACCTGGTCGAAGCAGCCTCCAATCTGTTCGCGCATTTACGCGCGCTCGACGCATCCGGGGCAAAGCGCATCGCCGTGATGCCGGTGCCGGAGAGCGGATTGGGCGCAGCCATCAACGATCGGTTGCGGCGCGCTGCGGCGCCGCGCCCGCTATCAGAGGACGCCCCGTGACCGTCATGCGATTTGCCGTTCTCGGCGCACTCGCGATTGGCTGTCTCCTCTCGGGCTCGGCCGAAGCCGGCGTGCTGAAGAGCCTGCAGGCCTGCGGCGGCAAGCTGTGCCCGTCCTATGCGATCGACATCACGCCGCCGGACAACTGGCAGCTCGACACGACCGCAAGCGAAGAGAACCGTGCCCAGATGCTGGTGCCGCGCGGTTCGACATTCCATGACGCGCGTGCCGTGATCTATGTGCGGGTCTCGCCGAAGGGAAAAGAACAGCCGCTGGCTGATTTCATCCGCGTCAGCCAGGACCGGTGGCGGCAATCCGTTGCCGATACCAAGATCCTGAAGCTGCCGGTGGTCGAACGCAGCAATGGCAAGGGCGTGTTTGAACCCTTCCGCTATGAAAATCCGGGCCAGCCGCAGCAGCCATTTGAAGTTGTCGCCTTCGGAATCGATACCGACAACGACGGCAACGATTTCATTCTGACTGTCGTCATGTCGTGCAAGGATCAGAAGGCGCTCGAGCAGGCGCAGGCCGCCTATCTCGAATTGCTCCGCCGACACTGATCTGCTGAATATGTTGTATGGCTGATATGACGTTGACCGCCGATATGATCGATCGCTTCAAGGCCATTGTCGGCGAAAAGTACGCACTGACCGATCCGGATCTGCAGGCCGCCTATCTGCATGAGATGCGCGACCGCTGGCTCGGCCACACGCCGCTGGTGCTGCGGCCGGACTCGACCGAACAAGTCGCAGCGATCCTGAAACTGGCGAACGAAAACCGCATCGCCATCGTGCCTCAGGGTGGCAATACCGGCCTTGTCGGCGGGCAGATCCCGCATCACGGCGAGGTCGTGCTGTCGCTCAATCGCATGAACAAGATCCGCGAGATCGATCCGATCTCCAACACCATCACCGTCGAAGCTGGCGTCACGCTCCAGCGCACCCGCGAAGCGGCCGCAGAAGCGAACCGGCTCTATCCGCAACTCCTGCCATCGGAAGGCAGTTGCACCATCGGCGGCAATCTCTCCACCAATGCCGGTGGCGTTGCCGCCCTCGCCCACGGCATCGCGCGCTCGCACGCACTCGGCCTCGAAGTCGTTCTGGCGGACGGCCGCGTGCTCACCAACCTCAACAAGCTGAAGAAGGACAACACCGGCTACGACCTGAAGAATCTCTTCATCGGCGCCGAAGGCACGCTCGGCATCATCACTGCCGCGGTGCTGCGCCTCGTGCCGCGTCCACGCTCGGTGGAAGTCGCGTTCCTTGGTGTTCCCTCACCCCAGGCCGCCGTCGAACTGCTCGGCATCGCGCAGGACCGCGCCGGCGACGATGTGACAAGCTTCGAACTGCTGCAACGGTTCGGAATGGAATGCGTGCTGCAGCATGTCGCCGGCACGCGCGATCCATTGGATACACCACATCCGTGGTACGTGCTGATGGAAGTGTCGTCACAGATGAGCGCGGGTCTGCGCGACATCGTCGAAGAGATTTTCGAAGCCGGCGTGGAGCGCGGTCTTGTCGTGGACGGCGCCATTGCCGAAACGCTGGAGCAGAGCAAAGCCTTCTGGCGCATCCGTGAAGAGGTCGGCGAGGTGCAGAAGAAGCTCGGCGGCTCGATCAAGCACGACGTGTCAGTGCCGGTTGCGGCGATCCCGGCTTTCATCGAAGAGGCCAACGCCGCTGTGATTGCCGCGGTGCCGGGCGCGCGGCCGTTTCCCTTCGGCCATGTCGGCGATGGCAACATTCACTACAACGTCTCGCAGCCCGATGGCGCCGACAAGGCGGCCTTCATGACGCAAGAAGAGACAGTACAGGACGCGGTGTTCGGCATCGTACTCAAGCATGGCGGATCGATTTCTGCCGAACATGGCGTCGGCATCGCCAAGCGCGACCGTCTGCCACAAGTGAAGGATAAGACTGCGCTCGAACTGATGCGGACGCTGAAGGCGGCGCTCGATCCGAACGGGATCCTCAATCCGGGGAAGGTGCTTTAGGTCTCCGCCTATTACTCTGCACGGCGAGATGAACCCGCTCGTCCCCGCGTAAGCGGGGACCCAAAGCCAGGAAAACTGGATTCCCGCTTACGCGGGAAATGAGCGGAGGTTGCTGCGGCAGCCTTCAATCAAAAAGACCTAATTCCCCGGCGGCGGCGGAACGTCATCCAGCGCGGGTGACCGGGGCCTGTTGTCCGATCCTTGTTCCAGCATACGTCGCAGCGGCCCCTGAAAGGTCCGGCCTTGCGGTATAGCCGCCGTATCATCAGGGATGCAGTCACCCCCGACACCGGAGACTGTCCGTTCGCATTCCTGCAGGGTCGGAATTCCGCAGGTCTGGGTGTCGTCATAGAATCTCGCGCAATAGTTTTGCGCCTGCGCATCGCCCGGAACAAACAGCACGAAGAACAAGGCAAGCCATAGAGTCGTCGTCTGGATATTCATCAACTGTTTGTCCTTCTCGCGCCTCTCGCCATGCTCGCCGGAATTATTCTAGCTATCGATAGCAAAAGCAGGCAATGATTTGGAAAACTAAGGTTCAAGAAACGTTAGAGGTAACGTCGGACGCACCCACCGATCGATGACAATACCAAATTCCAATACAATACCCGTCGCCATTGTCGGCGGAGGCCCGGTCGGCCTCGTTCTCGCTCTGTTTCTGGATCGCTATGGCGTGCCCTCGGTGGTGTTCAACACCGATGCCGACACACGTTGGCATCCCAAGGGTTCGACGCAGAATGCGCGGACGATGGAGCACTATCGTACGCTCGGCATCGCTTCGGAGCTGCGCCTGTTGGGTCTGCCTGCGAATTATCCCGGCGATGTCGCCTATTTCACGCGGTTCAACAGTTACGAGCTGGCGCGCCTTCACATGCCATCCGCCGCGCAGAAGGCGCAGATGGTCGCAACCGCGGACAAACTCGACCAATATCCGGAACCGCTGCTGCGCGCCAACCAGATGTATGTCGAGGCGTTCCTGCTCGATTATGTCCGCAAGCGCAGCAACATCACATTGCGGTTCGGATGGGAGGTGAAATCCTACACGCAGGACAGTAGCGGTGTTTCGCTGGCCGCGGAAAGCGTGGCCGACGGCCGCAGCGAGAACTGGCGCACGCAGTATCTTGTCGGCTGCGATGGCGGCCGCTCGTTCGTGCGGCGCCAGCTCGGGATTCGCTATGAGGGCGAGGACACGTTGCAGCAGGCCTATTTCGGTGGCCGCATGTTTGCGAGCCATATTCGCCTGCCGACATTCTATCGCGATGTTCTGGGAGAGCGCCGCGCGTTTCAACACTGGGCCGTCAACCCGCAATCGCGCACCACCATCATTGCGCTGGATGGCCGTGAGGAATTCCTGTTCTGGATGCGGCCGACTGATGCTTCGGCGGCGCCGGACGAGGAAACCGTCAGGCGCGCCGTAGCGGCATGCTGTGGCGTCGAAATCCCGGTGGAGGTGATCGGCTCGCAACCGTGGACCGCCGGCATCGCATTGGTTGCGGAGATGTTTGCCGACCGGCGCGTCCTCCTGGCCGGTGACGCCGTGCATCTGTTCACCCCGACCGGCGGCTTCGGCATGAATACCGGGATCGACGATACCGCCAACCTGTCATGGAAGCTCGCCGCCATGGTCCAAGGCTGGGGCGGACCGAAGCTTCTGGAGACCTATGAAGCCGAACGTCTGCCGATCGCGATCCGCAACACCGGCGCGGCGCGCGAACTGGCCAAGAATATCGGTGACGTCACCGTGTCGCCGGACATGGAAGATGACTCCGACGCCGGAGCCGCCGGGCGGCAGGAGATCGGCGCCTATCTCTCGACCTTCGGTGACGAATTTGGGTCGATCGGCGTGCAGCTCGGCGCGCGTTACGATGGCTCGTCGATCGTCATCGGCGATGAACCGCCGCCTGCGGACGATTTCGCCAACTATACGCCGAGCGCCGTCCCGGGCGGCCGTGCACCGCATGCCTGGCTTGGCAAGGACCGCGAGATCGGAGACTCGCTGTACGACCGGCTCGGCATCGGCTTCACGTTGCTGCGGCTTGGGGCAAACGCGCCGGATGCTGCGCCGTTTTTGGGTGCCGCAAAGGCACTCAACGTCCCGCTGACGGTGCTGGACATTGCCGACGCTGACATCCGAACCCTCTATGAACGCGATCTCGTGCTGATCCGTCCCGATCGGCATGTGGCCTGGCGTGGCAATGGCGCAAATGATGCCGATGCGGTGATGAAGACGGTGGTTGGATTTTAGTTTGCAGCAATTGCATCGACACTGCCGTTCCTCGCAAAAGCCAGCCTCATACTCCGCTCATTCCCGCGAAGGCGAGAATCCAGAACGCCACAAGCAGGTTTGCAGATTGGAGCTCTGGAACCCCGCCTTCGTGGGGGTGAGCGGTCGTGGGGGATGTCTTGCCAAGACAATACACACATCCCCTCTTGACATTCTCGCCAATATATGATTTTTTTCCTATGTCCCGTCCCCGCTGCAAGGGGCGTTTCATGAGCGTCGTGAG
>JAFAFP010000109.1 GCA_023423415.1 Pseudomonadota bacterium | reverse complement strand
GCCGTCTTTGACGGCTATGCCCGGCAATGACCTTAGTGGTGCGAATGACCGCCGCCCGATGCGCCGCCTGACGGTGCTCCGCCGCCGATCGGGCCGACGCGATACTCAACATCGACCTTGCCGGCTTTCTCGAACACCAGCGTGCCCTTCACCGTCTGCCCCTGCTTGAGGCCCGACTTCAGATCCATGAACATGATGTGATAGCCGCCCGGCTTGAGTTCCACGGTTTCACCCGGCTTGATCTCGACGCCCTTCGGCAATTCGCGCATCTTCATCACGCCGCCATCTACCGCCATTTCGTGAATTTCGAAGCGTCCGGCGAACGGCACGGAGCCGCCAACCAAACGATCGGCCTCCTTGCCGTTGTTGGTGATCTTCATGAAGCCGCCGGCGACCTTCGCCCCGCCCGGCGTCGCACGCGACCACGGCGCTTCGATCGTGAGCGAACCGGCCTTGTAGACCTTGGCGGCAGATGACACAGCAGCGTCCGCGCCATGTCCCGCATGCTGCGCGAGAATGACGAGTGCCGGCGCGGGGAACTTCAGCGCATGCGCATCCTGACCCTGCGCCGGAACCTCAGTCCAGCGCGCCTCGCCCTTCTCGCATTCCTGCGTCACCGGAAAATACAGACGGCCTTCGGGCAACTCGCCAGCGAGGAAACTCGCAAAGACGAACTCGTCGTAAAAATCGTCCGGCAGCTTGCCACCGCTCCAGACGATCTCCTTCACGCCTTCGCTCAATTGCTGACCATGATAGTAAGGATAGGAGCGGCCGTAGACGCCCTTCACCGTTTCAATTTGCCAGCCCGGCTTCATCATCGGCTTCACCGCAATGACGCCTTCGGGAATCTGTGCGCGCACTTTCAATGTGGCGCTGCCGTCGCAACCATGCGGCACCTTCAACACCGCCTTGTAGCCGGCGCCGGCCCGCGCTTCGCGTGTTTCCAGCGTGACGTGCGCGAAAGCGACACCGCATGCGAGCAGCATCGACGTGAATGTCGTGGTCGTGGCTGCAATCCTGGTCATCGTGATCATCCTTGTGTGCTCCTACATTACCATTTGAATTTCAGTCCGGCATAGACCGCGCGGCCAGTACCGGGTTCGAACAGGGGAAGCATCGGATTGGCGACATTGATGATGCTCGCGCTCGCGATGTAGGCTTTGTTCGAGAGATTTCGTCCTTCGACATAGAACGAGAAGCGCTCGCCCTTGTCGTAGCCAGCCCTCAGACCCCAAATCGCGTAAGGGTCAGTCGAAAGCGTATTGGCGCTATCGACGAAATAGCCCTGCGGCACCCATTCGATATTCGGACCAAAGAAGATGCCGGACGGGTGCTTGTAGACGAGCTCAGCACGCAGATAATGCGGCGGTGCGCCGGGGAGCTCGTTGTTGCCATAGAGCGGATCGTTGTCGAAGAAAAAGTCGTTATAGGTGTAGGCGACCTGCAGCCAGAGCTTGTCGGGATTATCACCGTTGACGAACATCGACTTGAGGACCGTTGCCCCGACACCGACTTCCACGCCTTGATGCACCGTGCGGTCGGCGTTGGTAACATTGCAATTGCCGAAAGCGCTGTAGAGGCACTGCAGTTCATTGCGGATTTCGGCGCGATAAAGAGCAATGTCCCACGTCAGATCGGGACGACGCCCGCGCGTGCCGATTTCATAGGTTGTCGCGCGCTGCGCCTTGATGTCGGTGAACGGGATGGTCGGAATGCCCGGACCCATCGCGCTTTCGCCAAAGCTCGGCACCTCGGCGCTGCGCGAGACATTGGCGAAGACCTGCGCCGTCGGATCGATGTCCCACAGCAAGCCGAATTTCGGACTCCACAGATTGAAATCGGTCTGCCCCGACTGATCGCCGTTCGACAGAAAGCGATCGATACGCTGACGCGAAGCATTCAGGAATTGCGTGCCGGCAACGGCAGCAACAGTCGGCAGAAAATAGAACGAATTCTCGAGATAAGCCGACGTGTTCTTTGACTTGTCCAGCGACGACGAGAGCAGCGACCCCTTTGTCGCCATCGGACCGTTCGCATATTGCTGGTTGTCGATCTCGCCATTGAGGATATTGACGCCGGCCACGAGACGATTTCGGAAGCCGAGGATGGAGCGGTCATCGACCATACGGCCGAAACCGCCATAGTCCTGATAATCGTAATCAAGCCACTGGAAGATCGGATGCATCAGGTGGCGATTGGTGCTGAAGGCACCGACCTCGAAGGTCGTATTATCCAGCCGGATCGTCGTCTTGTTGGCAACGCGGTTGGAATTGATGTTGCGCTGCCAATCGTTGAGGACGTTGGCCAGTGCGGCCGTGCGTGGCGAGTTCAGTGCACTCGCCTTTGTCACCGAGCCGGGAATGCGCTGCTCGATATTGTTGGCGTTGAAATAGAAACGCGTCTCGACATTCGGCGAAATCCGGTAGCCGAAATTTCCCGAGCCGCGCGCCAGTTCTCCGTTGCTGTGCTCGCGGAAGCCGTCCTGCACCTGGTAGGAGCCGGTAACGAAATAATCGAACGGTCCGTAGACTGCGCCCGAACTCGACTGGATGCGGCGATAGCCAAAGCTGCCGATATCCTGGCTTGCGGCCAGCGGGCTGGCATCGCGACCGCTTGGTACGACGAAGTTGATCGCGCCGCCGAGCGAATTGGCGCCGAAGCGCAGCGCATTGGCGCCGCGGAACACCTCGGTATAGCGGTACGCGGTCGGATCGATCTCCTGCAGATCGAAATAGCCGTCCGCCGTGTTGATCGGGATACCGTCCATGTAAAGCTGGATGCCGCGACCGTGGAAGTTGCGCGACAGGCCTGACCCGCGGATCGAGAGACGCGCGTCCTCGCCCCATTTGGGCTGCGCCCAGACGCCCGGAACGAACTCGAACATGTCTTTCACAGTGGAGGTGTTGCGATCCCTCAACTCTTCAGAGGTGACGATCGCGACCGCGCCAGGCGTCTGCTGGATCTCCTTGCGGGCTTCCGAGACGGTCGGAATGGTCAGGCTCCGTTCTGGAGCCGCGGCCGATGGCGGGGCGTCCGGCCCATTCGACGAATCGGACGACGAAACAGTGATGGTTGGAAGTGCGGTTTGCGCGGCCGCAAGCGATGGCAGAACCATCACGATGGCCGACAGCGCGCATGACGCGCGCAAAAGACAAGACATTGCATGCTCCGATGACGATGTGAGATCGCGGCCGCAAACGGCCGCGGCGGATCACACGGTCAGCGGAGGAGCGCGCGCAGGTCCGGCCCGGGCCGGCGCTTCGGTCGTTGATGTCTCGTTGGGAGAAAAAAGTTCAACGGCGGACGTCGTATCCAGCCGTATCGGAACAACGACCAGGTCGGGGGTCAGCGCGGCGCTGGCCAGCAGCGAGCCGCAAAGCACGCAATGCAATTTGCCGGACGGCTGGGATGGTGTCTCACCATCTCCGGACGGCATGGTATTGCCGCTACTGCCGAAGCAGATGACCGACAACTGGCCGAAATCTGCACCATGGGCATTGGCCGGCAACGGCGCGAAAGCCGCGAACAGGGTCTGCAACGCAATGGCGTAAGCCGCGATCAGACCGATCGCCGCCCGGAACCGCGCGTGTGTGAAGAGACCTGCCATCGCCAAAATATCCAGTCCGGGTCCTAGCAGCGAATGATCAGCGGGTGAAGTGTTAGGCCGCCTGCTCTATATAGAACCCCATGAAATTCCTCGACGAAGCCAAAATCTACATCCAGTCCGGCGCAGGCGGTAACGGTTGCGTGTCATTCCGGCGTGAAAAATTCATCGAATTCGGCGGTCCGAACGGCGGCGACGGCGGCCGCGGCGGCGACGTGATCGTGCGCGCTGTGGAAGGCCTGAACACCCTGATCGATTACCGATACCTGCAGCACCACAAGGCGGAGCGCGGCGGCAACGGCATGGGCAAGGACCGCCACGGCGCCAACGGCAAGGACCTGATCCTGAAAGTGCCGGTCGGCACCCAGATCTACGAAGAGGATGGCGAAACCCTGCTGGCCGATCTCGACAAGCTCGGGGAAGAGATCGTGCTGGCGCGCGGCGGCAATGGCGGCTTCGGCAATGCCTACTTCAAGTCCTCGACCAATCGCGCGCCGCGCCACGCCAATCCGGGCCAGCCCGCGGTCGAGATGACGATCCGGCTGCGCCTGAAACTGATCGCCGATGCCGGCCTCGTCGGCCTGCCGAATGCCGGCAAATCGACGTTTCTTGCGACCGTCAGCGCCGCCAAGCCGAAGATCGCCGACTACCCCTTCACCACCCTGCACCCGCAGCTCGGCGTGTTCGCCGTCGATAACCGCGAATTCGTGATGGCCGATCTGCCCGGGCTGATCGAAGGCGCGCATGAAGGCGTCGGCCTCGGCGACCGCTTCCTCGGCCACATCGAGCGCTGCCGCGTGGTGCTGCATCTGGTCGACGGCACCAGCGAGAATGTCGCCGAAGCCTATCGCGTCGTGCGCCACGAACTTGAGGCCTATGGCGAAGGACTGGCCGACAAGCCGGAGATCGTCGCGCTGTCGAAATGCGACGCGATGACTGAGGACGAGATCAAGGCGCAGATCAAGGCGCTGAAGAAGGCCGCGAAGAAAACCCCGCTGGTGCTGTCATCGCAGTCCGGCCAGGGCGTGAAGGAAGTCCTGCGCGCGCTGCTCGACGTCATCGACAAGGCCCGGCAGATCGAGGAGCCAAAACCGGACAAAGTCGAGGCCTGGCAGCCGTAACTGACCGTAGCGCCGCTCCCTGTTTTGTCATGCGCGGGCTTGACCCGCGCATCCATCCCTAGAAAAACGTTCTTCCATTGGGATGGATTGCCGGGTCATAGGCGAGCGAAGCGACGCCGTCCTTTGGACGACTATGCCCGGCAATGACGCAAGAAGCTCGAAACGGTCACGAATGTCTTCCCCCACACCCGCCCTCACCGATTTCCGCCGCATCGTCGTCAAGGTCGGCTCGTCGCTTCTCGTCGATGCAGCCGCAGGCAAGCTGCGCGAGGAATGGCTGCGCGCGCTGTGCGAGGACATCGCCTCGCTGCACAAGGATGGCCGCGATGTGCTGGTGGTGTCGTCAGGCTCGATTGCGCTCGGGCGCTCGGTGCTGAAACTGCCGAAGGGGCCACTGGAGCTTGAAGATTCGCAGGCTGCCGCGGCCGTCGGCCAGATCGCGCTGGCGCGCATCTGGGCCGAGATGCTGTCCGGCCACGGCATCACGGCGGGACAGATCCTTGTCACGCTCGGCGATACCGAAGAACGCCGCCGCTATCTCAACGCACGCTCGACCATCGACCGGTTGCTCAAATGGAAGAGCGTGCCCGTGATCAACGAGAACGACACCGTCGCAACCACCGAAATCCGCTACGGCGACAACGACCGGCTCGGCGCACGTGTCGCGACCATGGTGAGCGCGGACCTGCTGGTGCTCCTGTCGGATATCGACGGGCTCTACGACGCGCCGCCGAATCAGAAAGCCGATGCCAAACTGATCCCGGTCGTCGAACGCATCACGCCCGAAATCGAATCCATGGCCGGCGCATCGGGCTCGGAATTGTCGCGCGGCGGCATGGTGACCAAGATCGAGGCCGGCAAGATCGCCACCAATGCCGGTACGCATATGGTGATCGCGTCCGGCAAGACGATGAACCCGTTGCGGTCGATCATCGACGGCGGACCGTGCACGTGGTTTCTCACGCCGGCCAACCCCGTCACCGCACGCAAGAAATGGATCGCCGGCGCGCTCGAATCGAAAGGCACGCTGAATATCGATGCCGGGGCCGTGGCGGCATTGCGACGCGGCGCGAGCTTGCTGCCGGCTGGTGTGAAGCGCTGCGATGGCGCTTTCCAGCGCGGCGATGCGGTCATCATCCGCGATCTGGATGGCGCCGAGATTGCGCGCGGTCTGGTTGCTTATGACGCCGAAGATGCCGCAAGGATCATCGGCCAGTCGTCGGCCGATATCGTCAGCATCCTCGGCATATCCGGCCGCACCGCGATCGTGCATCGCGACGACTTGGTGTTGTCGGGGCGCTGACGCTCACCGCACCGATCAACGCACCGGAAAATCGAAATAGTCACCGGCGAACGGTTCGTTCCGCAACGTGAAGTGCCACCATTCCTTCGCGTAAGGAATGAAGCCGTGCGCTCGCATCGCATCGGCGAGCAGTTTGCGATTGGCGCGCTGCTGCGGACTGATGTTGCCGCGCGATCCCGCGCGCGGCGACAGGAAATCGTACGGCGTGCCCATGTCGAGATCTTCATTGCCGGGCAGCGATACCAGCGTGAGATCGACGGTCGAACCGCGCGAATGCCCCGAGCGTGATGACAGATAGCCTTCGCGGAACAGGTTGCGCTTGTCGATGTCGGGATAGAACTCGGCCTTGGTGCCGTTCTCGGGGCCACGCGCCCAGCGCGTGAAATGCGTCACCGCCCGCACCGGGCGATAGCAGTCGAACACCTTCAGCCCGAGTTTGCGCGGAGCAAGATCGCGCTGGACCGCCGCCAGCGCCGCGGCCGCCTGCCGGGTCAGGACACAGACCGGCGCCTCATAGCCATCGACACGCGCGCCGACGAAATTGCGGGTGCCGAAATAGCGGAGATCGACCACAAGGCCGGGCACCACCGAGGCAACATCGACGAAGGCGGCTGGCCGGGTCTGCGCGTCCACGCTTTGTCCCATGCAGGAGAGAATGGCGGCAACGGCGAGCCCCCTCAGCAATGAACGAATCGCGCGCTGCATCGCTTGAGCATGACGGAGCGCCGTCGAATCATCAATGTTTCCAATCACATCAATCAACAATCGGCATGCAGAATCGGGCTTGCGCACCCCCTCCCGCCTCGCTCCTCGGGCGCTTACATGCTACACGACCTTGACAATATTCATTGAAGTTGACGCCTGAGCCCATGACTGCGCCCCTGAAATCCGTCGATTCCACTTCTTCCGTCGCCGACCTGATGCAGGACATCGGACGCCGCGCCCGCAAGGCTGCGCGCGTCCTGGCGCTCGCGCCGGCGCCGCAGAAGGAGCAGGCGCTGCTGGCGATGGCGAAAGCGATCCGCACGTCCACGCGCGAGATCATCGCCGCCAATGAAGGCGACGTGGCCGACGCCAAGGCTGCCGACGTCGTCGGCTCGTTTCTCGACCGCCTGACGCTGAACGATGCGCGCATCGAAAGCATGGCCGAAGGTCTCGAAGTCGTGGCGCGCCTGAAGGATCCGGTCGGCGATGTGCTGTCGAAATGGAAGCGCCCGAACGGCATGACCATCGAACGGGTGCGCACGCCGCTCGGCGTGATCGGCGTGATCTACGAAAGCCGCCCCAATGTCACCGCCGATGCCGGCGCGCTGTGTCTGAAAGCCGGCAATGCCGCGATCCTGCGCGGCGGCTCGGATTCGCTTCGCACGTCACGCGCCATCCATGCGGCAATGTTGCAAGGCTTGCGTGAGGCCGGACTGCCCGAAGACGCGATCCAGCTCGTGCCGGTGCGCGACCGTGCCGCGGTCGGTGAAATGCTCAAGGGCCTGAACGGCAATGTCGATGTGATCGTCCCGCGCGGCGGCAAGAGCCTGGTCGCCCGCGTGCAGGAGGAAGCGCGCGTTCCCGTGTTCGCGCATCTCGAAGGCATCGTGCACGTCTATGTCGACAAGAAAGCCAAGCTCGACATGGCGAAGGATATCGTCATCAATGCCAAGCTGCGGCGCACCGGCATCTGCGGCGCGGCGGAAGCTCTGCTGATCGACCAGAACGCGCCGAAGACAATCGCCAAGACTTTGATCACGTCGCTGCTCGATGCGGGCTGCGAAGTGCGCGGTGACGCTGCCGTACAGAAAGTCGATCCGCGCGTGAAGCCGGCCGCCGAAGACGATTTCGGCAAGGAATTCCTCGATTCGATCATTGCTGCAAAGATGGTCGATGGCGTCGATGGTGCGATGGCTCATATCGAGCGTTATAGCTCGCAGCATACCGATGCCATCGTCACGCAAGACAAAGCCGCGGCCGCAAAGTTCCTGAATGAAGTCGATTCCGCGATCGTGCTGCATAATGCGTCGACGCAATTCGCCGATGGCGGCGAGTTCGGCTTCGGCGCCGAGATCGGGATTGCCACCGGCCGCATGCATGCGCGCGGTCCGGTCGGTGTCGAGCAGCTCACGTCGTTCAAATATCGTGTGCGCGGCAGCGGGCAGACGCGGCCGTGATGCTGTGGCTGCCATGAAGCCCGGCGATGGCCCTGCACGTACGCTCGTGAAAAGCGTCACCAAGCCTCGCGTCGTTTTGCCTCCGCACGGTCCGGGTCAACGCATCGGCTTGTTCGGCGGATCGTTCAATCCGTCGCACGAAGCGCACAGAGCCGTCAGCTTATTGGCGATGAAAAAGCTGAGGCTTGATCGCCTTTGGTGGCTGGTCACGCCGGGAAATCCGCTGAAGGACACCCGCGCATTGCCTTCGCTCGAGGAACGGATCGCGATGGCGCAGGCGATGGCGGATCATCCGCGCATCGATGTCACCGGCTTCGAAGCCGTCATCGGTACGAAATATTCATCGGATACGATCGCCTGGCTGTTGAAGGAAGCGCCGGGAACCCGTTTCGTCTGGGTCATGGGCGCCGACAATCTGAAGGACTTCCACCACTGGAAGAACTGGCGCGACATCTTCATGATGCTGCCGATCGCGGTCGTGGACCGCGGCGGCCTCAGTCTCAAGGCCGCGTCTGGACCGGCTGCCATCAGTTTCGCACGGGCCAGAATCCCGGAGGTCCGGGCCGCGACCCTGCCGGAACTTTCACCACCCGCCTGGGTCTATCTGCACGGGGTCAAATCGCACCTGTCCTCGACCCAAATTCGGGCCGAAAAGGCGCGCGACGCCCATTGAAAGTATTCACCCTCCGTGCCTACATTTGGAGACGTTGAGTCTCATCTTGAGCGCAACCGTAAGAAGGAAAGGGCCTCTGACTACACAAGTGATCGCGCGGTCTCGTGCCAAGTCGTCCAGTGCACATGCTGTACCGCAAGCCGTTTCCGAGGTGCGTGACGCCTCGCAAATCGGGAAAATTGTCCTTGATCGCCTTGAAGAGATGAAGGCGGAGGACCTGGTCACCATCGACCTCACCGGCAAAACCTCGATCGCAGACCTGATGATAGTGGCTTCGGGCCGCTCGAATCGTCATGTCGGCGCGGTTGCGGATGATGTCGTGGAACATCTGAAGAAATCCGGACTGAAAGACATCCGCGTTCAGGGTCAGCCGCATTGTGACTGGGTGCTGATCGATGCCGGTGATGTGATCGTTCACGTGTTCCGGCCGGAAGTCCGCGATTTCTACGCGATCGAGAAGATGTGGGCGGGCGGCAAGAGCGAAAAAACGCTCGAACCGGCGCAGCGCAAGACAAGCTGATTGCGAAGGAACTCCGATGCGCGTGCTGGTGCTCGCGGTCGGGCGCATGAAAAAGGGCGCGGAAGCTGACCTTGCCGCGCGCTATTTAAAACGTGTGCTACAAGCCGGCCGCAATATCGGCATTCGCGATATCGAGATCGTCGAGATTCGCGAGAGCCGGGCGGAGGATGCTGAGCGCCGGAAACTCGAAGAAGCGATCGCGATCGCCAATGTCATTCCGGACAAGGCGTCGATCGTGGCGCTCGATGAGCGAGGCGAATCGATCAGCAGCACGGTCTTTGCGGAACAGCTCGGGCATTGGCGCGACGGCGGTCATCCGGTGGTCGCCTTTGTCATTGGCGGGGCGGACGGATTGGCCGACAGTGTGAGAATCAAGGCCAAGGCGGTGCTGAGCTTCGGAGCGGCGACCTGGCCGCACCAGATGGTCCGGATCATGCTTTTGGAACAGCTTTATCGGGCTGTCACAATCCTGTCCGGGCACCCATATCATCGCGAATAAAAGGTTCGGTCTGCGGCAAAAAGGCACAAGAAGGCCGCTATTCTCGAACATGGTCGGAGCCGAATGATCGGATCGCGCACGAAATCGCCTGCCCTGCGCCGGGCTGTCGCCGGAGCTGCCCTTTTGGCGGCTTCGTTTGGCAGCCACAGCGCTGTTTTGGCGCAAAACAGCGGCGTTTCGGACCTGAAAGGGACTGTAGATGGCGCGGGCGGGACTGAAAGTGAACGTGACCTTCTGAAGGCACGGGAACTGGAACTTGAGGCTGCCCGCAATGAACAAAGGCGCGCGGCCGAAAACGAAGCGAAGCTTCGTGCGGAAATTGAGACCCTGGGCAATGATCGCCGCAAATTGAATGGCGATCTCATCGCCACCGCCGGTCGCATCCGTGACGCTGAAGCCCGCCTGTCCTCGACCGAAGGGCGCATTGCGCCGCTTGAGGAGCGGGAGGGCCAGATCCGCCGCTCGCTGGAAGAACGGCGCGATGTGATCGCCGAAGTTCTGGCTGCGCTTCAGCGCATGGGTCGCCGACCTCCGCCGGCTCTCTTGGTCAGTCCGGACGACGCCGCCAAGACCGTTCGCAGCGCGATTGTGCTCGGCGCCGTCGTGCCTGAAATGCGGGCAGAAGCCGACCGCCTCGCGAGCGATCTCACCCATCTCCAGAAATTGCGTACCGACATCGCCAATGAACGGACCAAGCTCACCACCGATTTGAAATCGATGGCCGACGAGCAGCAACGCATGACGCTACTGGTCGAGGAGCGCCGCAAGCAGCAGGCGGACTCGGAACAGGCGCTGGAGAAGCAGCGCAACCAGGCGGCGGCCTTGGCCAAGCAAGTCAACAACCTGCAGGATCTGGTCGCCCGGCTAGAGCAGGGTCTGGACAGCGCCGCCCGCGCGGCTAAGGCAGCCCTGTCGGCGGATCAAAAGAGTGCGAGCAAGCCGGCGCTGACCACGCTCAACGATCCGGGGCGGCTATCGCCCGGGATCGCTTTCGCATCGGCGCGCGGCGCTTTGCCGATGCCGGTCAATGGCGTGAAAATCCGCGATTTCGGAGCAGCGGATGGGATTGGCGGGACAGAACGCGGCATCTCGATTGCCACCCGGACAGGTGCGCAGGTCACGGCACCGTGCGATGGGTGGGTGGTCTATGCCGGCCCGTTCCGCTCCTATGGGCAACTCTTGATCCTGAATGCTGGCGGCGGATATCATGTGGTGCTCGCAGGGATGGAACGAATTTCCGTCGAAATCGGCCAATTCGTTTTAACTGGCGAACCAGTCGCAGCGATGGGGAGCGGCACAGCGCAGGTAGCGGCGGCATCTCCTGTAGGGACCAGCCAACCGGTACTTTACGTTGAATTTCGCAAGGACGGGACACCCGTCGATTCCGGCCCGTGGTGGGCCAAGAAAGAAAGTGAGAAGGTCCGCGGATGATGCGCAAGACATTCCTCGTCCTGATGGGAGCGGCGGCAGGCGCGGCCCTGACGCTGGTCGCGGTGCAACCCCGCATCCTTGCCGGTATGAGCGCTTCGGCGGCGGCCTCGTCCGACACGTATCGCAATCTCAACCTGTTCGGTGACGTGTTCGAGCGCGTCCGCTCCGACTATGTCGAGAAGCCTGAAGACTCGAAGCTGGTCGAAACGGCGATCAACGGCATGCTGGCCGGCCTTGATCCGCATTCCAGCTACATGGACGGCAAGAGCTTCCGTGACATGCAGATCCAGACCCGCGGTGAATTCGGCGGTCTTGGCATCGAAGTCACGATGGAAGACGGCCTCGTGAAGGTCGTTTCGCCAATCGACGAAACACCCGCCGCGAAGGCCGGCATTCAGGCGAATGATATCATCACCCATCTCGACGATGACGCTGTGCAGGGCCTGACCCTGAACCAGGCCGTCGAGAAGATGCGTGGACCGGTCAACACCAAGATCAAACTGCGGGTGATGCGCAAGGGCGCGGAGAAACCGCTCGAGATCTCGATCACGCGCGACATCATCCGCGTGCGTGCGGTGCGTTCGAACGTGCAGGGCGACGATGTCGCTTACATCAAGCTGACGCAGTTCAACGAGCAAACCACCGATGGCCTGAAGAAGGCGATCGCCGATCTGTCGACGCAAATTCCGGCCGACAAGCTGAAGGGCTACATCATCGACATGCGCAACAATCCGGGCGGCCTGCTCGATCAGGCGATCTCGGTGTCGGATGCATTCCTTGAGCGTGGCGAGATTGTCTCGACCCGCGGACGCAATGTCGAAGAGACGCAGCGGTTCAATGCGCGTTCGGGCGACCTGACCAAGGGCAAGCCGATCATCGTGCTGGTGAATGGCGGCTCGGCGTCGGCGTCGGAAATCGTTGCCGGCGCGCTGCAGGATCACAAGCGGGCGACCGTGCTCGGCACCCGTTCGTTCGGCAAGGGCTCGGTGCAGACCATCATCCCGCTCGGCGCTGGCAACGGCGCGTTGCGGCTGACCACGGCGCGCTACTACACGCCGTCGGGCAAATCGATCCAGGCCAAGGGCATCTCGCCGGACATCGAAGTGCTGCAGGACGTGCCGGATGAACTGAAGGCGCGTTCTGACACCAAGGGCGAGTCCTCGCTGCGCGGCCATCTGAAAGCCGATGGCGACGAGCAGACCGGCTCGCAGTCCTACATCCCGCCGGATCCGAAGGACGACAAGGCGCTGAAGATGGCGGCCGACCTGTTGCGCGGCACCGTCACCAACTCGGCCTTCCCGCCGAGCGGCAAGCGGGCGGAAGCCCCGAAGCAGTAAGCGGCCACATACGGCTATCGATCTGAAACGGGGCGGTCTTCGGGCCGCCCTGTTTGCTTTTTGGCAAGCCACCACGCTCTACAGAATCAAGCACATGCTAGACTTGTCGGTATGATTCGCTGGCGGCGATGCCGGACGGCGTGAACTGTACTCGATCGTGATTGACTCTGGGCAAACACGCCGTGGATGAACTGAACACCCCCCTCGGCCAGAAACCAGCAAAGCCGCAGCGCTTTGCCGTTTCGACGATTGCTCCCCGCGCTCTCGCCGGCACGCTGGCTACGGCGCTTGTCGTTTTCGTGTTGTGGGCGGCAATCGCGCGGGACCCGATGGGCGGCGAGCCGCACGCCAAGGTGCTGATCTCCGCACCGGAGACGCTGGAAGCCGCAGCGCCCAAACCGGCCCCCAAGCCCGATGCGCCGAAACAGGAGCAAGCGGCGGCCCAGCCGGACAAGCCGGCCGGCACGACCATCACCATCATCGATGGTTCGAGCGGCAAGCGGCAGGAAGTCACGATCCCGAACACCATCGACAGCAAGCGCACTCCCGCCGAGACC
>JAFAFP010000088.1 GCA_023423415.1 Pseudomonadota bacterium | reverse complement strand
GAGAGGCGCCAAGAGATGGTGCCTCTCAATACAACCGCCCCCATACGGAAAAGGGCAGTGAAAGGTGCCCTCGCAAAGCCCATAAACACGGGGCTGTCGGATGCGCAATCAGCATATACGTTAACCGGTCAGTTATGGTATCATCCCGGTGCGGACGAACAGCACAAGGAACCAGCATGAAACGCAGGCACCGGGTCGCCATCTACGTCAGGGTCAGTCGTGATGATCAGCTTACCATCAACCAGGAGCGCGAGCTTTGCGACTGGTGCGAGCGCGCCGGGCACGAGGTCGTCCAGGTCTATAAGGATCACGGCATCAGCGGCGCGAAAGGACGGGATAAGCGGCCGAAGTTCGATGCCATGCTGAAGGCTGCCGTGCGGCGCGAGTTCGATCTGCTGGCGGTCTGGTCGTCCTGTCGGCTCGGCCGCTCCCTGCCGCATCTGGTCGAGGTGCTGGAGACCATCCAGGGCGTCAATGTCGGGCTTTACATCCACTCGCAAGCGCTCGACACAACGACACCAGCGGGGCGCGCCATGTTCGGGATGCTGGCAGTGTTCAGCGAGTTCGAGCGCGAAATGATCGTGGCGCGCACCAAGGCAGGAATTGCCAGAGCCCGCGCCGCCGGAAAACAGATCGGACGGAAACGGATCGATAACGAGCGAACAGCCGTTGCCAAGGCGATGCTGAAAGAGGGAACCGGCATTTTGAAAACGGCAAGGTTGGCGGGAATTGGAACCTCCACCGTGCAGCGGCTGAAGAACGAATTGGCAGCCTCGTAGGACCCGTAACCCTACCTGGGCTGCGGCGCCTCAGAAGGAACCGACCGCGGCCAGCTCAGACAATCGCGGTTCTGGCAACCTATGAGCATGACAAAATTTGGCAGCTTTGTCGGTAAATTTGCTGCCAGCGGACGGATGAAGGTAGATTGCTTCGATCAAAGTGGAGATGTTGACGGGCGGCGCACAGACACGGACGGATTGTGAGCTAGTCCCTCCTTCAAACAAGTTGCTCCTGAGTTCCTTCCCGCCAAGCTGGTCGAGCAGTGCTGCATTGGCCAGAACTCGCACCTCGCGATCCTCGGCATATTGCAGTCGCTTGTGCATTGGCCATTCGAACATATTCATCCGACCAAAACCTTGGGTTTGGTAGTCGATGTATCTAACGAGCCCGATATCGACGTAAGGGGGCAACGACTGCTCCAGCCGGGCAAATGTCGTCTGAACTGCTACAGCCTCTGCGCTGGTCGTGTATGAGCGCCACATCAAGTCGCTTTCGACATCCCTCATTGACCAGCAACTGACGAAGTAGTTGGGATAGAAGCCCGCAGCAAAACGGCAGAGGATCTCGATGCTGTCGTTGATGGCAGCCTGCCGCGCCTCGTCTTCCGCGCTCAATAGTGCCTTCTGAAGCTCCTCTGTGATTATTTTAGGTGATTTGCCTTCGTATCTGTCCTCAAGCATCGACAGCCAGCTCATCCAGAGCCGACCCTCATGCACAAGACCAGTGAATTTCGGGTCCCAATCCATGTATCGCCAAAGCTTGACCGATGGGTCCGGCCGCGGGAAGGACGGATGTCTATGAGATTCCATTGGTTTCGGCGTCGCCCGTGACTACCCTACCGATCCGATCAAACGGGGTGCTATCGACGGACTTCCCAGTGGCGCCGCCACGCATCGCCCGTGCGCTCATTCATCAGCATCACAGAACCTTCGACGACTTGGGAAAGCGGCCTTTGCCGACAGAAGTTGTCCATCCAGAGATAGACCTGATCTCTGCTCACCTTGCTCCCGTTCGCATACCAGAACTCAATACCCGTACCCATTGCCATTCCATTGAGCAACCCAAGCAGGTAGTGCTCCAGTGACGCTGAGGCGTGTGCCGTTCGCCCCCTCAACCACAATCCGCAATCCAACGTACCTTCAAGAGCAACCCCATCAGCGGCAATTGTCGGCCTCGCCGACGAGGCTGCGATCATGAATATCGCGACAGCCGATAGGAATGCGGATCGTCATGGCGGATCATCCAAAACTGATGCCTCTGGCTTCAGTGTAGCGCAGTATATGTAATCTCTAGTATCACACCACGACCTACCGCTGCGCTCAATAGAGGGAACACTATCCGATAACGGAACGATCGCAGAACGGCGACGTCGTGGTCCTCCAGCCCAGATCCAATTGTAGTGCTCGATCCTTCGTCAAAACGTTCCCTCGCAGTCAGCCCCGCCGTACTCGCTTCTGCGCCGCATAGCCCACATTGGCAAACTTCGGCCGCTCCTGCTGCGCGCCGTAATCCCGCATCTGCGCCTGTGCCCGCAGCGCCGACTGTCCCTGCGACCACGCCATGACGACGGCATCACCGCGGTCCGGCGAGCGGCCGATACGTTGCTTCACGTCGTCCTTGCTCTCGATCAGGATACCGCGCGGCAGGATATCAAAGGTCGGTGCCGTCAGATCGCCGAGCAGCGCAGGGTCATCGGGTAACGCGATCGGCGAGCCGTTCGACTGATCCGGATCAAGCGCCTCGCGGAACCGCCACCATGCCAAGGCACGGTGATTGGCGAAGGTGAGCTGGCGATCCTTGGTGCGTTGATTGCCGGAGGACGACGCGCCGTTGAACGGCGTGACGCGAATGCCGTTGGCTTTCAGATGTTCGGCGACACCACCGCCGTATCCGCCACCGACATCGACCACGACGACAGCTCCGTGCCGACGATGCTGCACCACCAGCGCCGCTGCACTCGATGGTGTCGGCGTGTCCTTGCCGGGCACGGCGATCAGCGGCGCAAACCACGCATCATGCCGCGGCGCCAGCACGGTGCTGTCGGGACCACCCGCCGCAACATCCACCCCGATCGCGGTCATCGGCGCGCCGTCGGGTGGCCGCGGTGTCCAGCGCGCCTGAGCCGCACGCACCCAGGCCGACGGGATCACCTGCCGTTCGACATCCGGCCGCGCCGCCATGAAGTTGCCGTCGCGCACCGCGCTGCGCCACGGTTCCTGAAGGTTATCGAGCTGCGCTTGATAGGTGGTCCCAGCCAGATACGGATTGTCCTTCAGCGCCGCCGGGATGAAGGTGCGCGACATCGGCCGCAGCGTGCGGCCCTCCAATTCGACCGGGTTCGGTCCGTCTACCTCCAAGTCTGAACCGTCCGGTGCCGTCACAAAACAGCGCAACTCTCCGGGTTTGGCCGGTTTCGGATGCGTGAGATCGAGCCAAGGCCGGAACATGCCGACGATCCATTCGCCGGAGGCAGTGGTCGGCGGATTGGAGGCGAACACCACACGGGTGCGCTGGTTAGGATCGGTGGTCCTGACCCATCCCATCAAAAACCGGATCTGGCTTTCCAGAAACTGCGTTACCTCATCGACGCCGAGAAAATCGTGCGGCTGGCCCTGCCAGGACTGCTCATCACCGGGATGGTTGGCGGCGCCGAACTCGATCAGGCGGCCGTCACGGGTGCGGATGCGCGGCGGGGCCGATCCGTTGAAGCCGTCGCGGCCGCGATTGATCTTCAGCGCATCTTCAATCAGGGCATGGAGGTCCGAATACCGTCGCCGGATGATCAGTGAGCGGCGATGCGCCGTGAAGCCGAGCCCGAGCAACAGGGCGCTTTTTCCGCCCGCGGCCTGCCCGCCATACAACAGCACGTCAGCTGGTGAATGATAGGCCTCGCGTTGCGGGCCGATGGTTGGCAGCCACGGGCGCGGATCTTCCGCAGCCCGTTCCGCCAACGCCTGGAGATCTTCGCTGGGCAGTGACTTCAAACGCGCAATGATCTGCTCCAGCAGCTCCGCACCTGGGGTGCTGCTCACAGCGGTGCCTTTCTCCCGCGTCGGGATCTGCAGTCTGCACGCGCAACAGTCGGATTAGGCAGCATTGGTCAGCCGTCGCGATCAATCGCTGTCGATGATGCCGTGATGGTCTTGACGCTGGTCGCCCCTGCGAGCAGGTCGGCGACCCATCGCGCGGTTTCCAGTAGCAGTTCGCGGCTGCCGATCCCCAGCTCTTCGCCGAGCGATTTGCCGTCGCGGCCGCCGACTTCGAGCTGTGACTTCTGCCGCCACTTCTCAGGGCGGCGATTGGTCAGCCACTGCATGGCGGCCGAGGTGTCCGGCAGCACGTACTCGACGGTGTTGGCGCGGACGATACCGTCCTTGCCGTTGAAAATCTTCTCGGCGTCGTAGCTGAAACCGACGGCGCGCTGATACAGACTGCGCTCGACGCGATCGTCGGCGGGAGCCTTGCCGACCTTGACGGCATGGGCGAACTCTGGATGCGCCGCCTGCCAGTTTGAGATCGTCCGCGTTGTCACGGCGAAGGCTTCCGCCAGATCGGCATCGGTGGCACCCAACGCGCACATAGCCTGTGCGATGTTGACAAATTCTTTCTGGTACTTGCTCGGGCGACCGCCGCGGTCGATCTCCGGCGGATGCAGCGGGTCCGGCTCGGGCGCCGCATCGACGGCCTCGCCCTTCGCGCGACGTTCGGCACGATCGGCCTTGGCTTTGACGCTGGCTTTGCTCGGCTTGCGGGATGGGGGGCGTGCCATCAGTGCATCTCCGGGAACATCGGCACCCGTGCCTCACGCGGATTGCGCGGGGGTGTAGGATGGCGGCACGCCGACAGCTCCAGCACCGCCAGAGCCGACGCGAACACGTCAGCGTCGTCGGCGAGAAACAAGAGCTGCGCGAGTGCGAACGCATCGTGCTCGCGACGGCGCCGCCGCATCCGGATGATGTCGCGCTTGCGGATCACGCCCCGACCACCTTGCGGATGCGTTCGACCTCGGTGGTGATCTCAGCAAGGCGGGCCTGCTTGGCGGCAATCTCCTTGTCCAATTCGTCGATGGTGCGGTCGCGCTGACTAGCCTGCGCATTCAGGTTCCGGATACGCTCGGAAAGGACGGCCACCTCGTCGTCGTGTTCGGCTTTGGCGGCGTCGGCAGCAGCGTTGACATCGGCGAGCTTGGTCTCGGCATGACCGACCTGGGCATTGAGATCCTGCAGCCGGAACTTCAGCTTGCGGGTTCCGTCTGCCAGTTCTTGCTTGACCTTGGCGAGCGCCGTCGTCGCCTCGTCCTCTTCCGTCTTCAGGCTCTCGATGCGGGCCTCAGCAGCCCGTCGCGCGCTGTCGTAGCCGCCCAGCTCTTCCAACATCGCCTCGATCGAGGTCAGGTTCTTCACCATCGCCGTCAGGCTCTTCAGCTCACGGATGCCGCGCGAGAACTCGCTCATTGTCATCCTCCCTCAGCTTGCAGGCAGCGTAACGCGCCGTGGTTTCGGTTTTGCTCGCGATGATGGACGCGGCGGCACAATGGGGCCCGACTGCGGCTTGGGGAAATCGTCCGGCAGCAAGGCATCGGCGCACCAGCCGCGGCGAACCCACAGCTCCAGCGGCACGCCGACTTGATCCTTGTCGATGCTGAGCGGCCCCCAAAAGGTGAACCACGCGCGCATCTCGTCGGCGAGCAGCTTGCTAGCAAACCGGCTCAAGCGACCGCGCGTGCTGAGCCCGCCACGTCGATCGCGCCACAGCGTGACCCAGCGATCCGAGCCAGCGCGCTCCGGCAACAGCACCGAAATGCTGGTGCGCAGCAAGGCCGTCGGCAGGGGGTCCGGCGTGTCGAAGGTGTCCGCCATCACCATTGACACCGGTCGGGTCGAAAAGCTGACATCGGCGGTGGGATGCGCGGCCATCAGCCGGATCGTCTCGTCGATCATATGCTCCAGGCGCTGCACGGCAGATGCCGACGCCGGTCGCCACGCGCCATCGCTGCGAACGGCAATGACCCAGCCGCTGCCGCCCTGGCGACGGCAGAGCGCGATGTGATCGACGCCGCTCACGCTGCAGCTCCCTTGCGCTTTGGCAGCGGCGCTGTGGTTGGAACGATGGTCGGCGCTGGCACGCGACCAGCGGGAATGGGCGGTGTCAGCATGGCTGCGCGGGCGGCCAGATCCGCCTCCTGCCGCGTTTGGTCGGCGGCGGCTTGCAGCGCCGCGAACGCCGGTGTGCCGGGATAGGGCTGCGGCCACAGTTCGAGGATGAGGCCCTCCGGTGCCTTGGCAGCGACGCGCAGCATCAGGTCGAACACGCTATCGCGACCGATGACACGGATCAGATCGTATTGGTGGATCTTGCTGACATGGCCGCGCCAGAAGCTTGGCTCGAACAGATCGCTAAACGCGATGTCCTGGTTGACCTTGCCAAGGTCGAGGAACCAGCGGACCGCAGAATGGTCGTGTTGGAAGAGCGGCGTTTTGGCGACCAGCATCTTAGGTTTCATGGCACCATCCTTTCGTGTCAGCCCGCGCGCTTACGGCGGATCTGCAGCAGTTCCTCATCGAGCTTCTCGCGGTAGTAGCGGTTCACGTCCTCGGAGCGGATGCGCTCGATCTCGCGCTCGCGGCCGGTGCGGGTATCGCGCAGCGCTCGCGATGGCTGCGATGCGCCGTCGCCAGATTTCTTGCGGATAATGGTCTCAAGCTCGACGCCGAGGTTCTCGCGGTCGTAGCGCGTCTTATCGGTTGCGAGGATGTGCCGGATCTCGGCTTCGCGATGCGTGGCGGGCGTGCCGAAGCGACCGCGGGCAAGACCACGCAGCAGACGGAAGAACTCCTGGTTGTTGATCAGGCGTTGCCCGCTGGCGGAGCGGGCGTTTTTGATCTCGTCGCCGAGGTCGCCCAGGCTGCCGAGAAAGCCGCGCACCAGCTTCACGTCACCGCTGAGAACGTCGGCGCCGGACCGTGTTTCCAGCTCCTCGCGCAACGCCGTGGCATCGGCCACATCGCGCTCGCGCAGCGATTTCATGAGCCCCGCGTACCAGCCAGTGACACCATCAACCGCGTCCTGGCTGAGCCGGTGCTGAACCGCGATGTCGGCGAAGGCGCGGAATGCGGTGTGGTCGGCTTCGGCCCACTCGTGGCCGTCGATGCCAGTCAGCCGGTAGCCGTCGGCATGCGACGGAAGTGCGCTGTCGCGGCTGCTCCGATCACCGCCATCGCCACCGCTGCCGTGGTTTTCACCATCGACGCCGACATCGGTCGCATCGGTATCGCTTTCATCGTCACTGCCGTCGAATACGCTGACGGCCGATGTTGGTGCCGGAGATGGCGCAGGCGCATCGCCTTCGATCTCGTCAATGTCGTCGGGATCTGCCATGGCAGCCTCGCGAGTTTGTCTCTCGCTCCGCCATATGCGTGCTGATGGTCCTGGTCACGCACCGTTTCCGCCACTTTCACCAGAAGCGCCACTTTCGCTTCCGGGGGCGGGTTAGGTGGCCAGTAGCCTGTACGTCGTCGAGACGCCAAGGTTCAAGCGGCGGGCGATTTCCGCCACGCGAGCGCCCTTCGCCTTCAAGGCCCGCGCTTCGGCCTGCACATCGTCGGAGATGATCTTGGGCCGACCGAACCGGACACCGTTGGCGCGTGCGGCTGCGATGCCGTCGCGGCGCTTCTCATCCAGGATATCGCGTTCGAGCTGCCCAACAGCGGCGAGCACCGTCAGCAGGAAATCCGCATACTTGCCTTCGCTGTTCAGCTCCGGCTGGTCCAGGAACCGGATCGCGACGCCTCTCTTCTTCAGCGCCTGTACCGTGGACAACAGATGCGCGGCAGACCGAGCGATGCGATCGGCGCGCGTGATGATCAGTGTGTCGCCCTCACGCACGTAGGCGAGACATTCGGCGAGAACTTTGCGATCGTCGTTCGCCCCGGAGGCCTTCTCTTTGAAGACGCGATCGACAGGACCGTAGGCTTTGAGCTTGGCGAGCTGAGTATCGAGCTTCTGATCACGCGCCGAAACCCGGACGTAGGCGATGGTCTGACCACGGTGCTTCCGACTGGTTTTGCGCTCCATGATGTCCCTCTCAAAAGTTCTAGTACATCGTATAATCACTTTAGAGAGGACTTATGAGAAGATCAACGGCCATTCCTCAGAAGTACACCTTTTGGGAGAGTTTCGATCCAGTTGCTCATCAAGCTGTTGATGATCGATGTTCACGCCGCCGTTCTAATTGCAATGCAGATGCTTGATCTGTACGCAGAGTAGATTCTGGCGGAGGGACGTCATGAAACATCTGCTTTCGATGGCAGTGGTGTTGGGGCTCCTCGGGTGTGCTGCCAATCCAAAGGAAACAGCGCTCACGCTTCGCCCCAATGATCCAAAATATGACACCGACGACTGCCGCTACATACGCAACAAGGTTCTGGATTACGACGACAAGGTTGGAGAGCGGGCGCTTACGGGGCTTGCATTAGGTCTTTTTCTCGGTCCTTTCGGCATCCCAGCCGCAGCGGCTATCGATGCCAATCAAAATAAGGAGCGAGAACTGATGAACGCGGAAATGAACCGGCGCTGTGTGACAGACGTAGCGAATACGCCGCCACAGCAATCCCCAAATGCAGCCGACCCTGCTGTCGCGAACGATAGAAAAGCTCCAGCGACCACAGCTTCCATCCCGAACCAAAGTCACTAACTGTCTCTCGACCGCAATCAGCGGACGCCGAGATTGCGGAAGGCGCGGAGATACGATGTGTCGCTAGGCAGTTCGTGCGTGCCCAACCCTTGGCTTTTAAGCCAATCGTTGCAGCGGAAGATCAGCTCCGCCGGACGCAGCAGATGAAGCGGCACATCGCCATGGTGCAGCGCTTTGAGCGCTTCCGCGATCTTCCGTTCGTGGCCACGCTGCCGAGTTGCTGCGAATGGCATCGGCGAAGACGTGAGTGCATGCGACATGATGTTGGCGACGATCACGGCAGTGCTGCTCGCCGTCGATGAGAACGTCATGGGCGTGTTCACTTCTAGAACTCCGTTTCAAGCAGAATGTTCGCCAGTGCTGCTTCCCGGCATTGCACTCGCGCATTGATCGAAATGACGGACCGCGTGCCTGTCACCTTGTCACTTTTGTCACTTTGTCCCCTCCAACTGTAAGGCATTGGTTTTCCGTTCTATTTTTTTGCGAAGTGACAAGGGGACAATGGTGACATCGCTCTCGACACGGTCACTTGCCCAAGCTGTATCGGCCGCGGCCGACCTTTGTGATCTCGCCGTCTGCTGCCATTCGGGCGAGGGTTTTCTTGACGAGCTCTTCTTTCAGATCCGAGAGAACAGCAATCTCCTGTGGCCCTAGCGGCTCCGTCGTCGCCCGCAGTACTTTCAGGATCGCCTTACGAGTGTCTGACTTCTGCACTTCGGAAGCGTCGCCGAGAATGG
>JAFAFP010000078.1 GCA_023423415.1 Pseudomonadota bacterium | reverse complement strand
AAAACGCGTAAAAAACAAACGCTACAGTCGCGGCTTTGAAACCACCAACCCCCCAAGGCTCTAGTGCGCGGCGAGTTCGCGCTCGCGCTGGATCACCTCCGTCGCCAATCTCAGATAAGCATCGCTGCCAGCACACTTGAGATCATAGACCAGCACCGGCTTTCCGTAGGACGGTGCTTCCGAGATGCGTACGTTGCGCGGGATAACCGTGTCGTAAACTTTCGAGCCCATGAATTCGCGAACATCGGCGACGACCTGGTTCGACAGGTTGTTGCGCGAGTCGAACATGGTCAGCACGATGCCGTGAATCGAGAGACGCGGATTGAGCGTTTCCTTCACCTGCTCGACCGTCTTTAGCAATTGCGACAGACCTTCGAGCGCGAAGAACTCGCATTGCAGCGGCACGAGAATGGCGTCGGATGCGGCCATCGCATTGACCGTGAGCAAGTTCAGTGACGGCGGACAATCGACCAGCACATAAGTGTAGTCGTTGCCATCAGCATGCCCGTCATTCAACCGGCCAATCGCATTGCGTAGCCGAACGGCGCGATCGCGCGCGGTCGATACTTCAAGCTCGAGACCGGCAAGGTCGAGAGTCGAAGGCGCAATATGCAGCCGCGGCACCGACGTCGTGACAATCGCATCGCGCAACGCCGCATCGCCGGCCAACACATCATAGGTCGAACGGTTCCGTTGGCGTCGGTCAATGCCGAGGCCGGTCGAAGCATTGCCCTGCGGATCAAGGTCGATGATCAGCACGCGCTCGCCGATGGCGGCCAAGGCGGTCCCGAGATTGATCGCGGTCGTCGTTTTACCGACGCCGCCCTTCTGGTTAGCGACGGCGAGCACGCGCATCGGCTTGGGCTGCGCGGCATCGGCCGGCTCAGCCGCGTCCTGCGGGACGATTGTCGGGGCGTCGGTCATGGCGAATCCCTTTTAGGAAAACAATCTCAATTACTTGAACGCGGCGATGCGAGGCGTTCGGCTGAACGGATCTGGACGATACGCCCGCCAGCATCGGTGATGCTTGGGATGAGTTCAGCATTAATCGTCCAACATTTAGCAGCCGCGGTCAATTCAACCTCTACATCTTGTCCTTTCAGGAACAGCGCCTGCGCGCCTCTGTTCAACAAGGGATAAGCCTTTTCGATGAGATTATCGAGAGACGCTAGCGCGCGGGCGGTGACGATCTCCACGGGTTCGTTGAAGCCATCCACAAAGTCTTCAATCCGGACTGCATGGACCTTGGCTGGAGCCCCGGTTAGCCGAACGGCTTCGCGCAGAAACGCCGCCTTTTTCAGATTGCTCTCGACCAGATGCACCACGGCGTCCGGCGTACCGGCCAGGGCGCATGCGATGACAACGCCGGGGAAGCCACCGCCGGATCCAAGATCGACCCAATGCCTAGCACCGGGCGCGAACCGAAGGAGCTGGAGCGAATCGGCGATATGCCGGGTCCAGAGTTCCGGGATTGTCGACGGTGCAATCAGGTTCGTGGTCGTCTGCCACTGCAACAAGGTTGCCACGTAACGGTCAAGCAGGGGGGCTATTTCACGTGAATCGTTGAAGGATTCGAGCGCTCGTTCCCGGTCGGCGGCGAGACGGGCTTCGAGATCGCGCGGCGCAGCCGAAGGCCGGGACCGGCTCATCCCTGAACCGCGGACCGAAGGGCACCTCGCCGCAGATGAGCAACCAGAAGCGTGAGTGCGGCCGGGGTCACCCCTTCGAGCTTAGCGGCATGACCGACGGTCCGGGGGCGATGGGTCGTCAGCTTATGACGAGCTTCGTTCGACAGACCGACGATGGCCGCATAATCCAGATCGTCGGGCAAACCGAGCGCCTCGTCTTTCCGATAAGAGGCAACGTCAGCGGCCTGGCGGGTCAGGTAGACATCGTACTTGGCATCGATCTCGAGCTGCTCGGCGACCGCCGGGGACAGCACTGCAAGCTCCGGCCAGATCCTCGAAACGTCGGCAATTCCGACGTCCGGATAGGACAGCAGTTCAAACGCCGTACGGCGATGGCCGTCCTTCTTGAGCGTGAGCCCATGCCGGTTCGCCTCGGTCGGCGATATTGTCACCGAGCGAGCAAATTCCCGAGCATTGGCAAGCGCTTGCGCCTTGGCCTCGAAGGCGTGGCGGCGCTCCGACCCGACGCAGCCGAGGGCGATCCCCTTGCCAGTTAGACGCTGGTCCGCATTGTCGGCCCGCAACGCCAACCGGTACTCCGCCCGCGACGTAAACATGCGGTACGGCTCTGTGATTCCACGTGAAACAAGGTCGTCGACCATGACGCCGACATAGGCTTCGGCGCGGTCGAAGATGATCTTCTCGCCACCCCCTGCCCGCGCCGCGGCGTTCAGCCCGGCCAGCAATCCCTGCGCTGCGGCTTCCTCGTAACCGGTCGTGCCGTTGATCTGGCCGGCCAGGAACAGCCCCTGAACCCGCTTGGTTTCCAGCGTGGGCTGCAATTCCCGCGGATCGACGTGGTCGTACTCGATGGCGTAGCCCGGCCGGATGAACTTGGCCTTTTCCAGCCCGGGGATCGAGGCTACCACGGCGTGCTGGACCTCCTCCGGGAGCGAGGTGGAAATCCCGTTCGGATAGACCGTGTGATCGTCGAGCCCTTCTGGCTCCAGGAAGATCTGATGCCCGTCCCGTTCCCCGAACCGGACGATCTTGTCTTCGATCGACGGGCAATAACGGGGGCCCCGGCTCTCGATCTGGCCGGAATACATCGGCGAACGGTGCACGTTGGCGCGGATGACCGAATGGGTCGCCTCGGTCGTGCGGGTGATGCCGCACTGGATCTGCGGGTTCTCGATCCGGGTCGTAAAGGTCGAGAACGGCTCCGGCGGCTCGTCGCCCGGCTGCATCTCCAGCGACGCCCAGTCGATGGTCCGGCCGTCGAGGCGTGGCGGGGTGCCAGTCTTCAGACGGCCGAGATTGAAGCCAAATCGTTCCAGCGACTTGGAAAGGCCCATCGCCGGCGCCTCGCCGACCCGGCCCGCCGGAATTTTCTGCTCGCCGATATGAATGAGGCCTCGGAGAAAGGTTCCGGTGGTCAGAACGACGGCGCCAGCGGCCAGAATACGGCCGTCTGCGAGGCGGAGACCGACGATCCGGCCATCCTTCTCAATCAGATCGTCCGCTTCGGCCTCGATGACGGTGAGATTGGCGGTTTCCCGGATCGCCCGCTGCATGGCGGCGGCATAGAGCTTCCGGTCGGCCTGAGCGCGAGGTCCACGGACCGCCGGGCCCTTCCGGCGGTTCAGAACCCGGAACTGAATGCCGCCCTGGTCGGCGACGCGGCCCATCAGGCCGTCCAAAGCATCGATTTCCCGGACCAGATGACCCTTCCCGAGGCCACCAATGGCCGGATTGCAGGACATCGCCCCAATGGTCGAAAAACGGTGCGTGATCAGCGCCGTAGACGCGCCCATACGCGCGGACGCCGCCGCGGCCTCGCAGCCGGCATGTCCGCCACCGATGACGATGACATCAAAACGCTCATCCATGATGCGCGGTTATGTAGTGGAGACGGCGGAAACCGTCAAAAGAATTGGATTCTTCGAGTTCCGTTTCACGTGAAACGCAGGAGTCTCAAAACCTTGTCCGAAGACTCTGGACTCGAATCAGAAAAGGTAAACGGCCTATTTACCAATGCAGAAATCCCGGAAGATCACGTCCAGGATGTCCTCCACATCGACCCGGCCGGTAATCCGCCCCAATGACTGACCGGCCAGTCGTAATTCTTCGGCAAAAAGGTCCTCCTGACCGTCGGAGCCGCGGGAAATGGCCCTTTTCAGCGCGGAATCGGTCTGTTCCAGCAGATTCCGCTGCCTTTCGCGGGTCACCAGAGCCGGTTCTCGCGATTCCAGCGTCTCCCGCGCGAATTTGGTCAGATCGGCGAGCAGGGTTCCAACCCCTGCGCCGGACAGCGCGGAAAGCTCGTAGAAGTAAGGTTCCTCGGACCCGGAATACGTCCGAGCACCCTCCTCAGCCGCTTGCTCGGCTTTTTGCTTATCCAGAAGATCAATCTTCGTCCGGACCGACCAAGTTTCAGGTATTTTCGACCCTGAAACCGGATTCGAACCTTCACCTTCTGTTAACCATAAAACCAGATCGGCCTCGGCCGCCCGGGCTTTGGCACGGGATACACCCTCCTGCTCCACGGGATCCTCAGAGTCCCGGATCCCGGCCGTATCCAGCAAGGTGACCGGGAACCCTTCCAGATCGAGATGGACCTCGATCACATCCCGGGTGGTTCCGGCATAGGGAGACACAATCGCGACATCCCGGCGGGCGATCCGGTTCAGGAGGGTCGATTTCCCGGCATTCGGCGGACCGGCGATAGCAACGACCAGCCCTTCCCGCATCCGCTCACCCCGCCGGCCGTCCGCGAGGACCACAGCAATTTCCTGCTGCAGCGCACGAACGGCCTCCAGAGACCGGCTGGTGACGTCAGCGGCGACATCCGCCTCGTCGGAAAAGTCGATTCCGGCCTCCACCAGCGCCAGAGCCTCGATCAGACGGCGGCGCCAGGCCTCCGCCCGGTTGCCCAGAAGGCCCTGAAGCTGCCGGATCGCCTGTTTCCGCTGGGATTCGGTGTCAGCATAGATGAGATCGGCCAGCCCCTCGATCGCGGTGAGGTCCAGCTTGCCGTTTTCGAACGCCCGGCGGGTGAATTCCCCCGCCTCCGCCATCCGCGTCCCTTCGAGTTTCGATAGCGCGTTGAAGGTCGCGGCCACCACCGCCCGGCCGCCGTGAAGCTGGAGTTCGGCGACATCCTCGCCGGTCTCGCTGTTGGGGCCTTCAAAGAACAGCACCAGCGCCTGATCGATCGCAGCGCCGGATTGCGGATCGCGGACCGTGGCAAAAGCGGCCTGTCGCGACGGCGGCACCCGGCCGATCAGCGCCAGCAGCGCGGCTTTGGCCTGCGGCCCGGAAATCCGGACCACACCGATGGCGGCTGGAAGGCTTCCGGAGGACAGGGCGTAGATTGTTTCACGTGCAGGAGCGGTCATGCCCGATCATCAACTCCCTTCCGGCGAGCCGGTAAAGAGCCGATCGGATCGATGGCTAACGCAAAGACGGCCGCGCAGGTCCTATGTTCAGACGAAACCTGCGACCGCTGCCCGCCTCACATCACGTTCCGCCAGATCAACTGTGCGCCCAGCAACAACACGCCGACAAACAGCACAGTCCGGAATGCCTCGACGCTGATACGCTGGCGCACCCGCTGACCCAGATACATGCCAAGCACAGCAGGCACGATCGCGAACAACGACAGCAACCCAACCGATGCATCGAACGCGCCGCCGCCCCACAACAAAATCATCAGCGCGACCGTCGATACAGTGAAATGCAGGCCCAGCGCCTGAACCAGTTCGTCCTTTTCCAGTCCGATCGCCTGCAGATACGGCAAGGCGGGAAAGGCAAATACACCGGTCGCTGCCGTCACATATCCGGTCGCCAGACCCACCAGTGGGCCGAGCCAAAATTCAGAACGCCGCTGGACGGTGAATTTGATCTTCAGCAGCCCCATCAACGCATACAAAATCAATACGAGGCCCAGCCCGATCGCTGCCGGCTTGGCATTCGCACCGGTCAGGATGCCCGCCCCGAACCAGGCGCCGACAAACATGCCCGCCAGCATCCCGCCCAACCGCCGGATCAGTCCAAGGAGATACGGCCCTGTCACCATCTGCCAGGCATTGGTCGCAAACGACGGCGCAATCAGAATGGCCGCGGCCTGAGCCGGCGTCGTCATCGACGCAAGCAGCCCCAATGCGATCTGCGGCAAGCCCATCCCCATCACGCCTTTGACAAGTCCGGCGAGCAGGTAAGCGACGATAACAATGACAATTGTGAACCAGGATCCATCCATGCGGCAGGCCAGATGAAGCAAGTCGATGCCAACCGCAATCTGTATTGAACGAAGGCAGCCTTCGGCACTTCCGAATGGCTCAATGCTGCCATTCCGTTGCCTGGCGCGTTATCGTTCCTGAATCTTTATGTCCGGGCTTGATGATCCGGCCCTCCGCGCCACGCCCTGTCCCCTCAGCCGAACGGAATCCGATGACCCACAATTCTTCGACGATGCATGAGAACCGGCTGGCTCGCGAAACCTCGCCCTATCTGCTGCAGCACAAACATAATCCCGTCGATTGGTGGCCGTGGGGACCGGACGCGCTGGCGCAAGCCAAAGCAAACAACAAACCGATCCTGCTGTCGGTCGGCTATGCGGCCTGTCATTGGTGCCATGTCATGGCGCATGAAAGCTTCGAGGATGAAGCCACCGCGAAGGTGATGAACGAGCTGTTCGTCAACATCAAAGTCGATCGCGAGGAGCGGCCGGACATCGACCAGATCTACATGCAGGCGCTGCACCATCTCGGCGAACAGGGCGGCTGGCCGCTGACGATGTTCCTGACGCCGGCCGGCGAGCCGTTCTGGGGCGGAACATATTTTCCGAAGGACTCGCGTTACGGCCGGCCGGCTTTTGTCGATGTGATGCGCGAGGTCTCGCGGCTGTTCCGCGAGGAGCCCGGCAAGATCGAGCAGAACCGCAACGCGCTGATGGCGCGGTTGTCCGATGTCGCCCGCAACCCCCAGCGCGTGACGGTCGGGCGTCAGGAACTGGACCAGGTCGCCCTGCAGCTTGGCAGCGCGATGGACCCGGTCAACGGTGGGCTACGCGGCTCACCGAAATTTCCGCAGTGCAGCATGTTCGAGAACCTGTTCCGAGGCGGCCTTCGCAATGGCGAAGCGCGGTTCTTCAACATCGTCGACCTGACGCTGAACCGGATCAGCGAAGGTGGCATCTATGACCACCTCGGCGGCGGCTATTCCCGCTATTCGGTGGACGACAAGTGGCTGGTGCCGCACTTCGAAAAGATGCTCTACGACAACGCCCAGTTGCTCGACATGCTGGCGCTGGTCTGGCATCGCACCGAAAATCCGCTGTATTTACAAAGGGCTGAGGAGACGGTCGGCTGGCTGGACCGGGAGATGACCAGCGCCGATGGAGCTTTCTACTCATCGCTGGATGCCGATTCGGAGGGCGAGGAAGGCAAGTTTTACGTCTGGTCCCTGGCTGAAATCGAACAGGCACTGGGTGATGCTGCGCCCTTTTTTGCGCAGCAATATGATGTGACCCCCGAAGGCAACTTCGAAGGATACAACATCCTCAATCGTCTCAAAGACTTACCGCGCAGCATAGACCGCACAAAAACCGAAAAAGAGGAGAATATCCTCGCGGAAAATCGTGCTGCACTGCACAAAATACGCGAAAATCGTGTGCACCCTGGCCTCGACGATAAGGTTCTAGCGGACTGGAACGGCCTAATGATCGCCGCGCTGGTAAACGCCGCGCTGGCGATGAACCGGCCGGAATGGATCACTATGGCGATGCGCGCCTTCCAGTTTGTGCAGCGCAACATGACCCGCGGCGACCGGCTGGGCCATTCCTGGCGCGAGGGGCGGCTGCTGTATCCGGGCCTCGCCTCCGATTTCACCATGATGATCCGGGCCGCGCTGTCGCTGCATGAGGCCACCGGCAACCGCGCCTATCTCGATCAGGCGCTCGCCTGGCAGGCGGCGCTCGACCGGCATTACTTCAATGGCGAAACCGGGACCTATTATCTGACCGCCGACGACGCCGAAGGCCTGGTGATCCGCCCCGCCTCGACGGCGGACGACGCAACCCCGAACCCCAACGCGATCGCGGCGCAGAACCTGATCCGGCTCGCGGCGTTCACGGGCGACCACGCCTTCCGCGAGAAGGCCGACAAGCTGATCGACGGCGTGCTGGCGATCGGCGGCAACAACCTTTTCATGCATGTCGCCTTGCTGAACGCGATCGACATGCGGCTGAACCTTGCCGAGATCGTGGTGACCGGTGAGGGCGAGAATGCCGGCAAGCTTGTCGAAGCGGCGCTATCCCTCCCGCATCTCAATCGCGCTGTGGTGCGCGCACCATCCCCGGACGCCCTGCCCGCCTCGCACCCGGCGCAGGAGAAGATCAAGGCGGTGTCGGGACCTTCGGCGTTCATCTGCGTCGGCGAAACCTGCTCGCTGCCGGTCACCGACGCGGCGCAGGTCGCAGCGGCCTATAACGCGGCGCGCGGTCAGTAGCTCACCCCTCTCGGTCATTCCGGGGACGCTGCCCGATCTCGGGTTTAGCGAGATCGATTGAATCGTGATTCATACACTGTGATCGCCGCCCTGGATTCCGGGCTCACGGATTTCGTCGCGAGCCCAAAAAAAATACCTCTGGGCACCATTTGACAGCTTCATTCTCGGCAGATAGCCTTTTTGGAATTCGGAATTCCAAAACTGGCACTGAGCCATGATTCCGCTGAATGTCGCACCCAATCTGATCCAGCAGGTCTACGACCGCATCCTGGAGTCGATCGTCGACCACTCGCTGGCGCCGGGGCACCGCATCCGCCAGCACGAACTGGCCGAACAGCTCGGGGTGTCGCGCCAGCCGGTGAGCCATGCCCTGCATCTGCTGCACCGGCAGGGTCTTGTCGTTGAAAGCGGGCGCAAGGGATTTCAGGTCACGCCGCTCGATCCGGCGCGGATCCGGCAGCTTTATGAAGTGCGCAGCGCGCTCGACGGTCTTGCCGCGCGGTTGTCGGCTGATCGCGTCGGCAGCGATGCGGACGGACGATCAACGCTCGAAGCCGCCCTCGCCGCCGGCGACAGCATCAATGCAAAGACGCCGCTCGCCGATCTGATCGCGCTCGATGCCGACTTTCATCGCGCGCTGTATCGCCTGTCCGGCAATCCGGCGATCGAGGAGATGGCCGGTCCGCAATGGCCGCACATGCGCCGGTCGATGGCCGCGGTGCTGACGAATGCCGATTACCGCACGCGCGCATGGGCTGAACACAGGACCATCGCCGACCGCGTTTTTGCCGGCGATGCGGCGGGCGCCGACGCAGCGGCGCAGGCCCACGCACTCACCGCCGGCCGAACCACGGAGGACCGACTGAAGTCGCTGCAGAAAGTCGCCTGACAATCGGAACGACGGCAACACCATAAAAACTGGAGGAAGCGATGCCACTGACCAAGGAACAGCTCGATCAATTCCATACCGAAGGCTGGTTGCTGCTGCCGGAACTCTTCAACGAGGAAGAGATCGATCTGCTTCGCCGCGAGGCGATCGCGATCTACGATCAGCATCGCGAGGAAGTGTGGCGCGAGAAAAGCGGCGCACCGCGCACGGCATTCGCCGCTCACAAATACAACGAAGCATTTCGACTGCTGGGCGCGCATCCGCGCATGATCAAACCCGTCGAGCAGGTATTCGGCGAACGAGTCTATCTGCATCAATACAAGATCAACGCCAAATCCGCCTTTACCGGCGAAGTCTGGCAATGGCATCAGGATTACGGCACCTGGAAACGCGACGACGGCATGCCGGAGCCGCGCGCAATGAACATTTCGATATTCCTCGACGAAGTCATGCCGATCAACGGTCCGTTGATGCTGGTGCCACGCAGCCACAACGCCGGCGACCTCAAGGCATCGCATGATCTCGAGACAACGTCTTATCCCTTATGGACACTCGACGAGGAGACTGTGTCCCGTCTTGTCAAAGAGGGAGGCATCGTCGCGCCGACCGGCAAGCCCGGCAGCATGCTCATGTTCCACGGCAATCTTGTTCACGGCTCAGCCGGCAACATCACGCCATATCCGCGCAAGATCGTGTATCTGACGCTGAATGCCGTTTCCAATTACATCCGCAAACCAACGCGTGCGGAATTCATCGCGCATCAGGACTTCGCACCGATCGACACCGTCGATGACGACGCGCTCATCCGTCTTGCTCGTGCTCATCGTGAAGCAGCTGAATAGACGACAATGAACCTGCATCAGATGTTGAAGTCACGCCACGCGGATGGACGTCCTGTCCGCGTGGTCCTGATCGGCGCCGGCAAGTTCGGCTCGATGTTTCTCGCACAGGTGCCGCACACGCCGGGGCTCGAGGTCGCCGCCATCGTCGATCTGTCGCCGGATCGCGCACGTGAAGCCTGCCGCGTTGTCGGCTGGGACGATGCGCGGATTGCCGCGACCTCATTCACCGACGACGGCATGGCGGCGATCGCGCAAACGAACGCGGACGTGGTGATCGAAGCAACCGGAAATCCCGCCGTCGGCATTCGTCATGCCCGCGCTGCGATCGCTGCGGGCCGCCATATCGTGATGGTCAATGTCGAGGCGGATGTGCTGGCCGGTCCGTTGCTGGCCGAGGAAGCGCGCAAAGCAGGTATCGTCTATTCGCTGGCTTACGGCGATCAGCCCGCACTGACAGCAGAGATGGTGGACTGGGCCCGCGCCACCGGCTTTCGCATCATTGCCGCTGGCAAGGGCACGAAATATCTGCCGGCCTATCACGATGTGACGCCCGACGACGTGTGGGGACATTACGGTCTCACGCCGCAGGAAGCGCGGGCGGCCGGCATGAATCCGCAGATGTTCAATTCGTTTCTCGACGGCACCAAATCGGCGATCGAGATGGCAGCGATCGCCAATGCGACCGGACTCGATGTACCCGAACACGGATTGCTGTTTCCGCCGTGTGGGGTCGACGATCTTCCGCACGTGTTGCGGCCGCGCAGTGCTGGCGGCGTGCTCGATAAGCCGGGCATGGTGGAAGTGGTGTCGTCGGTGGAACGCGACGGCCGTCCGGTGTTCCGCGATCTGCGCTGGGGTGTGTATGTCGTGATGGAAGCGCCGAACGATTATGCAGCGGCGTGTTTCCGCCAATACGGATTGAAGACCGATGCATCGGGGCGTTATGCGGCGATGTACAAGCCGTATCATCTGATCGGTCTCGAGCTGAATATCTCGGTGCTGTCGGCGGCGTTGCGCGGCGAAGCGACCGGCCAGCCGCTCGGCTTCCGTGGCGATGCGGTCGCGGTGGCCAAACGCGATCTGCGCGCCGGCGAGATGCTCGACGGGGAGGGTGGCTACACTGTGTGGGGCCGGCTGATGCCGGCCACGCAAAGCCTTGCCGTCGGTGCATTGCCGATCGGCCTTGCGCATAAGGTGAAGCTCACCCGCAATATTGCGCATGGAGACGTGCTGACCTGGGCCGATGTCGAAATCGATGCTGGCGACGACACGATCAAGACGCGCCGCGCGATGGAGGAGCGGTTTGCGGATGTGTCACAGTCGCAGCAACCGAAGTTGAGTGTCGTCTAAAGTCCCAATGCACTCGGATTGAGACTTCACTCTCTCCGCTCATTCCCGCGAAGGCGGGAATCCAGAATGATTGCTCTGGGTCCCCGCATTCGCGGGGACGAGCGGCTGGGGCGGCGTAAAATCCAGCAACAACAATATCACTCATAAAAAAAAGCCGGGCCCTGAAGCCCGGCTTTTCGTTTTTGAATTCGATCTGCTCGATCAGGTATTCATCGACTCGAAGAACTCGCCGTTGCTCTTCGTGTTGCGCAGTTTGTCGAGCAGGAAGTCCATCGCATCCATCGTGCCCATCGGGTTGAGGATACGGCGGAGCACGTACATCTTCTTGAGCGTCTGCGGCTCGACCAGCAGCTCTTCCTTGCGGGTGCCGGATCGAGTGATGTCCATCGCCGGGAAGGTGCGCTTGTCAGCGACCTTGCGGTCGAGGATGAGTTCGGAGTTGCCGGTGCCCTTGAACTCTTCGAAGATCACTTCGTCCATGCGCGAACCGGTGTCGATCAGCGCAGTGGCGATGATCGTTAGCGAGCCACCTTCCTCGATGTTACGCGCGGCGCCGAAGAAGCGCTTCGGACGCTGCAACGCATTGGCATCGACACCGCCGGTCAGCACCTTGCCGGATGACGGAACCACCGTGTTGTAGGCGCGGCCGAGGCGGGTGATCGAATCGAGCAGGATCACGACGTCGCGGCCGTGTTCGACCAGACGCTTGGCCTTCTCGATCACCATCTCGGCGACCTGAACGTGACGCGATGCCGGTTCATCGAAGGTCGAGGATACGACCTCGCCCTTCACCGAACGCTGCATGTCGGTCACTTCTTCCGGACGTTCGTCGATCAGAAGCACGATCAGATAGCATTCGGGGTGATTGGCGGTGATCGCGTGCGCGATATTCTGCAGCAGAACCGTTTTACCGGTGCGCGGCGGTGCGACGACGAGCGCACGCTGGCCTTTACCGATCGGCGCAACGATATCGATGACGCGGGCCGACAGATCCTTCTTGGTCGGATCCTCGTGTTCCATCTTCAGCCGCTCATTCGGATAGAGCGGCGTCAGGTTATCGAAGTTGATCTTGTGACGGGCCTTGTCAGGGTCTTCGAAGTTGATGGTCGAGACCTTGAGCAGGGCGAAATAACGCTCGCCTTCCTTCGGCGAACGGATATGGCCTTCCACCGTGTCGCCGGTGCGCAGGCCGAAGCGGCGAATCTGCGAGGGGGAGACATAGATGTCGTCCGGACCAGGCAGATAGTTCGCTTCCGGCGAACGAAGGAACCCGAAACCGTCGGACAGCACCTCGACCACGCCTTCGCCGACAATGTCGACTTCACGGCTGGCAAGCTGCTTGAGGATCGCGAACATCAGCTCCTGCTTGCGCATGGTGCTGGCGTTTTCGATTTCCTGTTCTTCGGCAAAGGAGAGCAGTTCGACCGGGGTTTTGGTCTTGAGATCTTGAAGCTTCACTTCCCGCATAGGGGATGGTCCTTAGAATGAGGGTCCACCGGCGCCAGACAAAAAATTTGAAACAGCGGCGGCGGTTCAGTGAGGAAATTCGCAGGTCTTGGCCGAGAAAGCTTTTTTGCCGGAAAAGGGCTCTGGCTGAAGGGCTATGTCCCGGCCGATGTTTGCGTCTTCCGGATACACGGATGGCGCTGACTGACATCCGCCTGCGTTCGGGGGGATGAAAGAAGATACGGGGAAGACTTCGATTCCGCAAGTGGGACCGCTTTCAGGCGGTGAATATCGGTGAATCAGAACGGCTTGAGCACCACCAGGAGCACGATGCCGATCATCAGAACGGCCGGTACTTCATTGATAATACGATAGAATTTCTGGCTGTGCTGGTTTTTATCCTCGGCAAAGGCGCGCCATAGCCGCACCAGCCAGCCGTGCATCCCGGACAGCACAATGACGAGCGCAAATTTTGCGTGCATCCAGCCGGCCTTCTCCCAGCCACCCAGCCAGACCAGCCACAGGCCGAACACCCAGGTCGCGATCATCGCCGGATTGATGATCGCCTTGAGCAGCCGTCGTTCCATGACCTTGAAGGTCTCGGACTGTTTCGATCCGACCTCGGCCTCGCAGTGATAGACGAACAGGCGCGGCAGATAGAGCATCCCCGCCATCCACGAGATGACCGAGATGATGTGGAAGGCTTTGATCCAGTCGTACATCACGATCTCTTAAATCCGGTCCGGACGGGCGGATGCCGCGCCGCCCCTCAGAATGTCAGCCGCTTGCCGACTGCAAGCGGCGTCAGAACCTGGTCGCCAAAGGCATTGGTCAGTGCCGTCATCGCGCGCCAGCCGGTGCAATGACCCGCCGCAATGGTCTTCAGCCCGAACGGCTTCAGCGCTTCCACCGTATCAGGGATCAGCTTTTCTGTCGGACCCGACAGGTGGAGGCCACCCATGACCGTATGCAGCGGGACATCGGGAAATTTCGAGCGCGCATCCTGCAGAACGTTGATGACACCCGCATGCGAGCAGGCCGTCAGAACGACGAGGCCCTTGCCTGCGACATTGATGCCAACCCATCGCTCGTCAACGATCCATGGGTCCTCTTCCCAGCTCTGTCCGTCGAGAGAGCGCTGATAGTGAAACGGCAATCCCGTCTCGAACGGCGTGACGCGCGGGATTTCGCCGCTCACATAGAACATGTCGTCCAGAAAGACCTGCGGCTGCGTGGTCGAAATCACGTCGGCGCCGTATTCGGTCAGTGCGACGATGCTCGGGACATCCTCCATCGGCATCATCTCGCCGTTCGGCAACTGCCGGGCGCGCGAGCGAAACATGTTCGGATGAGCGTAGAACGGAATCGTGCGCTGGCGATCGCCTCCGCGTATCAGCTCGAGCGCGCGCAGCATTCCGCCAGCATGATCCCAGTGGCCGTGCGACAGCACGATCGATTCGACCACCGTGAGATCAAAGCCAAGCCGGTCGGCATTGCGATCGAACGTAGCCGCTTCAGGTCCCGTGTCGAACAACACGGTATGCGTCTGCGAACCACGCTGCGCGGTGATCAGGCATGACAGTCCGTGGTTGGCGCAGCACAGGCACCGTCCGGACAACACGCGCATTCCCTTGCGCTTGAGATAGGAGAACTCGGTTTCGACATGGCCCGGCACACTCGACAGGCTGTCAGTGGTGTTGTCCACCACGATGTGAATTTCAAGCTTGTCGACGGCCGTCAGCATCAAGTCCACCAAAATTGCTATTTGATCATTCGCCGGATTGCGTCATCGCGCGGATCGGCACATTCCTCGGACCGAAAATTTATCCGGAATTGCGCACCCGCTTCAGCATCTGCTCGACATGCGCGATCGGTGTCTGTGGCGTGATGCCGTGGCCAAGATTGAAAATGAACGGCCCGTCCGAGAAAGCACGCATCACCGCATCGACCGATTCATCGAGCGCACGGCCGCCGGCGATCAGCGCCATCGGATCGAGATTGCCCTGAACCGGCTTCACCGACTGAATACGCTCGCGCGCAAACGTCTTGTCGATCATCCAGTCGAGACCGACTGCATCGATCGGCAACTCGGTGACATAGCGCTCGAGCCCCGTGCCAGCGCCGCGCGGAAACGCGATGATCTTCGCATCCGGAATCTCATCGCGCACATTGAGGATGATCTGCCGCACCGGCGCGATGCACCAGCGGGCGAATTCCTCTGGCGGCAAGATGCCAGCCCAGGTGTCGAAGATCTGTACCGCATCGACGCCAGCCTTGAACTGACGAATCAGATATTCGGACGACGCCTTCACGAGAGTCTGGATCATCTCGTTGAATACGTCCGGATGGCGATAGGCGAACATCCGCGCCGGTTCCTGATCGGGCGTGCCGCGGCCGGCGATCATGTAGGTCGCGACCGTCCACGGCGCGCCGCAAAAGCCGAGGAACGTCACCTCGGCCGGCAAGTCCGTTTTGACCCGCTGGATCGTTTCGTAGATCGGCCCGAGCACGCCGTGATCAACCTCACGCCGGATGTCCTGCGCGGTCTGCGGATCGGTAATCGGATCAAGCTTGGGCCCTTCTCCTGTGACAAACTCCACCCGGCGGCCCAGTGCGTAAGGAATCACTAAGATATCCGAGAACAAGATCGCTGCATCGAAGCCGAACCTTTTGATGGGTTGCAGCGTTACTTCGGCGGCCAGCTCAGGGTTGAAACACAGGTTGAGGATGGAGCCAGCTTTTTCACGGGTGGCGCGATATTCCGGCAGATAACGGCCGGCTTGCCGCATCATCCAGACCGGAGGAATTTTTTGACGCTGACCGTTCAGCACGTTCAGCAGAGGCTTGTTCACAGACGCGCTCACCACGGGCCATCCTTCTAATCTAGAATCTAAGAATCTTCCTTACGGATTTTGTTTGAGCGTGGATTGGACTCACGAGTCGCTGACCCCATCCTGCTGATGCCTTCTCCACATTTCCCCGGATTTCATCCACCTCTATCCACATTCCTCAACATCCCGTAAGACGTTGAATCGAAACGATTCATGGAACCACTTTCCCATCGAGGCGGGATCCTGTCCGGTTTCAACACCACCATCGGAAATTTTCCGGATTCTGTCCAACCGGGCAGCAATGTGGACGGACGTGCGGCGCACCGAGCCCAGCGACTTGCACTTTGCACGGCCGCGTGGCCTTCTCCCCAGGGTCACACAATTCATCCCGTGCAAAACCCCGTTTGCAAACCATCTGGATGACACTTGGCGCAGCACAATCCGAGCTACTTTCACTTGCATCTGGTCTCTGACTCGACCGGAGAGACCCTCACCACAGTCGCGCATGCGGCAACGGCGCAGTACGCCAATATTTCACCGATCGAGCATGTCTATCCGCTGATCCGCACCCAGAAGCAGCTCGACCGTGTGCTGTCCGAGATCGACGATGCGCCGGGGATCGTGCTTTACACCTTGCTCGACGAGGATCTGATCGAGCGGCTGGAAAAGAAATGCGCCGAGTTGAGCCTGCCGTGCCGCTCGATTCTTGGACCAGTGCTGCGGGTGTTCCAGTCGTATCTGGGCGCCACCACCACCCCGCGCGTCGGCGCCCAGCACACGCTGAATGCCGAATATTTCAAGCGGATCGACGCGCTCAATTACACAATGCTGCATGACGACGGGCAGCATATCGACGATCTCGAACAAGCCGATGTGGTGCTGGTCGGCATCTCACGGACGTCAAAGACACCGACATCGATCTATCTTGCCAATCGCGGTATCAAAACCGGCAACTATCCGCTGGTTCCGGGGGTTCCGGTGCCGCCGCAACTGGAACGCTTGACGAAGCCGCTGGTGGTGGGGTTATTCGCAAGCCCGGAGCGCATTGTGCAGATCCGGCAAAACAGGCTTCTGGGATTGCGCGCGCACTACGACGAAGCAGCTTATATCGACAAGCAGGCCGTCGCGGAGGAAATCACCTTTTCCCGCAAGCTGTGCGCGCGTCATAACTGGCCGCTGATCGATGTTTCGCGGCGTTCCATCGAGGAAACGGCGGCGGCCATCCTGCAGCTTCTGGCTGAGAAGCGCCGCGCTCCGGTGATGTGATGCTGTTCTGGTCTGCCCCGGCGCCTCTGGTTCTTGCATCGAAAAGCTTTGCGCGCCGCACGATGCTGAGCGCTGCCGGCATTCCGGTCGAGATCATTCCCGGGCAGATCGACGAGCGCGCGGTCGAGGAGCGACTTGAGGGCGATCGCGATCCCGATGAGGTCGCGTTGTTGCTGTCGTGGGAAAAGGCAAGCGCGGTCTCGTTCAAGTCGCCGTCGCGGCTTGTCGTCGGCGCCGATCAAACGCTTGCGATGGGAAAGCGGCGATTTCACAAGCCCGCGAATGTGGACGACGCACGCGCGCAATTGCGTGTGTTGCGCGGGCAAACCCACATGCTGCATTCGGCGGTGACTCTGGTGCAGGATGGATCGGTGCTGTTCAAGGTCGTCGATACCGCGCGGCTGCAGATGCGGAATTTTTCCGACAAGTTCCTCGAGGAATATCTTGAAGCGGCAGGGCCGACGGTGACGGAAAGCGTCGGCGGCTATCAGCTCGAAAAGCTTGGCATCCATTTGTTCGAGCGTGTGGAAGGCGATCACTTCACCATTCTCGGCATGCCGCTGTTGCCGCTGCTGGAGTTCTTCCGGAGCAAGGCGTTTTTGAAGGATTAGCCAAGATCGCGAACGGCGCCACTTCGTTTCCGCGCCAGCGGAAATCCAGATGGGTTCGCGGGACGAGCGGAAGGTTATCGGCAATGTTCATCCTGGGCCTGACCGGTTCGATCGGCATGGGAAAGAGTACGACGGCGCAGTTGTTCGCCGACGAGGGCGTGCCCGTGCACGACGCCGATGCCGCCGTGCACATGTTGTATGAAGGCGACGCGGTGCCGCTGGTCGAAGCAGCGTTTCCCGGCACCACGCATGACGGCAAGGTCGATCGGCAGAAACTTGCGAAAATGGTCGTCGGCAAACCGGATGCCTTGAAGCGGCTCGAAGCGATCGTGCATCCGCTGGTGGCCCAGTCGCGCGACGATTTTCTTCGCCAGGCGGACGAGCAGGGTGCGCCCGTCGCAGTGCTCGACATTCCGCTGCTTTATGAAACCGGCGGCGAAAAACTGGTCGATGCGGTGGTCGTGGTCTCGGCCGCGCCGGAGATCCAGCGCCAGCGCGTGATGCAACGGCCCGGTATGACGGTCGAGAAATTCGAGGCCCTGCTGCAAAAGCAGATGCCCGATGCCGAGAAGCGCGAGCGCGCGGATTTCATCGTGGATAGCGGGCGCGGCATCGAGCCGGCGCGCGAACAGGTTCGCGAGATCCTGCGGCGTGTTGCTACAATGCCCAATCGGCGTTGATTCGATTGACGGACACTGATGCGCGAAATCGTCTTCGATACTGAAACAACGGGCCTTGATCCGGTGTTGGGGCACCGGCTGGTCGAGATCGGCTGTGTCGAATTGCTGGACCGGTTTCCAACCGGGCGGGTGTTTCACAAATACGTCAATCCGGAACGCGACATGCCGATCGAGGCGTTCAATGTGCACGGCCTGTCGATCGAGTTTCTCCAGCAGCACAAATGCTTCCACGAGGAAGCCGACGAGTTTCTGGATTTCGTCGGCGATGCGCCGCTGGTCGCGCATAACGGCTATTTCGATCTCGCCTTCATCAATTCCGAATTGAGCATCGCCAAGCGGACGGTGTTCGCGCGAGACCGCATCATCGATACGCTGATGCTGGCGCGGCGCAAGCATCCGGGTCAGTCCAACAAGCTCGACGATCTGTGCGCGCGCTACAAGATCGACAATTCAAAACGCACCAAGCACGGCGCGTTGCTCGATGCGGAATTGCTGGCCGAAGTCTATATCGAATTGGTCGGCGGGCGTCAGACCACGCTGAGCCTGGTCACGACCGGGAGCATCATTGCATCTGCCGATGACGGCGCCGGTTCGCGCCGGTTGCGGCCCGCGCCATTGCCGCCCCGCATCAGCGATGAAGAGCGCGCAGCGCATCAAGCATTCATCGCCAAGCTGGGCGACGAGGCAGTGTGGAAGAGTTACCTGGCGGCTGAGTAATTACGACCCACCCGCTCATTCCCGCGAAGGCGGGAATCCAGCAATAGACTCTGGGTCCCCGCTTTCGCGGGGACAAGCGGATTTAAGATAGGGCTGAGAAAAACGGTCAGCTCGGCTGAGCGGCGCCCTGGGCGGCCGCCTGCTCGGCCATCTTCTGGCGATACAGGCCGACGAAATCCACCGGATCGATGAACAGCGGCGGGAAGCCGCCGTTGCGCACGCCATTGGCGATGATCTCGCGCGCGAACGGGAACAACAGGCGCGGGCATTCGATCATCAGGACCGGATGGATGCTTTCCTGCGGCACGTTCTGAATGCGGAACACGCCGCCATAGATCAGTTCGAACGCGAACAGCATCGCATTGCCGGCATCCGCCTTGCCTTCGATCTTCAGTTCGACTTCGAACTCGGACTGGAACGGCGCAGCGTTGACGTTGATCTGGATGTTGATGTTGGGCTGCTCGTCGGAGGGCTGCAGCGAACGCGGCGCATTCGGATTCTCGAACGAGAAGTCCTTGATGTATTGCGCCAGTACGTTGAGCTGGGGTGCCTGCGCGTCGGACGGTGCGCCCTGTGCGCCACCATTGCCATTGGTCGAAGTCGCCATCGGAAATCCTGTTATGCGCCGGGTTCGGACGCTGATCGGCGAGTGGCTAACATACGCCAACAGAGCGAACAAGGATCGGTCAACGCCTGCGATTTCGGTCGTCATCCGGCCTGTTGTCCTCCTCGATCTGCCGGTTCGGCATGTCGCGCCACTGGCTGGGATCAAGATCGAGGACACGGCCGTCCGGCCGCGGGCGGACCCCCGCAGGGCGGTCGAGCAGCCGATTCTGGATGGCGGGAATCAGCAGCAGCGCTCCCACGATGTCGGTGAGAAAGCCCGGCAGCACCAGAAGGATACCGCCGAGCGCGGTCAGGACGCCGCTGGACCCGCCTTCGACCATCATCAGATCGCGCCGCGACAACATGTCCGCCAGCCGTGCGATGAGACGGCGGCCCATGCGGCCAAGCACCAGAAACCCAAAGACGGAAGTTGCGAACAGAGTAAACAGCGCGCCAAACCAGCCCAGAAGCCGTGCGGCCGCGAGGAAAACCGCAGCCTCCGCCACAACCAAGCCTAAAAGTCCGAGCAGGATCAGCCTACCGGGAGCCATTGGGGCGATTTCCAATAACGGTATCTGGTTGGCCTTTACGGCCGGGATCGTCTAAAGTCCGGTAGACCCACAGGGTTTTGACCTGACGAGACCTATGGATAAGACCGGTCGCGTGCTTAGATTATAGCGGCGGACGGCTCCCGCGCTGCTTTCGGTAAACGCGGCGGCCCGTTTTTTCCGCTTTCGGCTGCAAAGGCATTCGCGACGTGTTCGACATCTACACCATCATCTTCCTGGCACTGGCGATCTTCATCTTCATTCGCCTCCGGAGCGTCCTGGGGCAGCGCACAGGCCGCGAACGCCCACCCTACGATCCCTATTCCGCCCGCGATGCACGGGCCCAGGCGAGCGACAAGGTCGTTACGCTGCCGACGCGCAACAATCCAGAAACGGTTTCCCGGCCGTCCGAACCCGCCGAGGACCGCTGGAAGGGCATTGCCGCTGAAGGGAGCGCCGCGGCCTCCGGGCTCGACGCCATCGTCGCGGCCGATCGCTCGTTCGACATCAATCATTTCGTGGTCGGCGCCAAGGCCGCCTACGAAATGATCGTCGGCGCGTTCGCGGCCGGTGACCGCAAGACGCTGAAAGGACTGCTGTCACGCGAGGTCTATGACGGCTTCGAAGCCGCCATCAAGGACCGCGAGGCCAAGGGCGACACGGTCGAGAACAAGTTCGTCTCGCTCGATACCGCCGATGTCACCGCTGCCGAACTGCGCAACAATACTGCGCAGGTGACGGTGCGGTTCGTCTCACAGCTCATTTCGGCCACGCGCGACAAGGCCGGAAATGTGATCGACGGCAGCCCCGACAAAGTCACAGAAGTGACGGATGTCTGGACCTTCGCGCGGGACGTGACGGGCCGCGATCCGAACTGGAAACTGGTTGCGACGGAAGCGGGACAATAATCGGGTGGGTTGCCATTGATCGGGGGACGGGGAGTCAGCCTTAGCGGGTCAGGTGCGCGCCATGTCCGGAGCGTGGCGCTGGCCGTTGCTCTGATGATCCTGCTCCTTGGCTCGGCCAATCTCGCCTTCGCTTCCACCAAGCCTGCCTCCGGTCAGGAGCCGAAGACGCAGACCGCGTCAAAGAAATCAACCAGCGTAAAGCCCGCCGCCGAAAAAACGGCGAAAGAGACTCTGGCCGGGAAAAAGTCAGACAAGAAAAAATCATCCGAGGAAAAAACCGCAAAGGGCAAGACCGCGCGTCGCCCCGGCAAGGCACATCCGCTGAAGATCCCGAACAGCCAGGTCGAGCCGGTCGCCTGGCACGAAATCAGCGGCTGGATGGATGACGATCATTCCGAGGCCTATTCGGCCTTCCTCGCGAGCTGCAAGCCGATCCTGAAAAGCTCCGCAAAGGCGCGGGCCGACCGCGGCGAAACCTATCGCGCGCTGTTTGAGGTCTGCGGACGTGCGGTCGCCGCATTGCCGCTCACTACCGAGGGTGCGCGCAAATTCTTCGAGGAAAATTTCCGTCCTGTTCGTCTTTCGGCTCTAGGCGAGAAGGACGGCTTTTTCACCGGCTATTATGAACCGGTGATCGAGGGCTCGCGTTATCCGAGCGACATCTACACAACCCCGCTCTATCGCCGTCCGCCCGACCTCGTGACCCAGCGTCTGCGACGTTCGGGGGGCAAGGGCAAGGCCGGCAAGCGTGTGGTGAAGCGGAAGACGGCGGCATATTTCGACCGCGCGCAGATTGAAGATGGTGCGCTTGCGGGTCGGGATCTTGAGATCTGCTGGGTGAAGAGTCCGATTGATGCGTTCTTTGCCGAGATTCAAGGCTCGGTCCGCGTGCGGCTCGACGATGGCAAAGTGATCCGTCTCAATTACGCGGACAAGAACGGTCACGCCTATACGGCGGTCGGCCGTTTTCTGATCGAACGCGGTTTTGTGTCGAGAGAAGAAATTTCGATGCAGAAGATCCGCGAATACATGGAGAAATTTCCGGAAGAAGGGAAGGCGCTCCGCCGCGAGAACAAGTCTTTCGTGTTCTTCCGCGAAACGGATTTGTCGGAATTCGACGAAGCCATCGGCGCGCAAGGCATTTCGCTGACGGCAGCGCGATCGATCGCGGTCGATCGCAAGCTGCATACCTACGGAATGCCGGTGTTTGTGAATGCGCTGCTGCCGATTGCATCCGAAAAGCCGGATACCTGGTTCCGCCGCCTGATGGTTGCGCAGGACACCGGCGGTGCGATCATCGGTCCGGCGCGCGCCGATATCTATCTTGGCGCTGGCGATGAAGCTGAACGTGCCGCCGGACGCTTCAAACATCCGGGCAAGTTCGTGATGCTGGTGCCGAACGAACTCGATCCGTCAGGCGAAGCGGACGGCATCCGGTTGCCGTTGCCGCGACCAACGGATGGTGCGGCCGCGGTTGCGAAAGCTGCAACGCCTGAGTCCAAGTCCGAAACCAAGTCCGAAGCCAAAATCGAAACCAAACCGGCAACGAAAGTGGCGGCTGGCGTGGCGGCTGCGGCCCCGCTCACGACCGGCAGTATCGGCGCCAGCAAGACCAAACGTCTTGTCGATGTGCCGCTGCCGAAGACACGACCCGATCGACGCAAACCATGACTGCAGGCGGAGGCCGCAAAGGGCGGCTTTCCAGTGAAGACATCACATTGTGGGAAGGCGTGACGCGGTCGATCAAACCGCTCCGAAAGCGCACGCCGCGGGCCGAGCCCGAATCCAAGGCTGCTCCGGTTTCACCACCACAGAAGCGCAACGTTGCGGCAAAGCCGGCACCGGGCCCAACGCCAACGCCAGTGGCGAGCAAGCCCAAAGTTGAAACGCCGCCGTCGGTCACGTCGCTCGACCGGCGAACCAAACAGAAGATTGCACGTGGCAGTCACGCCATCGATGCGCGGCTCGACCTGCATGGCCATACGCAGGCGCAGGCGCATGACGTGCTGTTGCGTTTCCTGCGCACGACGCAATCGCGCGGCGGTCGCGTCGCGCTGGTGATCACCGGTAAGGGTGGGCGCGGCGGGGGCTCCGGTGCACTAAAGCGAGCGGTGCCGATGTGGCTGGCATTGCCGGAATTTCGCGCCATGGTGATTGGCTTCGACACCGCCGCCATCGGTCACGGCGGCGAGGGCGCGCTATATGTGCGATTGAGGAAGCTGCGCTAGCCGCGGAATACGAAGTCAGTATCCCGCAGCAAGCGCACCGCGCGTGCGTGTATCGGCTGCGCCGATCAATCCCTTCGGCGTGACAAGGATCGAGTTCGCGGCAGTGCCGGGCGCACGCATCATAACTTTATGACCGCGCGCTTCCAGTGCACGTAACGTTGCGTCCGAATAGCCGCGTTCGGCAGAGATCTGGTCCGGCAACCATTGGTGATGAATACGCGGCGCCGATGTCGCCTGCCCGATATCCATGCCGTGATCAATCACATTGGTGACGATCTGCAGCACGGTGGTGATGATGCGGCTGCCGCCGGGCGAACCGGTGACAAGAAAAGGCTTGCCCTTCTTCAGCACGATGGTTGGCGTCATCGATGACAAGGGGCGCTTGCGCGGCCCCGGCGCATTGGCATCGGCGCCGACAAGGCCATAGGTGTTCGGCGTGCCCGGCTTGGCGGCGAAATCATCCATCTCGTTGTTCAGAAGGACGCCGGTGCCTTCGGCGACCAGTCCGTTGCCGTAACTGAGATTGAGCGTGTAGGTGTTCGACACGGCATTGCCGAACCGGTCGACAACCGAATAATGCGTGGTGTTCTGACCTTCCGCTCTGACCGGATTGCCGTTGCGGATCGATGTCGAAGGCGTCGCCTGATCTGCGATGCTGGTGCGCAAGGTCGTTGCATAGCGTTTCGACATCAGCGCGCGCGCCGGCACGCTCACAAAATCCGGATCGCCGAGATAGACCGCGCGATCGGCATAGGCGCGCTTCATTGCCTCGACGAGGTGATGTGCGGTTTCCGGTGTTGCCGCGCCGGATTTCTTCAGATCATAGCCTTCGAGGATGTTCAGGATCTGAATGAGGTGCAATCCGCCCGATGATGGCGGCGGCATCGAGACGATGTCATAGCCGCGATAATGGCCACGCGCGGGTGTACGCTCGATCGCGCGATAGGCTTTCAGATCGTCCGCCGTCATCACGCCGCCGGCCCCGCGTACCGCGGCTGCGATTTTCTCGGCAGTCGGACCTTCATAGAAGGCACGCGGCCCGTTTTTTCCGATCGCTTCCAGTGTGTCCGCAAGATCGGTTTGAACCAGCCGTTCGCCACGGCCATAGGTTTGTCCGTCAGGTTTCAGGAATACCTTGGCTGACGATGGCCAGCGCTGAAATAGTGGCCGCGCGGTATGGATGGTGTCCGCAAGATCGCCGTCGACGACGAAGCCGTTGCGTGCGAGCGACACGGCCGGCGCGATCAGTTGCGCCAATGTGAAACGACCCGATCCATATTTCCTGTGCGCGAGCGCCAGCCCCGCCACTGTTCCCGGCACGCCGACCGCCAGGCCATTTGCAATCGACTTCTGCGGATCGGCTTCGCCGCGCTCGTTGAGAAAGCTCTTGCTGGTAATCGCGGCGGGCGCGGTCTCGCGATAGTCGATGGCGACGCTCTGCCTGTTTCTTGCGCGATGGATCACCATGAAGCCGCCGCCGCCAATATTGCCGGCACGCGGGTAGGTCACTGCCATGGCAAAACCGGTCGCGACCGCGGCATCGACAGCATTGCCGCCCGCCTTGAGGATATCCGCGCCGATCTGCGCGGCCAGCGCTTCCTGCGCCACCACCATGCCGTTGCGCGCCGTGACCGGCTGGACAGCGGGAATATCGAACAGAGGGCGGGTCGGCGTCAGGACAACGTCCTGCGCCGAAACGGGGGAGAGCGCGATTGTCAGGATCGCCGCAACAACTGCGAAAATACGGAGCATCGGCCTAATGTGGTTAGCGTGCCTGTTTATGGTAGGCGCTGTTTGGCCGCATGTCGGTGGCCGATGCAACCCGGTTCGACATGTTGAAGAAGCCGGTAATGGCGGAGATGTCCCAGATGTCACGATCGGAAAAGCCGGCCCGGCGCAGCGCCACGCGGTCCTGCTCTTCGACGGCCCATGGCTCGGCGGTCAGCTTCACCGCGAAATCGAGCATCGCCCGATGCCGTTTTGACAGGCGCGCGGCGCGATAATTCATCGCCATGAGTTCGCCGAGCACGGGATCGTCCGCCATCTGCCGTACGGCGGCGCCATGCGCGACCAGGCAATAGTAACATTTGTTGTGGGACGATACGGCGACCGCGATCATCTCGCGCTCGAGCTTGCTCAAGCCCGAGGGCGCCAGCATCAGATCGTTGTACATCGCAACGAACGCTTCAAGCTTCGCCATATCGAAGGCGTAAGCCTTGAGCACATTCGGCACGAAGCCGAGCTTCTCCTCGCACTTCCTGAAATAGGCCGACATCGATTCGTTGAGTTCGGTCTCCGGAAGTGACAGCGCGATCACTGTCACGTCATCGTCAACAGCCGAAGCGGGAATTGCCGCAGCCTTGGTCGGATTCATCTTTGAAGCATTTCTCTTCAAGGTATCGGTCTTGGATTTGTCATATCGCGATGCTTTGTTCGGCGCGACGTGGATCGGGAGGGGCTTTTTCTCCACCGATTTGCCCGGTTTGGTCTGTGTTTTTGCCACGCGATGTTCCTCCTGCCCCGATCACCGTCAGCGTATCGCCGGATGCTGGCGAACGAAACGCGATTACATATTGCGCCGCAATACCTCCACTTATTCATCGCAGGTCTGTTCCCCAAGGTCTCGACTGGCGCAGGCCGGTAGGGAACACTCCGTCACTCCAACGAAAATGAGTCGTGGGCCATGAATATCCAGCACCTGCCTGCAAACGCGGACGATACGGCCCTCCGGCATCTGATCGACAAGGCCAGCCAGCTCCTGAAGGACACGCCAGTGCCGGATGGATTCGTATCGCGATTGTTTGCGCGCGCCGCCGTCGAGGACCTTGCTGTTTACAACCCGTCCGAGCTCGCCGCGCTTGCGGCGCACGCTTACGACTTCATGACAGTGCGGACGCCGGGCGTTCCGAAAATCCGTATCTACACGCCTGAGCCGGTGCCGGACACCAAGAGCACGCGCGCGATCTCGGTGATCGAGCTGCTCAACGATGACATGCCGTTCCTGGTGGATTCGGTGATGGCGGAGCTTGCCGCACGGAATGTGAATGTGGGGCTGGTGGTGCATCCGATCTTCGCAGTTGCGCGGGATCAGAGCGGAACGATCGAGCGCGTGGCGCTGGAGGAGCCTGGCGCGGAAACGGTGCAGCGGGAAAGCTTCCTGCACATCCATGTCGACCGCATCGATGACGATGCCGTTCGCAGCGCGTTGATCGAGGGCTGCGAGAAAGTGCTGGCTGATGTCGCCGTTGCGGTGCGCGACTGGCGGCCGATGCTTGCCCGTGTCGGCGAAGTCATTGCCGATCTGAAAACCAATCCGCCGCCGCTGCCGTCAGGTGAAGTGTCGGAGGCGGTGGATTTTCTGGAATGGCTGGTCGGCGAGAATTTTACATTTCTCGGCATGCGCGAATATCGCGCGGGCGGACCGGATCGTGAGCCGGAAATCGTCCCGGATTCGGGACTTGGCATCCTTCGTCACGTTGACCGGCAAGAGCTGAAGGTTCGTGGCGGCGAAAACATTATCCGGCGCGGCGTCGAGGCTTACTATGCCGAGCCCAATGCGCTCCTGATCACCAAGGCGAGCCTGCGGTCGCGCGTGCATCGCCGCGTGTTCATGGACCTTGTGAGCATCAAGCGTTTCAATACCGATGGAGTCGTGATCGGCGAATTCCGTATCGTCGGTCTGTTCACGTCCACCGCCTATACGCGCTCGACGCGCTCGATTCCCTATCTGCGCCGCAAGGTCGATGCGCTGATGAAGCGCGCCCGTTTCACGCCATCGAGCCATTCCGGCAAGGCGCTGGCCAATGCGCTGGAGACCTATCCGCGCGACGATCTGTTCCGCATCGATGCGGAATTGCTGTTCCAGTTCATGATGCTGATCCTGCAGCTCGAAGAGCGTCCGCGCGTGCGCGTATTGCCGCGGCGCGATCGCTTCGACCGCTTCATGTCGGTCCTCGTCTATCTGCCGCGCGACCGCGCTTCGAGCGACGTGATCGGACATGTGGGAGAATTCCTGGCCCGCGAATACAAGGGCCATGTCAGCGGTCTCAATCCGTTTTTCACGGAAGGTCCACTGGTTCGTGCGCATTTCATCGTCGCGCGTTCGGCGGAGCCGATGAAGGATCCCGATCGCGCAACGCTGGAGGCCGGCATCGTTGCGATCGTTCGCACCTGGGCCGATGAGCTTTCGGAGCGGCTTGCGCAGGATCGTGAGCCGCAGCAATCGCGGCGGCTGTTCGAGCGCTATCGCGGCGCTTTCCGCGCCAGCTATCGCGACCGTTATGCACCAACAATTGCGGTCGCGGACATCCGTACGATGGAAGGTCTGTCGGCGGAGCGGCCGCTCAGCATGGATTTCTATGCGCTGGCTGGTGCACCCGCTCATTGTATCGGGCTGAAGGTGTGGAGCTTTGACGGGGCGATCCCGCTGTCCACCCGCGTCCCCGTGCTCGAGAATATGGGCTTCAAGGTCGTCGACGAGCGCACCTACGAGATCAGGCCGACCGGCGCGCATATCTGGCTGCACGACATGACGCTGGAAAGCGCCGACGGTCAGCCGATCGACATCGCTCATCTGCAAGGCGCACTTGAAAGTTGCTTCCTCGTCGTCATGCGTGGCGGTGCGGAGAATGACGGCTATAACGCGCTGGTGCTGAAAGCGGGATTGGCATGGCGCGACATTGCGCTGATCCGTGCAGTATCGCGTTTCCTGCGTCAGGTCCGTCTGCCCTATTCGCAGGATTACATGTGGGCGACGCTGCGCGCGCATCCCGCCATTGCGTCGAAGATTGTTGCGCTGTTCAACGCGCGTTTCGATCCGCGACTCGGTGCCGAGGAACGGCAAACGCAGGAAGCGGGTATCGCGGCGGAAATCGAGGCCGCGCTCAACGATGTGCCAAGCCTCGACGAGGACCGCATCCTGCGCCACTTCGTCAATGCGGTGCAGGCGGCGTTGCGCACCAATTTCTTCCAGATCGGCGAGGATGGGCGGCCCAAGCAACAGATTGCGATCAAATATGAGAGCCGCAAGCTCACCACGCTGCCGGCGCCGCGGCCGCTCTATGAGATCTTCGTTTACTCGCCGCGTGTCGAAGGCGTGCATCTGCGCTTCGGCAAGGTTGCGCGCGGCGGCATCCGCTGGTCCGACCGGCCGCAGGATTTCCGCACCGAGATTCTCGGCCTTGTGAAAGCCCAGCAGGTGAAGAATGCGGTGATCGTGCCGGTCGGCGCGAAGGGCGGTTTCGTCCCGAAACACTTGCCGGTCGGCGGCACGCGCGAAGCGATCGCGGCCGAAGGCGTCGCTGCCTACAAGTTGTTCGTCACCAGCATGATCGACATCACCGACAACCTGTCGGCGGAGGGCGCGATCATTCCGCCGGACAATGTTGTGCGGCATGATGGTGATGATCCCTACCTCGTGGTTGCCGCGGATAAAGGCACGGCCACGTTCTCCGACACCGCCAACGCGATTTCTGTCGGCCACGATTTCTGGCTGGGCGATGCGTTCGCGTCTGGCGGGTCCGCCGGTTACGACCACAAGAAGATGGGCATCACAGCGCGCGGTGCGTGGGAAGCGGTGAAGCGCCATTTCCGCGAGATGGACGTCAATATCGGCACGACGCCGTTCACGGTCGTCGGCGTTGGCGACATGTCGGGCGACGTGTTCGGCAATGGCATGTTGCGCGAGAACACGATCAAGCTGGTCGCCGCCTTTGACCATCGCGACATCTTCATCGACCCCGATCCCGATCCGATCAGAGCCTTTGCCGAACGCAAGCGCTTGTTCGACCTGCCGCGGTCGAGCTGGCAGGACTACGACAAGGCGCTGATCTCGAAAGGCGGCGGCGTATTTTCGCGCTCGCTGAAGGAGATTCCGCTGTCTCCGGAAATGAAGACGCTGCTTGGCTTCACCGCCGACAAGGCGACGCCGGTCCAGGTGATAAGCGCGATTCTCAAGGCCAACGCCGATCTTTTGTTCTTCGGCGGCATCGGCACCTATGTGCGCGCAGCGAACGAGACCGATGAGTCCGTCGGCGATCGCGCCAACGACGCCATTCGCGTCGCTGGTGCCGATCTGAAATGCAAGGTGGTCGGCGAGGGCGCCAATCTCGGTATGACCCAGCGCGGGCGAATCGAAGCGGCGCAGAATGGTGTGCGCTTGAACACCGATGCGATCGACAACTCGGCCGGCGTCAACACGTCCGATCTTGAAGTGAACATCAAGATCGCGCTGCGCGGTCCAGTCCGGACCGGCGCGCTGACGCTGCCCGACCGCAACGCGTTACTGTACGCAATGACCGACGAGGTTGCGGCGCTGGTGTTGCGCAACAACTATCTGCAACCGCTGGCGATCTCGCTGGCCGAACGCAACGGTCTCGACGATCTCGGCTCGCGCCAGCGTCTGATGCAGACGCTGGAAGCGCGCGGGCTGCTGGATCGTGTAGTCGAATTCCTGCCCGACGATGTCGAGATCGCGGAACGCCACCGTCGTTCGCAGGCGCTGACGCGGCCGGAGCTGGCCGTGCTGCTCGCTTACGCCAAGCTCACGCTCTACAGCGATCTGCTTGAAACGTCGGTGCCGGACGATCCCTATCTCGGCAAGGAACTCGCGCGCTATTTCCCGGCGGAGCTGACACAGCGCTTTCCGGAGGAATTGGAGCGTCATCAGCTTCGCCGCGAGATCATTGCGACGAACCTGACCAACTCCATCATCAATCGCGGTGGTCCGTCGCTGGTCGCCCGCATGACGGACGAAACCGGCGCATCGCCGGATCGCATCGCGCGTGCGTTCGCCGCGGTCCGCGACAGCTACGACATGACCGCGCTGAATGGTGAGATCGACGAACTCGACAACAAGATCTCAGGTAGCCTGCAGCTCGATCTCTATGCGGCGGTGAAGACGCTGCTGCTCGATCGCATGGTGTGGTTCATCCGCAATGTCGACCTTGATCAGGGACTGGCATCAGTGGTCGAGCATTATCGCAGCGGCATCGCGGAGGTTTCTCGCGCGTTGGATGCGGCGCTGGCGGAGGATGCGGCGAATTCACGGGCTGCGCGTGCGAAGGCGCTGACCGAATCCGGCGTTCCTGAGAATCTCGCGCTGCGGATCGCCAGCTTGCGCGCATTGATGGTCGCACCCGACATCGTGCTGGTCGCCGATCGCACCGGACGCAACATCACCGATGTTGCGCGCACGTTCCTTGCGGCGGTGCGCTATTTCCGCCTCGAACGCATTGCCGATGCCGCGCGCGACATCAAGGTGTCGGACTATTACGACCGGCTGGCGCTGGATCGTGCGCGCGATTCGCTCGGCCGCGCGGCAAGGCAGTTGACCGCGGAGATGCTGGCGGGCGGCATGTCAGGCCCCGATGCGGTCGAGGCATGGGTCATGCCGCGTGCAAACGAGGTCGAGCGGATTCGCTCGTCGATGCACGACATCGCCGATACCGGCCTGTCGCTGTCGAAGCTCGCCGTGGCGGCGAGTTTGCTGGGCGATCTGGCGGGGGAATGACCTTTTCCCTCTCCCCGTTTACGGGGAGAGGGTGGCGAGGACCAAAGGTCCAAGCCGGGTGAGGGGCTTTGCTCGATGGATGCCCCTCATCCGCTTCGCTCGCGAAGGGCTCGCTCAGCACCTTCTCCCCGTCAGAACGGGGAGAAGGAAAGATCAATGCCTGAAATGCCGTGTGCCGGTGAACACCATGGCGATGCCGGCATCGTCGGCGGCCTTGATGACTTCGTCGTCGCGCATCGAGCCGCCCGGCTGAATGACAGCCGTGGCGCCGGCCTCGATCGCCACCAGCAAGCCATCGGCGAACGGGAAGAACGCATCCGACGCCACCACCGAGCCCTTGGTCAGCGGCGTGCTCAATCCCAATTCCTTCGCCGCATCTTCCGCCTTGCGCGCGGCGATGCGTGCGGAATCGATCCGGCTCATCTGCCCGGCGCCGATGCCGACGGTCGCAAGATCCTTCGCATAAATGATGGTGTTGGACTTCACATGCTTGGCCACGCGGAAGGCAAAGACGAGGTCGCGCAGCTCTTCGGCGGTCGGCTGGCGTTTCGTCACGGCCTTGATCGTCATGTCGTCGGCGACAGCATTGTCACGCGTCTGCACGAGCAGACCGCCGGCAACGGACTTCACAGTCAGGCCCGATGCGCGCGGGTTCGGCAAACCGCCGGCGAGCAGCAGCCGCAGGTTCTTCTTCGCACCGACAATGGCGACGGCTTCCTCGGTCGCATCCGGCGCAACAATCACTTCGGTGAAGATTTCGGTGATGGCGCGTGCGGCCTCAGCATCGAGCGTACGGTTCACCGCGACGATGCCGCCGAAGGCCGATGTCGAATCGCAACGCAACGCCTTGCGATAGGCCTCTTCCAATGTGGCGCCCTCAGCCACGCCGCATGGATTGGCATGCTTGACGATCACGCAGGCCGCACCGCGGGCGGGGTCGAATTCCGCCACGCATTCATACGCAGCGTCGGTGTCGTTGATGTTGTTGTAGGAGAGCTGCTTGCCCTGAAGCTGACGTGCGGTGGCGACGCCCGGCCGCTGCTCCGGCGTGCGATAGAACGCGGCCGCCTGATGCGGATTCTCGCCATAGCGCAGCGCTTCGACCAGCGTGCCGCCGAAGGCGCGGAAAGTCGGCGCGGTTTCCTTCAGTTGCTCGGCGAACCAGTTGGAGATCGCGGCATCGTAAGCGGCCGTGCGCGCATAAGCCTTGGCCGCAAGACGGCGGCGGAAATCCAGCGTCGTGCCGCCGCTCTTCAGCGCATCGAGCAGGGGCGCGTAGTCATTGGCGTCGACGATCACCGCGACGTCGTCATGGTTCTTCGCCGCGGCGCGGATCATCGCCGGGCCGCCGATGTCGATATTCTCGATGCAATCCTCGATGCTCGCGCCTTTCGCCACCGTCGCCTCAAACGGATAGAGGCTGACGACGAGGAGATCGATCGGCTTGATGCCATGCGTCTGCATCGCGCCGGCATGTTCCTTGTTGGCGCGAATCGCCAGCAGGCCGCCATGCACCTTCGGATGCAGCGTCTTCACCCGGCCATCCATCATTTCCGGAAAGCCGGTCAGCTCCGACACATCGACCACCGGCAGGCCAGCGTCGGCAATCGCCTTGGCGGTGCCGCCGGTCGAGACGATCTCGACGCCTTGCGCCGACAGCGCCTTGGCAAAGTCGATCAGGCCGGTCTTATCGGAAACGGAAATCAGCGCGCGTTCGATGCGGCGCGGGGTGTCGGTCATCGGTCATCTCTTGTTTAGGCAGCAAGCGCTGCGGCTTGCTCCGTCAACTCCCTCTCCCTGAAAGGGGGAGGGCTGGGGTGGAGGTCTTCTACAGGATATCGAAATAAAAATCACCCCCACCCGACCGCCTTCGTTTCATTCAGGCGGTCGACCTCCCCCTTCCAGGGGAAGGTAAGGGAAAGAGCTACAGCGGCAATTCAGGTTCGTTCTGCGATCGGCGGTTCCGCGCAGCATCGTTGCTCTTGCGCGGCGTGGCGGGCGAGCGCGGCGTATGGGTGAAGCTCCAGTGCACGCGCGACGTCTGCCGGGCCTGGCCGTAGATCACGATCTGCACCGCCCGGCGCGGGCCGTCGGTGCCGCCGAGGAAGACGCTTTCCTCGAGCTCAACCCGATCCTCATGGCCGTCGAAGGTCCAGACATCCTTGTTCGGCAGCACCAGCATCACCGCATGACCGTCGGAAATGCGGCTGGCCTTGATCGAGGGATGCAGATGGAACCGGACCGCGAATTCATCCCGCGCGCCCGGCGGCAGCATCTCGCCATGCGTTGGCGTGAAAACGTCCTCGCCGTCCAGTTTGGTGCCGCCGGCCGACAACATCACCGATCGCTGGTGGATGATACCAAAACGGCTGGAATAGCCGTCATGCGAGGCGCGCAGGACGATCGAATCCTCATGGTCGTCGCGGGCGATGACGACGCGCGATGGTCCGTCCACGACCGGAACGCCGATCAGCTTCCGGAATGGGCCTTCCTCGCGAAAGCGATAGGACGACGTGTTGTTGAACGTCACCGTCGAATGCGCCGCCGTCGCGCGTGCGACCTGCCGCCAGCTCTCGCGGTTGATCGCAGGCAGACCGCAATTGACGACAATCCGCTGTCCGCCCGCGCAAAGCTCGAAGGCAAGGCACCCCGCATGCGCTTCCTGGCTGGCCGCGACCGGCGGAGCCTTGCCGGTATCCATCAGCACCAGGAGATTGTTCAGTTTCATGCGCTGATAGCCGGAATGCGGCGCATTCTCGACCGGCTCACCGCGCACGTCATCGTAGGCGAGAATGGTGGCAAGCTGATCGACGGCTGTCGCGCCCATGCCGTTGAACAAAGCGAAGTTGCCGTCGTCATGCCGGAAGAAACGCAGCATTGGCATCATCCGGTCGATCGCGTTGAGCAATGCCGGCGGCGGCAGCATGTTGCGCGAGGAAAAGGCTTGTTTCAGCGGCATGAGATCAAGCAGCAATTCGACGATCGCGCCGGGATTGCGGCTGATATGGCCGCCGTCCGGGAGAATCTGCTGATCGAGCTGATCGCTCAGGCGCTTCACGGTGCTGCGCAGATGCCGGTCCTGGCTTGCCATGCAGAGCGTTGCATACATCAGCGCGATGGTCGCTTGCAGGTTCTGCGCGCCGGCGCGCGCTTCGGATGCATTGTGGCGCAGATAGCGCACCTGCCGCGTCAGGCTGCGCATGAACCGGCGATAGAACTGAACATCGACATCCTGAAGGATCATCGGCGCCTGACTGATCCAGGAGATGATGCGGCGGGTCAGCACATCGGGACGCCAGGCCAAGGCGTGCCAGGAGCCCTGCAGCGAAATCCACTCATCGACCAATGCGCGGGCATTGGCGCGGGTGATCGCTGAATCGGCGGCGCGCAGATGGCGCAGCCAGCCGAAGCCGTACAGCTCGGCGGCCCATTCGTCGGACGGCGGCACCATTTCGAACGGCGAGCGGCCGTCGCAAACGACAACCTTGCCCGCGAAAACAAAGCGGCCGGAATAGATCTCGTTCGCGCGGGTGCCGTCGGCCGTGCGCAAATCCTGCGGCGACAGCAGCAGACGATCCGCCTTGCGCGGGATCAGACGCCACGGCAACAGCGGAAAATTGGTCACGCGTCCGCTTGCGCGACGCAAACCGCGGCGCACCAGCAGCCACGACAGCCTGCCACGCTCCGCGACCGAAACCCGCGCCACCGAAACGGCCCCCTCGTTATGCGGCCCCCACACCTGGCCGCGTCCTCAATTCACGTATCACGAAAGGCCTTAAAATCCGAAGGGCGGATCGCCGCCGCTCCGTCAGGGCCATCTGTGCTGGTGTGCTGGCAAGGCGCCACGCGACGACGTTCGAATCGGTGCCTCGTTGCCGTCAATCAGGAATATGAAAATACGGCAGACGCGAGGCATCCGCCGTATTTTTCTGCGCGGTAAGTCTTTGTGGTGGAAGCCTTATCGGCCCCAGGGACCGCCGTCCGGTCCGCGGCGGCCGGCTCCCGACCATGGACCGGACCGTGGAACGCTGCCACCAGCGCGTGGCGCCGCATTGCCGCTGTACCCACCGTCATAGCCGCCCCCCTGTCCGCCGCCGAAACCACCCTGACCCATTTGGCTCGCCAGGGCGTTCAGCGCCGCGATCCGGTTTTCGGTCGCGGGATGGGTGGAAAACAGGTTGTCCATCCGCTCACCCGACAACGGGTTGATGATGAACATATGCGCGGTGGCCGGGTTGCGCTCGGCGGTCTCGTTCGGGATCACATGCGCGGCATTGGCGATCTTGGCCAGCGCCGAGGCGAGCCAGTCCGGATGGCCGACGATCTGCGCGCCCAGCTTATCGGCTGAGTATTCGCGCGTACGGCTGATTGCCATCTGCACCAGCATCGCCGCGATCGGCGCGAGGATCACCATTGCCAAGGTGCCGATGATGCCCATGCCGCCACTGTTGCTGTCGCGATTGCCGCCGCCGAAGAACATGCCGAACTGCGCCAGCATCGAGATCGCACCGGCAATGGTCGCGGTGATCGTCATGATCAGCGTGTCGTGGTTCTTGATATGCGCCAGCTCGTGCGCGACCACGCCTGCGACTTCCTCGCGCGACAGCCGTTCCAGCAGGCCGGTGGTCACCGCAACAGCGGCGTTCTCAGGGTTGCGGCCGGTCGCGAACGCGTTCGGCTGCGGATTGTCCATGAGATAGACCTTCGGCATCGGCAGGTTCGCCCGGCTCGCCAGCTCATGCACCATGGCGTAAAGGTCCGGCGCGGTGCGCGCGTCCACTTCGTGCGCACCGTTCATGGACAAGACCATCTTGTCCGAATTCCAGTACGTGAAGACGTTCATGCCGGCCGCGACGACCAGCGCGATGAGCGCGCCGCTCGAGCCCCCGATCAGATAGCCGACACCCATGAACAGCGCGGTCAGACCGGCCAGCAGCATGGCTGTCTTGAAGTAATTCATCTTTCCCTCCTGGACCGGGCGGCTTTTCCGCCGCTCACCGGTCGCTCAAGAGGATGGTGAGGGCTTAGGTTCCCTGCAAGATCACGCGGCGCTGCGCCGCATGAAAGGATTGAGCGGAAATTGATATGCAACCATTGATTGAGATTGCGACTCGCTCGCCTTTATGTTGATATAGGATCATGTTCCTTGGATCAAGATTATTATCCGCGCCCCTGCCGATGGCGGGGCTGCTGCTGGGGCTGGTGTTCGTCGCCGGGATGGCGGCCGGTGCGGCGCTGAAGGGTTCGGTCCGCCTTGCGGCGGCTGCGCGTCCGGCTGAGACGACGGCGTCACTCGCACCGCCAGGTCTGCAGGACCTGCGCCTGGCGGCCGGTGGTCATGTTGCCGATGTGTTGCGGGTGAATGACGGCGACACCTTCGAGGCGCGGGTGCATATCTGGCCCGGCATGCAGGTGACGACGCGCGTACGCTTGCGTGGCATCGACGCGCCGGAATTCGGCGCGCGTTGTGCGGAGGAATACCGGATGGCGCAGGTCGCCCGCGATACGTTGCAGCGCCTGCTGTCGGACGGCGGCGTCACCATCGGCAAGATTGACTTTGACAAATATGGCGGCCGTGTTGTCGCGAGCGCGGCGACGCGAAACACGCCGGATGTGTCCGCGGCTTTGCTCAGGGCTGGCGTCGTACGCGCTTATGACGGCGGGCGCAGAGCGACGTGGTGCGGGTAGCAGCAGTGGGTCCGGGGCGCGCCTGGAATGCGCGACCGCTGGAATCCAGCAAAAGCTTTGGTGCAAATGGATTTCGGGTCTGGCGCATTCGCGCCATCCGGAATGACGGGGTGGCGCTTTACTGCGTCACCACCACGCGTGTGCCGTAGTTGACGCGATCGAACAGGTCGAGGATGTCGGCATTGTGCATGCGGATGCAGCCATACGAGACATAGCCGCCGACAGAGCGCGGCACGTTGGTGCCATGGATGGCATATTCACCGCCCGACAGCGTCAGCGCTGCGACACCCATCGGATTGGCCGGTGAGCCGCCCGGGATCACATTCGGCAGGCTCGGCTTGTCGCGCTTCACTTCGGCCGGGGGCGACCAGGCCGGACGCATCCGCTTGCCGTCGATATAGCGGGTTCCGAACCAGGACTTGCCGGCCTTGCCGACGCCGACCGGATAGGCGATCGCCTTGCCGCCGCCGACGACATAATAGAGGCGGCGCTGACTGTGCTTCACCACCACGGTGCCGGGCATGTAATCGCCGCTGAAATTCACGGTCTCGCGGGCGAGAGCCGGAGTGGTTGCTGTGAAAGCGGTCGCAGCCACAGAGGCTATGATCGAAAAGGCGAGAAACCGCGCCGTACGCATGATTCCAATCCCAAATGTGCATCGCGAGGCGTTCGCCCCGATTTGGGCGGGAAAATAGCCGAATCGGGGCAGCATCAAAAGCCGATCCCTGAAACCTCGCTAAAACTCTCTAAACGGTGTTGAAAAACGGCAACGCGGCCATCACGGCCGCGTTACTTGGGAACACTGTTTCGTCAACGGATCCGCTATGCGCGGTTCTGCCGGTTGGTCACGAGGTCATCGACCACGGTCGGATCGGCAAGAGTCGTGGTGTCGCCGAGATTGGAGAAATCATCCTCGGCGATCTTGCGGAGGATCCGGCGCATGATCTTGCCCGAACGGGTCTTCGGCAGGCCCGGCGCGAATTGCAGCAGATCGGGCGAGGCGATCGGGCCGATTTCCTTGCGGACCCAGCCGACCAGCTCCTTCTTCAGATCGTCGGTCGCGATTTCGCCGGTCATCAGCGTGACATAGGCATAGATGCCCTGGCCCTTGATGGTGTGCGGATAACCGACCACGGCGGCCTCCGACACTTTCGGATGCGCGACCAGCGCCGACTCAACCTCCGCCGTGCCGAGGCGATGGCCGGAGACGTTGATCACGTCATCGACGCGTCCGGTGATCCAGTAATAGCCATCCTCGTCGCGGCGGCAGCCGTCGCCGGTGAAATATTTGCCGGGATAGGCCCTGAAGTAAGTGTCGACGAAACGTTGGTGGTCGCCATAGACGGTGCGCATCTGGCCGGGCCAAGAATCGGCGATGCAGAGATTGCCGCTGGTCGCGCCGTCCAGCTCCTTGCCCTCGGCGTCCACAAGCTCGGGCTTCACGCCGAAGAACGGCCGCGTCGCCGAGCCGGGCTTCAGCTTGGTCGCGCCCGGCAGCGGCGTGATCAGGATGCCGCCGGTTTCGGTCTGCCACCAGGTATCGACGATCGGGCAGCGGTCATCGCCGACGACGCGGTGATACCATTCCCACGCTTCCGGATTGATCGGCTCGCCAACAGAGCCGAGCAGCCGCAGCGATTTGCGCGAAGTCTTCTTCACCGGCTCGTCGCCGGCCTGCATCAACGCGCGGATCGCTGTCGGCGCGGTGTAGAAGGTATTGACCTGATGCTTGTCGATCACTTCCCAGAAGCGGGAATTGGTCGGGTAGTTCGGCACGCCCTCGAACATCAGCGTGATCGCGCCGTTCTGCAGCGGCCCGTAGAGGATGTAGCTGTGTCCGGTCACCCAGCCGACGTCAGCGGTGCACCAGTAAACATCGCCGTCGTGATAATCGAACACATACTGATGCGTCATTGAGATGAAGACGGCATAGCCACCTGTTGTGTGCAGCACGCCCTTCGGTTGGCCGGTCGATCCCGACGTATAGAGAATGAACAGCGGATCTTCCGCATTCATTTCCTCGCACGGACAATCCGCCGGAACGTCCTTCACCGCGTCATCGTAATAGATGTCGCGGCCAGGCTTCATGTTCACGGCCCCGCCGGTATGGCGCACGACGATGACGGATTTAACGTGACCGACCTTGTCGCATGCGGCGTCGGTGTTCGCCTTGAGCGGGATCTTGCGCCCGCCGCGCACACCTTCGTCGGCCGTGATGATAACGTCGGATTTGCAGTCATCGACGCGGCCAGCAAGTGAGTCCGGCGAAAAGCCGCCGAATACGACCGAATGGATTGCACCGATACGCGCGCAGGCCAGCATCGCATAGGCTGCTTCCAGGATCATCGGCAGATAGATCGTGACGCGGTCGCCCTTCTTGACGCCCTGCGCTTTCAGGACGTTGGCGAACTTGCAGACTTCGGCGTGCAATTCCCTGTAGGTGACCTTCTTGTCATCCTTTGGATCATCGCCTTCCCAGATGATTGCGGTCTGGTCGCCGCGCTTCGCAAGATGCCGATCGATGCAGTTATAGGCGAGGTTGAGTGTACCGTCCTCGAACCATTTGATCGAGACATTGTCAGGCGCAAAGGAGGTATTCTTCACCTTGGTGAAGGGCTTGATCCAATCGACACGCTTCGCCTGCTCAGCCCAGAACTTGTCGGGATCAGCAATCGACGCCGCATACATCTCGCGATATTTGGCGTCGTCAATCAGAGCCCGCTTCTGCCACTCGGGCGTGACGTCATAGATCTTGTCCGACATTTCATTCCTCCCGGCGGCACCAGGGGACACGGATCGTCCCATGGCGTTCTTGTTGGCTCCAATTATGGGCAAAGGCAAGCGGTTCGGGCAAGCCGCCGTGGCTGCCACTTTCGTCTGCATGCCGCTGCGGCGGCGGACGTTTCCGCTTTTGTGCGGCGCGCGCTCCGCAGGGGATGAGATCTACAGTCCGCCCATCTTGCAGATGATCTTCCATTCCGCCGCCGTGACCGGCTGGACCGAAAGTCGTGAATATTTCAGCAGCGCCATCTCTTTCAGTTTCGGTTCGGCCTTGATCGCTTGCAGCGTCACCGGCGTCTTCAGCGGTTCGCGTGCAACCATGTCAACGACAACCCAGGGGTCACCGGTATTGGCGGTTGGATCGGGATAGTGCTCCTTGCCGACCTCGACGATGCCGACGATCTCCTTGCCGATATTGGAGTGATAGAAGAAGGCGAGATCGCCCTTCTTCATCTTCATGAGATTGAGCTTGGCGGTGTGATTGCGCACGCCGGTCCAGGCTTCGCCTTTGGCGCCCTTCTTCACCTGCTGGTCCCAGGACCAGGCATCGGGTTCGCTTTTGACCAGCCAGTAGTTCATCTCATCCCTCCGCGCGGAATGGCCGTGTCAGCAACCGTCCGATGACTTCATCGACGCTCGCTTGTCCTTCGACAATATCGGCAACCGCGGCGACGATCGGCATATCGACATCGTGTTCGCGCGCCATGTCGTTCAGCACCGACGCCGTGTAAACGCCTTCGGCCAGACCGGTTTTTGCAATCGCTTCAAGCGGCGACAGTCCTTGGCCGAGTGCAAGCCCGAGCGAGAAATTGCGCGATTGCGGCGTCGAGCAAGTGAGAATGAGATCGCCGAGTCCCGAAAGGCCGGTCAGCGTTTCCGGTTTTGCGCCGAGTGCGCGACCGAAACGCACCAGCTCTGCAAAGCCGCGTGTGGTGAGTGCGGCGGCGGCGCTTGCGCCCAGCCCACGGCCGGAAACGATGCCGGCAGCAATCGCCAGTACATTCTTCGCCGCGCCGCCGATCTCGACGCCGCGCAGATCGGTCGAGTGATAGGGCCGAAACGTCGCCGAGCCGAGTGCATGGGCCAGCGCAGTGGCGGTCTTCTCGTCACGCGCGGCGAGCGTGACGGCGGTCGGCAAGCCAAGCACGACATCCGACGCAAAGCTCGGGCCCGAGAGAATGGCCGGCGAAACGTCGGGTGCCGCTTCCTCGATCACTTCGGTCATGAATTTGCGCGTGCCGCGTTCGATCCCCTTGGCGCAGGCGACAACCGGCGTTGCGGGTGCGAGCAATGCGGCAAGGTCGCCAGCCACATCGCGCAGAGCCTGTGCCGGCACCACCAGCAGCAGCGCGTCGCATTGGGCCGCGCGCCGCAGATCGGCGGTGATCCTGATATCCCTGTCGAGGTTCGCGCCCGGCAAACGTGGGCTTTGGCGGGTCCGGTCGAGGTCTTCCGCCGCCTGTTTGTTCCGCATCCACAGCGTGACATCGCGGCCGGCGCGCTGCGCTGCGCTGGCGAGCGCGATGCCCCAACTGCCGCCGCCGATCACCGATATCTGCTGATAGGCCATGCGCGGTCAGCCGTGCGAGGCGGCAAGGCCGCTGTCTGGCATATGCGCCACCTGCTCGAGCGGCCAGCGCGCGCGCGGTGCGACCTCGAGCGGATCGGTCAATCCTGCGGCCAGCCGCTCCGCCCCGGCCCAGGCGATCATGGCGCCATTGTCGGTACAGAGCGCGGGCGGGGGTACAACCAGCTGGATGCCGGCATGCTGCGCCAGGCGTTGCAGCACGCCCCGGATAGCCTGATTTGCTGCCACGCCGCCGGCCGCGACCAGTGCATTCGGCTTGCCGTAGCGCTCGGTGAATACGCGCAAGCCTGCCCGCAACCGGTCATGGGTCAGATCCACAACGGCCTGCTGGAACGACGCGCAAAGATCGGCGACGTCGCGGTCGCTGATCGGGGCGATGCGCTCCGCCTCAAGCCGCAACGCGGTCTTGAGGCCGGAGAGAGAGAAATCCGGCTCGCGCCGTCCCTGCAACGGACGCGGCAAGGCGAAACGATGCGGGTCGCCCCGCCGCGCTTCCAGTTCGACCTGCGGACCGCCGGGATAGGGCAGGCCGAGCAGCTTGGCGGTCTTGTCGAAGGCTTCGCCGATGGCGTCATCCATCGTGTTGCCGAGCAGGACGTAGTCGCCGACGCCGCGCACGGCGACGATCTGCGTGTGCCCGCCCGAGGCGAGGAACAGGCAATAGGGAAAATCGACGTGGTCGGTCAGCCGTGCGGTCAGCGCATGTGCTTCCAGGTGGTTCACGGCAATAAGCGGCGTGCGATGCACGAGCGCGAGCGCCTTGGCGGTGGTGAGACCGACGATCACGCCGCCGATCAGACCTGGGCCTGCTGCTGCGGCGATGCCGTCGATCGCCGGGAAGTCGCATTGCGCCTCGTCCAGCGCGCGGGCGATCAGAAGATCGAGCACCTCGACATGCGCGCGCGCGGCGATTTCCGGCACGACGCCACCAAAGGCTGCGTGCTCATCGGTCTGCGACAGAACGATGTTGGAGAGGATCTGTCCGCGGCCGTCCGCTGTCCGCTCAACGATGGCTGCGGCAGTTTCGTCGCACGTTGTTTCAATGCCGAGGACGATCATCAGACGCCTTGGTTCCGTGGGTTATGTTCCAGGTCGCTTTCGAAGTTGCTTTCTTCGCCGGAAAGGGCCCTATGGCCTGCCGTCAGACGTTGGAGTAGGTCCGGCGTAGCATTGTGAGGTTCAATGGTGCAATCGGCATCTTCCGGGGTTTTGCTGCGGGTCGGGACGCGTGCATCGCCGCTGGCTCTCGCGCAGGCGCATACCGTTCGCGACCGGCTGGCCGCGGCGCATGGCTGCGCACCGGAAGCGATCGAAATCCACGCAATCAAGACCACCGGCGACAAGATTACCGACCGGGCGCTCTCCGAGGCTGGCGGCAAGGGCCTGTTCACCAAGGAGCTTGAAGAGGCGCTGCTCGACAACAGCATCGATATCGCCGTGCATTCGTCCAAGGATCTGCCGACCGTTTTGCCGGCGGGACTGGCGCTGATTGCGTGCCTCGAGCGCGAGGATGTACGCGATGTTTTCATCAGCCCCCGGGCGAAGTCGCTCGCCGATCTGCCACAGGGCGCGTTGGTCGGTTCTGCATCCTTGCGCCGGCAGGCGCTGGTGAAACGGCTGCGGCCCGATCTTCGTGTGACAGTATTTCGCGGCAACGTGCACTCGCGGTTGCGCAAGCTCGATGAAGGCGAGGTCGATGCGACGCTGCTCGCGCTAGCCGGGCTCAAGCGTCTCAAGCTTGAGCACATCGCGACCGCGATTTTTCCGCTTGATGATTTTCCGCCCGCGGTCGGCCAGGGCGCCATCGGCATTGAATCCCGCGAGAATGACATGCGCACCCGCGAACTGGTTGCGCCGATCGCGGATCGGGACACGTTCATTGCGCTCGAAACCGAACGCGCGTTTCTTGACGCGCTGGATGGATCGTGCCGCACGCCGATTGCGGGTTATGCAACCGTTGCTGGCGATCAGTTGAACTTCCGCGGCATGATCCTGCGTCCGGATGGTAGCGAGGTCCATGAGACAACACGGCAGGGCTCGATTTCAGACGCTGTGCGACTTGGCAACGATGCCGGACAGGAATTGAAGGCGCGCGGCGGTGCCGGCTTTTTCACGCAGGGGTGATTCGTGCGGCTGTTGCTGACGCGGCCGGTTTTTGAAGCGGAGCGCACAGCGGCAGCGTTGCGTCAACGCGGGCACGATGTTGTGTTCGCGCCGATGCTGGAGATCGAGAATATTCCCGATGTCTCGTTTGGCTCCGGACCATGGTCCGCTGTGTTGATGACGAGCGGGAATGCCGCACGAGCGATTGCTGTCCATCCGCAGCGTGCAGCACTGACGTCGCTGCGCTGTTTTGCAGTTGGTCCGCAGACGGCGGTTGCCGCGCAGCGTGGGGGGTTCGCGCATGCGGTTGCGGCGAATGGCGATGGCGGCGATCTGGCCAGGACGATCGCGCAACATATGAGCGGTGAGCAAGTGCCGCTGCTTTATCTTGCCGGTGATGATCGCGCCCGCGACATGGCGGCTGAGCTGGCTCCGTTCGGCTTGCGGTTGCACATCGTCGTGGTTTATCGCGCCAAGGCGGCTGGCCGATTTTCCAGTGAGATTAACGACACATTAAGAGCCGGACAAATCGACGGCGTCTTTCATTATTCAAGGCGCAGCACCGAGATCTTCGTTGCTTGTGCATATCGGGATGATCTTATCCCTGCGATAACCGGATTGAAGCATTTTTGCTTGTCGAAGCGCGCGTCCGAGCCGTTATCGGACATCGGCGCGCGACATATCAGCATCGCCGCTCGCCCCGACGAGGCAGCCATGCTGGATTTGATCTCTTAATCGTCATTTTTAAAGAGTTCTGACGTCTGGTTGCCGCAATATATCGTGTCTATTATCGACGAACGCCCGGCCGCCCGACTGAGGCTGTCTGCGTCTCGTCACCGGAGACTGCGCGCCATGACAGATGAAAAGACGACCAAGCCGCAAGGTGCGGCCGATCAAAAGTCGAAACGTCCGACCACGATCGATCTGAAGGCGAGCGAGTTCAAGTCGGAAACGGCCGCAGCCGAATCACAGGATACGCCGGCGAGTACCGAATCGAACGCCAGCTCCGAAGAGAGTTCGGAGGGCAGCAGCGCCGGCGGTGATGAGACATCGGCGCGCGAGATTCCATCGGCACCGCGCAAAGCTACGCCTTGGCCCGTGATCGGGATCGCGGCGGCCGCCTCTGCCTTGTTCTTCGTCATCGGATTTGGCGCATCGCAATGGCTGGCAGGACGCGTCTTTGCTCCACCCGCACCACTTGAACCGGTACAATTCGCGCCCAGCCCGGAATTGCAGGCGCGGCTCAGCAAGATTGAGGCGGCGATCGCAGCGCCGAGACAAGACGATCCGCAATTGCTCGCCCGCGTCGCCGCGGCGGAAGCCGCAGTCAAGACCGCGACCGACATGGCTGTGGCGCGTGAACGCAGCAACGATGAGATCGCTGCCACCGCTCGCGAAGCACGCGATCGGGCGGCCAGTGCAGTGGCCGCGGCCGAGGCTGCGCAAAAGGCGAATCCCGCCACGCCGGAATCGCGTGCCGAGATCGATACCCTGATGAGCCGGATCGCCACGCTCGAACAATCCGCACGTTCGCTCGAGCAGTCGGCGCGCGCCAGCGAAGCCGAATTGAAGCGCCGCGCCAGTGCGCCTGTCGATGATGCGCGCAGCCGCCTTGCCATCGTCAGCATGGCATTGCGCAATGCGGTTGAAAGCGGCGTACCTTTCACCGCGGAACTGTCGGCCGCCAAAGCGCTGTCGGCCGACGCGCGTGCGGTCGCAACGCTTGAACCCTTTGCCTCGGGCGGTGTGCCGACGGCAGCAGCGCTTGGGCGCGAACTTGAAAACCTGATGCCGGCGATCTGGAAAGCGGCGCGCACGGAACAAGCGCCACAAGGCAGTTTCCTTGAGCGCCTTCAGGCCAATGCACAGAAGATCGTCCGCATTCGTCCGGCCGGCGATGTCGCAGGAGACGAGCCCGACAATGTGAAGGCGCGGATCGAAGTGCGCGCGGAGCATGCGGATATTCGCGGTGCGCTGACCGAGCTTGCCAAGTTGCCGCCCGACGCGCGTGCGCCCGCGCAAGCCTGGATCGCCAAAGCGGAAGCGCGCAACGCCGCGATCACTGCCGTACGCGATCTGTCGCGAAATGCGCTGAGCGCGCTCACCAAATCCGGTTCGTGAGGCGGATGCACCGATGATCCGCGTAGCCATTTTTCTGGTTGTCCTTGGACTGATCGCGCTGGGTGTGCATTGGGTCGCCGAGCGGCCCGGCACTGTCTCGGTTACCTGGCTTGGCTGGCGCATCGAGACGTCATTGCTGGTGATGAAAGCAGCGCTGCTGCTGGTGATCGCAGCCGCCATCTTCGCGTGGTCGCTTCTGGTGATGCTGTGGCGTGCACCGCGCCGCACGGGTGAATCGATGCAGCGCCGGCGTGACGAGCGCGGGCAACGGGCGATCGAGCGTGGCCTGATCGCGGTCGGCGCCGGCGATACCCGCGCGGCACAACGCTATGCCGATGATGTGCGCAAGCTTGCGTCCGATGAACCGCTGGCGTTGTTGCTGAGCGCGCAAGCGGCCCAACTCACCGGCGATCGTGCTGCCGCCGAGCGTGCATTTCGCGAGATGGCTGCGCACGAACCGACCAAGCTGCTGGGTCTGCGCGGCTTGTTCATCGAAGCGCAACGTCGCGACGATCTCGTCAAGGCTCGGCTCTATGCCGAAGAGGCGGCGAAGATTGCGCCGTCCCTGCCATGGGCCGGTCAGGCCGTGCTGCAGATCCGCTGCGCCAGCGGCGATTTTGCCGGTGCGCTCGACATGCTCGAGCGCAACCGCGCGTCAGGCGCGCTTGATCGCGACTCGTTCAAACGGCAACGCGCTGTACTGCTGACGGCTCGCGCGATCTCGCTCGAAGACAACGAGCGCGATACCGCAAAGGCTTCGGTGTTCGAGGCGGTGAAGCTTGCGCCCGATCTTGTGCCGGCCGTCGCATTGGCGGCGCGCTTCCTGGCCGAGAATGGCGAGCTGCGCAAAGCAACCAAAATGATCGAGCGGGCGTGGCAGGTGTCGCCACATCCTGATCTTGCGGAGACTTATGTCTATTTGCGATTCGGCGATTCGGCGCTGGACCGGCTGAACCGCGCCCGCAAGCTGGCGTCGCTTGTGCCCAACAATATCGAAAGCGCGCTGGCGTTGGCGCGCGCCGCCATCAATGCGCGCGAATTCGCCGAAGCGCGCCGTGCGATGGCGCCGTATCTGGCACAGCCATCGCAGCGCGTTGCCTTGCTGATGGCCGATCTTGAACATTCCGATTCGGCCAATGAAGGCCGAGCCCGCGAATGGACCGCACGCGCCGTGCATGCCCAACGCGATCCCGCCTGGACCGCAGATGGCTACGTTTCGGATCGCTGGCTGCCGATCTCCCCGGTCAGCGGACGGATCGATGCGTTCGAGTGGAAAGCGCCGGTTGCGGAAATCGCCACGGCCCAACCGGTTCCGGAGGCGGACATCGAAGAAACATCGACCCGTCCGGTGATCGATGCAAAGCCGGTGACCGAGCCTGCCCCGAAACCGGCCGCCAAGCCGGAGCCACAACCGGTGAGCGAAGCCGAGGTCGCCTCGCCCCCCGAGCCGGTTCGTCCGGCCGCACCGGTCCGCGAATCGAAGCCGCGTCCAACGCCGGTTGCCGAAACTATCGTTCCCCTGGCGCATGTGCCCGACGATCCCGGCCCCGAAGGTGAACATGAACCGGACCCCGTCCCCGACGGCAGATCCGCCGCTTCGCCGGGCTGGAAGCGCTTGTTTTCCTGATTGGGGCACCGGAGCGACGCTGTGCCTTGTAAATTCAGGCTCGGGTCGCTATCAGGAACGCCTTATTGCAGCAGTCGGGCCGGCGTAGCTCAGTGGTAGAGCATCCGCTTCGTAAGCGGGTGGTCGGGGGTTCAAATCCCTCCGCCGGCACCATTTCACGACCGAAGATCGGTCTGTGAGCATCCCGAAGCCGTTTTCCAGCAACGAGGCAGCGATAAGAGCCACTCGCCAAGTGGATCAATGGCCGGCGGCCGAGGTCGCGGTTACACGGAGCGTCAGATGTGCTCTCTGCAATGCCAACACCAAAGGCGCAGATCACCGGGCATCTAAAAATGTGACCGAGTGAAGCGTGACAGTATCGATCCGTCTCGTCGTTCCAAGGACGCAATCCGCGTTATCTGAGGAATCCTCTAAAGCGTCTGAGGGAGAAGAAGAACAGGATCGAAGCGATAATAAAGAGGGCGACGAACTGTGGCCACACGACCTCGATGCCGGCGCCGCGGAACAGAATGCCTTGCGCGAGGATCACAAAGTGCGTGTTCGGTGCGGCGAGCATGATCGTTTGAATGAATTCCGGCATGCTTTCACGCGGAGTGAATCCGCCGGAAAGCACCTGCAGGGGAAGAAGAACCAACATCAGCAGCAAGCCGAATTGCGGCATCGATCCGGCGATGGTTGCGAGGAAGATTCCGAGACTTGTGGTCGCAAGGAGCTGCAAGGCGGCGCCGGCAAGGAACAGCGTTATCGAACCCTGAATGGGCACTGACAGCGCCCCCTGAACGACAAAGACCAGCGCGAAAGCTGAAGCGAGCAACACGACCAGCCCCATTGACCATATCTTGCTGATCATGATTTCGATCGGAGTAACCGGCATGACGAGAAGGTGTTCGATCGTGCCATGCTCCCGTTCGCGGATGAGGGCCGCCCCCGTCAGGATGATCGACAACATCGTGATCGAGGAGATTACGTTGTTGATGGCGCCGAACCAGCTTCTGTTCAGCTCCTGATTGAACCGCGAACGCAGGTTGAGTGCGACGGGGACCGAGGCGGACTGCCGATTGCGATCGAGGAATTCGCGGACCTCTCCTGTGACGATCGATTGTACGTAACCGCCTCCGGCAAAAGCCTGCGTCATTCGCGTCGCATCGATGTTGAGCTGAATGGTGGGGGATTTTCCCGCGAGCAGATCGCGCTGGAAGTTCGGCGGGATGTCGAGGGCGAAGGTATCGATCCCCGAATCCATTCTGCGATCCATCTCATCGATGGTGATCACGCGGGGCGGTACGAAATAGGGAGGATAGAAAGCCGTGACAATGCGTGACGAAACCGGAGACTGGTCTTCGTCGACGATTGCAATCGGAGCCTGATTGAGTGTTTCGGGGATCGCCTTGGCCGCCGTGTAAATGGATATTGTGAAGGCATAGGCGATGAGCACCAGAAGCGCCGGATCTCGCTGAAGGCCGCGGAGCTCCTTGATTCCAAGTCTGAAGACATTGGAGAGGCGCATCTCATGAAGCCTGTTTCTTGAGGAGCAGAACACCCAGTCCGAGCAGGACCGGCACAGCTATCAACAAGGGGATGAAGGAGCTTGCCAGATCGCCGAAATCCAGGGCCTTCGAGAATGTGCCGCGCGAGATCGTTACAAAGTAAGTCGTCGGGTAAATCTTCCCGATGAAAGCGCCCATACCCTGCAACGACGAAACGGGATCGGTGATCCCGGAATATTGTATCGCGGGAATGAGTGTGATCAGCGCGGTCGCGAAGATTCCTGCAATCTGACTATTGATGAAGCTTGATATGACCAGACCCATGGCCGTGGCGACGATCGCGTACAGGAGCGCCGCGGTGGCGAAGGTCACAAAGCTGCCGGTAAACGGAACACGGAAAATGAAAATCGCGAACGCAGTCAGCAGAAGGAAATTGAGGAAGGCGAGAGCAACGTAAGGAAGCTGTTTTCCGAGCAGAAATTCCAGCTTGGTTACGGGGGTCACATAGAAATTGATGATGGATCCCAGTTCCTTCTCCCGGACGATGCTGAGCGTCGTCAGCATGGCGGGAAACATCAGCAGTAGAAGCGGGATGACCGCCGGAACCATGGCCACAAGGCTCTGGAGATCCGGATTGTAGCGATACCGGACAGCGAGCTGAAAAGTGCCGGTATTCGCGGCTCTGCCATAGAGCTCGCGGGCCTTCTGCGCCAGCCACGTGGCGTGCATGCCCTCCACATAGCCGCGAATGGTCTCCGCGCGCGAGGGCATCGCGCCATCGATCCAGGCCGCAATTTCAACCGGCCGGCCACGGGTTGCATCCCGGCCGAAGTTCGGAGGAATTTCGATGGCGAGACTGATCTCGCCGCTGCGCATGCGTCTGTCGAGATCGTCGTAACTCGCAATAGGCGGTTTCTCGGTGAAGTATCGCGATCCCGCGATCTGCTGCACGTAGTCGCGACTGACTGTGGTGTCGTCTCGATCAAGGACGGCAAAGGACAGGTCCTCCACGTCCATGTTGATGCCATAGCCCATGACGAACATTAGGATCACGCTGCCCAAAATGGCGAGCGTTGCGCGGATCGGATCACGGCGCAGCTCGAGCGCCTCCCGCCGCGTATATGCCAGCATCCGGCGCAAATCGAACGATCGGTGGGATGGTTGTGCGACAGCGGGAGCGGGTGCTGTTTCCTGTATGTTGGCCGTCGCATCGGCTTGAACGGGCAGGGGCGAAGGCTTTGGGCCGGCGGCTTCTATGGCTTCCTCGAGATAAGCCACGAAAGCATCCTCAAGCGAGTTGGCTGAGCGGCTCTTGACGATCGCTGCCGGTGTGTCGCTGACCAGCACTTTGCCGGCATGCATCAGGGAGATGCGATCGCACAGCTCCGCCTCGTTCATGAAATGCGTCGAGACGAAGATCGTTACGTTGTCCTTGCGGGAGAGGTCCGACAGCATCTGCCAGAACCCATCGCGCGCAATCGGATCAACGCCGGATGTCGGCTCGTCAAGGATCAGAATGTCGGGTGAATGGATCGTCGCGACAGCGAGCGACAGGCGCTGACGAATGCCGAGAGGCAGAGCATCCGGCAGGACGTCGATCACATCCGCTAGATTGAAACGCTCGGACATCTCCCGGATGCGGCCGGGGATGAGATCGGCCGCCATACCGAACAATTCCGCGTGCAGCCGAAGATTTTGCTCAACCGTCAGCTCCGAATAGAGCGAGAACGACTGGCTCATGTAACCGACGCGGCGCCGGACATCGAGGTCGTTCGGATTGACCTCGGTGCCGAACAAGAGAGCGGTCCCTTCACTGGCCGGCAGCAGGCCAGTGAGCACCTTCATGGTCGTGGTCTTGCCGCAGCCATTCGAGCCGAGAAAGCCGAAGATTTCACCGCGAGGAATGCGGAAACTGACGTCGTTGACCGCGGTAAAGTCGCCAAAGCGAACCGTGACATGCTGCGCCTCAATGGCAATTTCGCTGACGGCTCCGGCAGGGCGCGGAGGAATGACCACCTCATGATGATCCTTGCGTGCGTCGTCAGGCAGAAGAGCGATGAAGGCCGCGTCGAGATTGGGGGCGCCGGTTTTTTCAAGAATTTCCCGCGGGGTGCCTGTGGTGAGCACCTGGCCATCATTCATAGCTACCAGCCACTCAAACCGAGCCGCTTCCTCCATGTAAGCCGTTGCGACGATGACGCTCATGCCCGGTCGCTGCCTGCGAATGTCGTCGATCAGCTCCCAGAATTGGCGGCGAGACAAGGGATCGACGCCTGTTGTCGGCTCATCGAGGATCAGGAGATCCGGATCGTGAATGAGTGAGCAGCACAGACTGGTCTTCTGCTTCATGCCGCCCGAGAGCTTGCCGGCAGGCCGGTCCGCGAACGGTGACATGTCGGTTCGTTCAAGCAGCTCACCGATGCGGCGATGACGCTCCGCTTTACCCTGACCAAAGAGGCGGCCGAAAAACTCGATATTCTCAAAGACCGAAAGCGTGGGATAAAGATTCTTTCCCAGGCCCTGCGGCATGTACGCGATCCGCGGAAACACCAATTGCCGATGCTTGGGATCGCCGATATCGCCGCCCAGAACGTTCATCCGACCCGACTGCATGCTCCGGGCGCCGGCAACGAGCGAAAGAAGACTTGATTTCCCAACTCCGTCTGGGCCGATCAGGCCAACCATCACCCCTGCGGGAATATCGAGGTCGATGTGTTGCAGCGCCTGTGTTGCGCCGTAACGCAGCCCAACGCCCTCCACGCGAACGGCGTAGTCTCTGTCTGCGCCGTTGTCCAAGGGCGATGCCATGGTCACTGTACAGTCTTTGCGAGATTCGCTGGCCATTCCGCCGACGAATCGACTTTGACATAGGCCACGCCCGGTAACCCGGTCTTAACCTGCTGAATGTGCTTCTTCAGCAGCTCCGGCGGGATTCTGGCCTTGATGCGAAACATCAGCTTTTGCCGTTCTTCTTCGGTCTCCACGGTCTTGGGCGTGAACTGAGCGACATCGGCGACGAAGCTCACTTTGGCCGGAATTATGTATTGCGGGGCCGCATCCAGAACGATGCGCACGTCGCTGCCGATCGCGACCCGGCCTGCGTGCGCTGTCGGCAGGAAGAACGTCATGTAGACATCACCGAGATCGACAATATTAAGGACCCTGCCGCCGGCCGAGAGGACTTCCCCTGGTTGGGCGACGCGATACTGGACGCGTCCGGTGCGTGGGGTTTTGAGCGTGCTGTCCTTGATGTCCGCTTCAATGGTGGCAATCGCCGCCTTCGCCGCTTCGACAGCGGCTTGTGCATCGATGATTTGCGCCTTGGCTGCGCCGATCGCGGCTTCCGAAGCAGCAAGCTGCGCCTTTGCAGCGCTTACGGCCGCCTTGGCGCTGAGATAGCTTGCCCGATCATCATCCAGGACTTGCTGACTGGTGGCGTTGGTCTTGATGAGTTCTTCAGATCGGCTCAGTTTGCGTTGGGCTGCGTCGAGTTGCGCGTCGCGCTGGGCGACAATGGCGGCTGCGGCCTCACGCTCTGCCTCCCGTTGGGTCACCAGACTCTTGGCAGTATCAATTGCGATTTTTGCCCGCTGCAGTTCTGCCTCGGCCTGTGCGCGCCTGCTTTCAAGCTGCTCGGTGTCCATTTGCGCAAGGACTTGGCCCATCTCGACGAAATCGCCCTCGTCGACGGCAATGTCCTTGATGCGGCCGGGCGTCTTGGTGGAAATGTCGATTTCTATCGCTTCGATGCGACCGTTGCCGCTCGCAATACCGGCGGGAAGTCTGTTCGCTCCAAACTTCTGCCATGCATAATACCCGCCCGCGAGTACGATGGCGGCGAGCACCGCGAGAAGCCAGCGATTCTGATTGGACTTCATCGCTTGAGTTTCCTTTTCATGAAATCTCAAACCTCTCTCTATGAATAAGATCTGGTTGAGTCCAAATCTAGACGCGGGACGCTGACGATGTTCTGCCAAGTCGTTCGCAGAGAACTTTCGACGGGTATCTTGATGGCGCTGTGTTGCATCGGGAGTTATGTTCGGGCCCGTCCGGCTGATGACTCATCATATCTGATGATTTTTAGACAAAACCGGCATTCCTGGATGGCCCTCGTGTCGGTCGCAGCTAGCGACGAGCCTCCGGTATCTGCTGTGTGAGCACGGCAATATATCACAGATCCATGCGATAATTTGCTTCAGATCAATGCTTGTGAGCGCGGGTTCCGTTTGTCTGTGCCGGCGCTGGAAAGCGTTGGCGACTGATGGCCGCGTGCAAGCCGGGATCGCGGTGACAATTGTCTCAATTTCAATACCGAAAAATGAAAATCTGAAAACTGAATTATACGTGAGGCGCTGTGTGGTCTGTCGGCTTCCCTCAAAAGCCCGGTGCTAACGCTACTACCTTGCGCTGATCGCACTGCGTTCTTGAAGGCCGACGAAACAGGAGCGATGATCCGTAGCGGAATCAAAGGTTAAATGCGGACCTTCAATGCCGGCGTTCTGAAGCCGCGTTGGAGGCGGCCATGTCCGAACCGGGAACAGTCATGAGCGCCAAGGCGAGCAACGCTAATTCCGTTTCACCGAAGACAACGACAGGGTTTAATCTCGGGCTGATCATCGCGGTCGTGGCCCTCATCTTCATCGTTGCCCTGCCCAATCCCGATGGTCTGCCCGTCGCCGGTCAGCGAATGCTGGCCGTGTTCGTCTTTGCCGTGATCGTCTGGATCACCGAGGCGCTTGATTATGCGGTGAGTGCGCTGGTGATTGCGGCACTCATTGCGGTTTTGCTCGGTCTGTCCCCCGATGTCGCCAAGCCTGATGTGCTCATGGGTACGTCACGGGGGCTGAGCGTCGCAATGAGTGGATTTTCCAACAGTGCGCTGACGCTTGTGGCTGCTGCTCTGTTTCTCGCTGCCGCAATGACCGTCACCGGGTTGGACCGGCGCATCGCACTGCAAGTGTTGTCACGCGTCGGAACGAAGACGAGCCACGTGGTGATCGGCGGCATTGTCGTTTCGACACTTCTGGCTTTCCTGGTGCCGAGCGCAACGGCCCGTGCGGCGGCTGTCATTCCGATCATGATGGGCATCATTCTGGCGTTCGGTGCTGACAGGAAAAGCCGATTTGCTGGCCTGCTGATCATTACGACGGTTCAGGCGGTCAGCGTGTGGAACGTCGGCATCAAGACTGCCGCTGCACAGAATATGGTGGCCGTCGGGTTTCTCCAGCGTCAACTCGGTACGGACGTGACCTGGATCGACTGGTTTATTGCAGCGGCGCCGTTCTCGCTCGTGCTGTCGGTCGGGCTCTATTACATCATGATGTTAATGATGTCGCCGGAACGCGAGGACCTCGCGGGCGGGACGGAGGCCATCACCAACGAGCTGCAAAGCATCGGGCCGATGTCGCGTGACGAGAAGCGGTTGCTCGCCGTTTCGCTGATACTGCTTGCACTCTGGGCGACGGAAGGCGTGCTGCATCGCTTTGACAGCTCGACCCTTACCGTTGTCGCGGTCGCGGTGCTGTTCCTGCCGGGCATCGGGGTTATGGACTGGAAGCGAGCCAATCCCAGGATTCCATGGGGCACCATCGTTCTGTTCGGCGTTGGCATCAGCCTCGGAACAGCATTGCTGCAAACGCAAGCCGCGCAATGGCTGGCCGGCATCGCCGTGACCTGGCTCGGGTTAAGTCATCTCTCGCCCCTCGCGATCCTCGCAACCTTTGGGGCGTTTCTTATTGTGATCCACCTCGGTTTCGCCCGCGCGACGGCGCTGGCCTCCGCGCTGGTCCCAATAAA
>JAFAFP010000005.1 GCA_023423415.1 Pseudomonadota bacterium | reverse complement strand
CACCTTCCGCCCGGCCCCGCCATCACCGCGGCCGGGCTTTTTTTGCGTTACATTCTAACGAGGTCGTGAGCGCGGGAACGCGCGGGCACCTTTCTTGATTGATTGACGCCCGGCGTCCTGGTCGGGCACGTCGACAGTGATTGAACCCTACCGGGCCCGGCCTCCCTCTCCTCCCCTGGGGGGCCGGGCTTAAATCGCCTCAGCCCAGACGCCCGTCCTCCAACACGTTCCGCACGTCGTCGGTCTCGTAGCCTCGGATCTGCACGAGGTCGGCCGGCTGCTTCGCCTTGGACCTCATTGCGACCTCATGGGCGCAAGTGAACCGGTCCAGAAACACTCTGAACTGGCCGTTGATCAGCACTTCCCACCCGAGACCGGGTCCAACACCATCAGGCATGCGGGCGGGATAGGAGGATTCGTGCGCGCCGCCAAGGCGTAGAGGTCGCCGTTAAGCGACCTCACTCCAAATGCCTTCGTCCTCTTCATTCCGTGGGCGTAGACGGACCCTAACCATCTCGATAGGCGGCAACCCACCATCGGGATAAGGGACAAAGCGCATATCAACAATCGTTTTGGGATCGTAATCGCATACGCCCTCTTCGTGCAGCAGCGCGCACGCATTGTGACGCGCAAGCTTCTCACTCATAGCGCCAACGCCGTTATGGTCATTCTCCCATCGACAAACATGCTCTGTCGACAGCTCCATCTTCTCGGCAAACTCCTTCTGCGTCAGGTCAAGCGCACGCCTAATAAACTTCACTTCCTTACCGGTTAGGCGCGCAGGGTTAAGCGCTCGGGCCATGGCGGCAGCGCGCGCCAAGCCTTGCAGATCAGGGATTCCGGTCATCTCTTCGCCGCAGTCGGAGCAGCGTTGCACGACAACAGCGTTCAAAACTTTGACGACAATACCGCCCAAGTCCTCAACGTGCTCAGCCTTCACGCTTCTCTCCATTAAACCGTTGCTACAGGTGCAGCGCATGACACATCCTCACTCTTTATTCGCCCATGCCGTGACTACTTTGATCTCTCCCACCGCCTCATAAACCACGACAATGACCGTAATTTTTCTCCCATCTCCATCCCTTCCCTCGGCTCGCCACTCTTGTTCGCCATTGGCTTTGTTTGTTTCGACCAGAGTTACTGAGCACCGGCAAAGCATGTTCGCGATGTCGATCTTCTCGATCGCATCTTTCTTGCGCTCTTCGTCGCCATGCTTGGTATAAAAGACGGTCCCCCGCCGCGCGGCTTTGCGCAGCTGCCCGGCTTCATGCTCGAATGGCATCGGCTCAGGTCTCTGATTGTCAGCATGGGTTCCATGATCGGATATTGATCCAATGTCAAGTCGCGGCCTATTCGCCTCAGGTTCAGGTTTACGAGATAACGCGCGAAATGTGGCATTTCAGCCACAATCTACCAGAGGGTGCGACATTATTTATTGACATATTATCAATTTCGCGTGCCGGCAGCGAAATAAAGTCCGCCACGGGCGCTGAATCGGCATCAGCGGATACCTCTGCCGCGCCTTAGCTTCCGATTACCGTTGAAGTCGGTGGGGCGATGCTGGCAGTGCCCCTTGCTCTGCTCAACTTGAAATAGGCAATCGCCGTCAAACTCATCGTCAGGAGAACAACCAGCAGCATTATCTGCAGCGTCTCCCATCGCGATATTTTCATTTCACCGACTTTAGGAGCATTCCAATCAGCACGATGGCTCCAAAGTCATTAACAAGATGCTGCAGGTCCGGTGAGACTGCGGGGATGCAGCCGGGCCGGCACAACAGCGAAGATGGCAGGAGCGCGGGAGGTTCAGTCACGCACCCCTACCCGGGGCGAAAGCTGTCCACGCAGGAAATCGAACTCGCTTCGCATCTTGAGCGAATGATCCCAAAGCCGCCGATCACGCTCGATTAGATCACGCTCAGTCGCGCGCATCTCTGCCTGAAGCTCGCCAACTCTCTCTTTCACGGGGCTCAGACTGAGAGTGCCAAGGCCGCCCACAACGGCCAGAATAAACATCAGAAATCCAACAGCGGGCCCCAGAATCCACCGACGATCATCCCGATTGTCGATCTTGGTGCTGATCTGATTGAAACTCGAAACGAAGTCTGACCGCAGCGAAGCAATGCCAGACGAAAGATCATGACGGAGCGCTTGAACATCACCTTCAAGGCCAAGCACACGCTGATCCAAGGCCGCCATAGTGGCCTTGTTTTCCTCGTGCATTGAGCGAGAGCCGTCGCGCGGTGTCACACCCATCATCCGACCTTCCATTCATTTGCAGTCGGCGCGGTAAGCCGACGCGATCCGGTTCATATAGCGCGCACTCTCTGGGGTATCCTTGCGCGATGGCTTGAGCGCGCCCCCCGCTTGCCGCACGACATCGCAGAGCGGAGCCTTCCCGGTTGGAGCGGACTGCGGGGGAGTGCAGACCAGATAGGCAAAGCCAAGAGCGAAACCGATACACGTCATGGGTCAGTCCCGATATTCGATGGGCTTCTTGTCCGCCCTGTCTATTGCGGCTTGGGTCTTCGCGAGCGCGTCATCCTCTTGCTTTCGGCCTTCAATAACGGCTTCGGCAGCGCCAGCGTCGCGGTTCGCTTGGTCACGTCGCCCGGCCGCAACAAGCGAGCCGAGCGCCGCGAGGATCTTGTCGACAAGGGCCCCGAGGACCCAGTTGCCGAGCCACCTCAGAAACGCACTCACTGCTGAACGGGCGGCTGCGGCTTAGTAAGGCCCGAGATGCCGTCACGGATCACGTTGACGACCAGCTTGAGGCCCTGCAGCACCATGATGGACACGGTCGTATAAGTCGGATTGATCCACGACTGGGAGCATTCCAGCACACCGGTTGGAAGCGTGGTGCAGCCGGTCGCAAGCAGTGCAGCGGTTGCGGCGGCAAGAACGAGGCTCGCGATGTTGGCAATGTTGTGGAAGAGATTGGAGTTCATAGGTCACCTATGCTGATTTGCCCGGAGCCGCCGGGCGCGGTGTGGTAAATTCGATTGCTCGGAGGCGCATCGGGGGCCAGCGACTCCGCGTATAGAGCCGCCGCGACTTGAGTGGCGCGGCGGCTCTACTTCACGCAGCGAGCACTAGGCGAGCTGAACGTGGAGCACTTGCCGAAGATCGTGTTCTGCAGACAACCGGCGAGCATCAAGCCCAGCGCAACGACGATGATCGCGCGCATGGTCAGAGCTTCATGATTTCGGCGATGGCGCGGCTATGGATCGCCGGCGCATCATCAAGCCAGGCGTGACCGCCCTTGGTCAGAATGTCCTCGACGCGAGGCGTGCCTTTCGGGAGTAACTGACCCCGTCCAATGAACTCCTGCACTTGCCGAAATCCAATGGCCTTCGCCACGTTGCCGGGGACGGTCGTGTCATATTGCGCCGCCGGATCGACCGCGATCAGCAGCGGGATTGGAATGCGCGGGATCAGCCGCGCCGCCATCAGCAGCACATTGGCGCCGAAGGAGTGACCGATGAGTGCGACAACCTGCCCTGCCTTCGTCAGCCGCTCGATCTCCGCGGCCAACGCTTCTTTGTTCGCAAACCAGGCAAGGAAGAGCGGCGAATGATTCCAGACCTGCGTGTTGTAACCGTCCCGCTCGAGCTTCTCCGCAAGACGATCCATGCCGCGCGAAAACAGCATCCCGAGCAGACCGCGCACGAGGATGACCGTCACCTTTTTGGGTGGCGTTGCCATGATAAATCTCCAATGATGTAAGGATCAGATGCCGAGTTCGGCTTTCCAGCGCGCAAGCCACGCTCTGCGATCGGCAAGGCCGTTCGTGCCGCCGTTAACCTTCTTGGTGACGGCCGTCAGATTGTCCGTGTCGGCGATGGCGTTGAGGCCCTTCCATGTCCAGAAGGCCGCCGCGACCTCGAGGACGGTCTTCAGATCATTGGCCATTGCAGGATTGGCGACCAGCGGCAGGCCCGCGACCATGCCGACCTGCGCATATCCGTCCCGTCCGGTGATCTGGATCAGGCCGCGCCCGCGATAATTCCAGCCGTCATCCGAGCCATCGCGGTTGCCCATGCGGCCGTTGTAGACCTTGTTCGCCAGCGCCTTCGGATTGAATGCAAACGGCTGTGCGGCCGCGATAGAGCGAAAGCGGGACGGCCAGACCTGGCACATGCGGGCGGCCGAATAGCGAAGGTTCTCTTCGGTCACGGTGCCGCCGCCGCACTCGTGGCTGACCTGCGCCATAAAATGAGCCAGCCGGAGCGGCGCGTTGATCTTGCGCTTCTTCAGCACAACCGGAGCTGCTGCCACGATAGCGTCAATGAGTCCGTGCGGCGCGCGCGGCCACCGCCGGGCGAGCATCCCGTGTCCAAGCATATCGATGTCCTGTGAGATTGATTAGCGGCGGCGCCGGGCCGATACGCTCCGGCCATAGCCATTGGCCCCGAGCTTCACGCCCGATTGGCCGGTGTTGAAGTGAATGTGTTTGTGGGTCGAGTACGTCATGACGAACACGCGCTGCGTCCGCAGGAAGGCCACCGCTTCAGCCTTGCGGGGCGTCTTGAAATCCACCGCCATGCCATAGCGGTGATAGGACGGCCGGCGAGTCCCGGCGATCACAGAGCCCGGTCTGCACGTCGAGATGATCGACACTTTGCCCACGCGGGCCTCCAGACGGTCCAGGACCGCCCTCGTCTGCCCAGTCAGGCATGACCGGGCGGTCGAGGACCTCGCGTATCCATGAATCGTGCCGCGCTGCGCGTGGACGTTCCACGGTCCAGACGGTGCAGAGCAAGGATTGGTGTCGGTGACGGCGCAGGCCTGCCGAGCAGACGCCTCATCACCAGACAAAGTCATGACCACGCCAGCAAGCGCCAGCGCGGCTGCGAGAGATCGCAGCATTATCAACCTCACTTCGTTGCGGATTTTTTCCTAGGCGATGAACTTTGGCCTTCTGCACAGCCCCTACTGCCGCACCTTGCCGCGCCCAACCTCGGGTGGTAGCAATTTCCTCAAAATTTGGGGGAGGGGATGGACGCGACCGCCGCCGCGAGCAAGCCTGCCGGTCTAAAAGCAACGATTGACCAGTTTTTGGTGGAGCGGCAGTCCGTTCTGGACGTGCTGTTTCCGCTGTTCCCGCTCGCATTTTTCGCGTGGACCGTCCGCGATGTATTTTCACGGAAATGGATTGAGGTTCACCAGGGGTGGCTCGCTCTATCCGTCGTTTGGCTGATCGCGCTGGCTTTTTCTTGGGTGAAATCTAGTGATTTGACCCCTGCGTCCCGGGTGGTGTTACGCACGCTGACCGTACTGTTCGCATTCTACTTCTCAGCTTACTCTCCGACTGTTGTCCCGCTCACGACACATGCTGCCGAGTTCTTGACGCTATTTAATTCCTCCCGCGTCTTAACTTTATTCGCTTGCGCTCTCGCGCTGTGGCGGCCCTCGTTTTCGATCGTCGTCTTCTCTTTGATGTTCTGGCAGGCCGATTGGCTGAAAGAGATACGTTGGGTGCCGGCGAGCGCTACGGATATGATGGTTGTGCTCGAATTCGGCACTGTCCTGATTATCGGGCTGCTGATGCTCCAGGTATTTCAGCGGGTCAGCGCGGGCATCGGATTGACGAGGCGTTCAACGGACGAAGCCGTCGATTTCCTTCTGCTCGCTCTGACCGCATGCCACTTCGCGAATTATTTCTTTTCCGGTATGCGCAAGGTTTTGCTCGATGGTGGCCCGCTGTCATGGCTTCTCGAAAACCAGACGAGCTATACGCTTTTAGCTAATCTGCTTACAGGTCACGTCCCCTTCGTCCCGCCGGATTGGGCGCTTCCGACGTTCCTGCATGTCGCGCACACGCCGGCCGCCAATATCATCCTCAACACTTTCGTCCTTGGAACGCAGCTTGCGGCGATCTTTGCAATCTGGCGCATCTGGACAATGCGCGTCACCTGTCTCGTCTATGACGTGCAGCACATCGGAATCTGGCTGGTAACGGGTATCTTCTTTTGGAAGTGGATCATTCTAAACTCCGCACTAGCCTACGCTCTGCGGTTCATCGATGAGAAATTTTTGACATGGTGGCGCGGAATAGCGCTGGCCGGATACTTGCTAGCTGCGAACCTATTTTTCTCGGTGGCTTGGCTCGGATGGTATGAGACCGGCTCTTTCACTTGGTCGCGGATACTCGCGATTACAGAGGACGGGAAAGCATACAGGGTGCCGACCAATTACTTCGGTGGCGCATCTGGCAGATTTTATCAAGGAGATTACAACTGGCTATCAGCGCCGGGCTTCGCGACGCGAACTGTCGGGACGACCAAGCACTACGAGATCATGCGGAAGGGCAACAATTGTCTGTTGCCGGTTGCGGATCGCCCACGGGGGCGGTGGGACGAACAGCAACTCCGTGGACTGAATAACTTCTTTTTGGCGCACCACCTGTACGTTCTGCAGAATGCCCATGCGGATGGTCGGATTAATTACGATATATTTCCGCATCATATTTGGTCGAACATTTTCAAGTTCGACGAATTTAGGCGTCTCGATAAAACAAAGATTCAGAAGTATCGCTTCGTCATTTCTTCCGATTGCATGAGTGTCGGCGACCAAGGGGTTCAAACGCGCCGCGTCGGCGACGAAAAGGTCATCGAAGTTCCGCTACCGAAAACCCACGATGAAGCGGTCAAGATGATGCGTCAGTAATCGGCTTGCGCCCGAGCAGGAATAGCGCGCCCCTTCGACCTAGCTTCAAAACTGGATATAATACGCCCGCAATGGTCTGGTTCTGAAAGAAGATTGCCATCGCCTTATTCCAGGCGTTCGACTTGCTCGTCATCGTGGCTAGGAAGTGGATCGCGTCGGCTCCATAGTAATAGCGGTTGCCGTAAAGGGCCATCATTCCGTCGTTTAGATTCAGATCCAGCGCAGTCTTGATCTTCGCCTGCACACCGGGCGAGCGTGCATCGATTAGGTCGACCGAGCCGACAGCCTTTCGCAACTGCATCAGTTTCACATATTGGGTGCAAAACGGACACTGACCATCGTAGACGACTTGAAGGTCGCCTTTGCCACCAAGGGCGATGCGGAGTTCCGTGACGGTCATGCCTATGATCTACCCCTGCGGGGCGGCGAACGCAACCATCGTAACTAACGGAACGCAGCGAGGACCATCACACCCAAAGAGAATGTGGTCGGGGTCGCGGTGATTGCTAGGGTTTGAGCATCGATCGGGCCAATCGAAGCGCCCAACGAGACATATGACGACTCGCCCGGCTCGGTTGTTCCATCCGGTGCAAGTCCGCTCCACGAAATAGTGCTTCCGTTGGTCGCGTTGACTGCGAAACCAACCGCCACGCCGCCGGCATGGACTGCAAGACTCTGACTGAGAGGGTTTGTATTGTCGTTAGCGGTTGCTGTCGCTGTAGTGCTTTGAAGGTTTTCCAGCTTCCAAATGTCGACACCGCAGCGCACCTGCGACGCGGAGAATGTAATAGCAACATCGCCGGCCGAGCCGGCTGGAAGATTTACGCCATAAAGCGATATTCGCGTGTTTGTGCTGGTTACGGTTTCAATCAGCGTCATCGCGACGCCGCGTGCCGTTATGCTGCTGATCGACGGTGTCCCTGATTGTTGGGAACCGACAGCAACGACGTAAAAGCCTGCATCGCCAGGAACGACGCCGGAAAAGGTGCGGCTTGCTCCGTCGACCGCGCTGAACGAGTGGTTGACGTGGCTGATCTTTACCGGCGCGGCAGGACAGAACACCGGGAACGGAAACGTCATAGCAACGCCGCCGCGCGGAAGAAGTCGTCGGTCTGTACCTCGCTCCAATCGTACAGACTGGCAAACACGGGAGTCAGAACGTGATTGCGTTCAAAGGTGCCAGCCCCTTTCAGCAGCATCCGCGCCGGAAATCTTTGTTCTTCCGGAAGCTGGTTCACCAGCGCCAGCATTGCAGCCGGGATCGTCCCGGTTACAGCATCCTCAGCCTCCTGTTCGGTGATGATCCCCATCACGGCGAGCCGCTGAAAGAATTGCCAGCGCGCAACCAACGGCGGGACCGGCTCCGGCAGCAACTCATAAGTGCGCGTCACCGTTACCTGATCCTCTTCGATCGTCTCGGTCGTGCCAGTGACGGTGTGCGGAGCGGTCGGCGCTTCATCGGTCAAGACTCGCGGGAGGATTTTGCGTGTCGGATTGGCGGCGTCTGGCGCGACCTGTCCGGCCCTGTCGAAATCGACAGTGCCCGCGATGGTGTAAGGCCCATATTCGCCACCGTCGTAGGGGAACTGAAGCGCCACGCGACACGGCAGTCCGCCAGGGCGCTCGACGATAGTGTTTGATGTCAGATCGACGACTGCATATCCGATAATGTTCATGCCATCTCCTTCGTATAGCAATGCGATCCAGCATCACCGACGGTGATGAAGTGGCGATATTTTTTGCCATTTGTCGTAGCCATCACGTCGCCATCGACTTTTGTGAAACCGGATCGCGTCACAGCGCCAGCACTCGCACCGTTGGTGCAATCAATGATGATCGAGCCGGCTGTAGTCGGCGGCGCGAGTGTGTGAGCGCCGTTGTTCGTGTAGTGCTGAACGTTGCGGTTCGTCATGGCGGGCGTCAGCGTGCCGCTGCTGACGGTGCCGGCGGAATATGAAGTGGTCCAGGCTCCGCCGGAAAGAGCTGCACCGAGCGTGACGGAGAGGACTTGGTTGCCGTTGAATTGCAGATTGATCGGGAAATTGACGGCGGTAACGGTCGCGCCGGACCGAATAAAACGCAAAGCAATGCTTTCAGTTGTATTGGCGTCGTTTAGCGCACCGAGCCGAAGTTGCCCCCCGTCTGCGACCCAGCGCCAATGGGATTCATCTACAGCAGCGTCACTCTCAATGAATTGAACCCTCGGTGCAGCATTCGTGATGAAGGCTCCGAAGCCGCTTATATTGATCTGACCGGATGAAATCTGACCAACGCCGCTGATGTTGTTGCTGGCATCCACAGTGATGCCCGACGCCTCGATGTCCGACACAGCGTCTTCCGACACCAGGAGCCGTCGCGCCGCGCCGAAATTCACCGGCACGTTCGCATTGCCAGCGCCGTTCGCGCCGTTATTGCCTGACGGCGAGAAAGATAGCGCAAAGGTGTGACCGTTGGTCCAAGTACCGCCCGATGCGATCGGGATCAGGTCAATCTTGCGGTAGCCGGTGCCATCGACGACGGTTCCGACCACAGCAAAAACCGCAAAGGCGGTCTGCGACGTCACACCGCGCGCATACAGCATGCCCTTGACGGTCGCGGTCGGATCGTCGAATGCGTCCAGCCATGTAGTAACCGACGCCCCGCCCGCCTCCAGGTTGTCGATGAAGGCCTTCGTGGCAGAGCCGACGGCCCCGTTAAAGCGGAACACACCGTTGCCGGGATCGGCATCTGTCGTCGTCGTCGAATAGACGAAGGTGGCACCGACCGCCGGTCCGGTCGCGCCGTTATTGGCGCTGCGCGAGAAAGAGACAATGACGTCATCGCCATTGGCAAAGGTGCCCGACGACTGGACGTGAGCGACGACGATGCTGTCCCACGTTCCATTGTCGGTCAGCGCGCCTGTAACGTTGAAGATCGCGTCGGCCCCGCCGCCCTTCTTCTGGATCTGGATGATGCCGCGCACCGCCGCCGTTGCGTCGTCCCAGGTGGCAAGGAACGCAGCGCGAGCAAAAGCCTTCGCATCGGTTTTGCTGATCCGCAACGCCGTGATGGATGCCAGCGCGGCGTTGCCCTTGATATATCCCGCGCCGGGATCAGTGTTGGCGGTATCGGTGCTCCACTTGTAGGACAGGCCAGCATCGACACCGGGCAAGCCCTGACTGATCACCCAATCGGCACCATCCCACGTGCGGATCGTGTCAGCGCCAGCCGAGTCCGATTCCGAAATGATGCGCCAGCCATATTCCGGCGCGGTGATGAACCATGTGCCTTCTTCGGTCCAACGAGCAATCGCATTGGTGCGACTGGCAAAAACGCCGGTTGGCGTAAAGCCAATGACCAGCATGTCATCCACCGCATAATCGAGCGGCGGAGCATCGACCCGAAACGCCTTGATGCCGAGGACAGGTTTGGCCTGATCGAAAATGCGTAGGCGCTCGTACTGATCGCGCAGATTGCGCGCTACCGCCAGCGCGGGATTGCGTTGCGGCGCATCTTGAATGACCAGATACTCGACGTTCGAGAACGCCGAATCCGGCCACGGCAATTCGAGCATGATCGTGCCGTTGCCTGGCACATCAGCGATGGTCGCGCGGCGAGCGGCATATTCGAAGGTGTCGCCCTTCGTTGCATTCGCCAGCAGCAACGCGCCGGTCACGTTGATCTTCTTGGGATCAACACCGTCGAGCGACGCAAGACCCACTTTGTATGTATCACCGTAAGCCATCTAGAGGATGCCCTGAGGTTCAAGAAAGAGAAGGTTCGCTTGCGTCCAACGCCAAGTGAACGTTGAGCTTCCAACGCCGCCGACGCCGCCGACCCAAACGTCGTAATAAACTTCCACTGTCACGTTCTCAGCGGTTGGGATCTCTATGACAATCGGTGGAACCGCGAAGACTTGCCCGTTCAGGACGAGCGGACGGGCCGCACTCCCGGATACGTTGACGATCTTGGTGGAAGAGAGAATGTTGGAGGCCTGATCTTTGACGCGCACATACACTTCACAAGTCAGACCGGGGCTTGGAACGAAGCCGGGGTCCGTGCCGCCATCAAACTTGGTCGAACCAAGCACTACGGCCAAACCAGATTGGGGGGTGTAAACGATGTCGGTTATTGTTCCCGTTCTCCGCTCGCTTGCTCCGGGACTGCCAGATCCAGAACCATCAACAGTGACACTCCTTGAAAATGGAGCAGCGAGGCGCTTGAAAGCGTTATAAATCGCATAGTGCGAATTGATATTCGCGACGGTCAGATTGGTGATGTTGGCATTGATCGCGGTGAAGATTCCCGCACTCAACATCTCGACCGTGATCGAGCCCGGCAGGATGATGTCGCCATTTAGATAGATTTTGTTCTCGATCGTATCGACAATGACGACTGGCACAGCATCGGCTGAAGGATCGGTGACGAAGAAGCGATCGCCACGAATGTGAACATGACCATACGCGCCGCCCATGCCGTCGTCGTAGGCAACGATGCTCAGGCCCGCCAATGCGTTCTCGACCGATGCAATGGCATCGTACTGAGCCAATGCTCCGACCGGTGTCACGCCGGCGATGAAGCGCACCTTCAGGCTGGCTTCAACACCGCCGACGGCAGCAGAGACCTCCTCGATCGCCTGCGCCAGCGCCGACTCCGGCCCGACTGACGCAAGGATTTCCTTGCGATAAGCGGCCGTGATCCCCTGGCGCACCTTTATGATTTCGGTCTTATTTTGGACCTTGTCGTCGCCGCGCGCCGCGTCTGACTCCGCAATGAGCGAGGCCAGCAACCGATTGGCCGCTTCCTGATCACGCCGAAGCTGGCCGATTTTCTGGTCCAACTCATGCTGCAGGGCGGCGTTAAAATCCTCCAGACTGAAACGATTATCGGGCGTCGTGACTGGCATCCAAGTCGACCACGCCGTTTCGCGCGGACTGCCCGGCAGGTAACGCCCAGCAACTTGGTAGTTCGTGTTCGGAATCAGGTTCTGCGAAATTGCGACGCTTCCGGCCGCGAAGTCGTCCGTGCGGCCGTTGCTCACGATCTCCGAAGGGTCGGACGCGAGCCGGGCCTTGAACTCTACACCGATCACATCGACGACTTCTTCGGGCACCTCCCAACTGAGCAGGATCCCAGGCCGACGAGGAAGGCCAATTGCATCGCGGATTGTGTAAGGGACCGCATCAAAATCGACGATTGGCTGTGCCGGGGGACGAACAACGATGGTGGGTCCGATCACCGGAGCGGTGTAGTCGGTCTCAAGATTGAAATTGTAGTCGGCCGGATCGACTTCGGTGATGTCCACCATGACGTCGAGGTCGGCGCGATCGACTACGCCATCAACCCGGAACCACTTGGCTACATAGCCGTTTCGGACCGATGTCCAGGCGACGATATCGCCCGGCTCGAGCGGCCAGAATTCAGGAGGCAGGACAATGGTGTGCCGGCGCGCGCGTTGTGCTTCCTGCAGCGCTTCTTTCATGAGCTGTTGGACCTGGCGCGCATACGGCACCAGATCGAGCGTAACATCGGAAAGAAGTCGCCGCCCGCCGGCCTGTGCTTCCAGATCGGTGCGATAGATCGGCGGTGCGGCCTTGTAGTTCCAGCCCTCATCCGGCTCGGGATACTTGGCGGTGATGCCGTTGATGGTGTCGGACAAGCCGAAGAACGGCGTGAAGCTCTGCTCCTGCGTCGAGATGATGTCATCATCGGTGAACGACATCACCGGTGCTTCCGGCGCGCCGCAGTGCATTTTGTAGAAGCCGCCGGTCTCACCAATACGGCCTTGGCACGCGGTCATAAACTGCTCGACGGTCCCGGCGATCTCGTTATTGACGAAGATTTCGGCGGACGCGCGATAGAGGGGCTCGAGACCATTCGGGCCGTCTACCGCCGCCCGACACTTCGCAATCTGCGCAATCCAGTTCGCCGCCGGCAGGCGCGGCGCTGTCATCTTCTGCAGGCCGTAAAGCCACTGACCGGCGTATCTGATACCGCGCTTCAGATTGTACGCTTGAACGGCCGGCAAATAATCGCCGTCACCACCCCAGGTAGATGGGTTGTCCCAGCGTTGCGGACCGTCGCCGCCAGCGGTGCTGTCTTTTGAGATATCGTAAAAGCGCGCTCCATCCAGCACGAACTTGTATTGCGGGAACCCGCTAAACAGCTCGTCATTCACGCGCGAGGTGACAACGGCATAAGGCACGCCCACGCCAACACGCGTTGCCTCGTACGGTCGCGCTGCACTGGACACCTTGTTGACGCAGAGCGGGTCTGCCGCCGTCTGGGTGCCGTCATAGAACCTGATCCAGAGGTGGCGCTTTTCGTCCTGTGTAAAGCCATCGACGACGAAACCGCGGTCCGTTTCCAGATCCCAGCGGATCGTGCGCTTCTCGCCATTGACATGCAGGCCAACCAGTCCTTTGACCGGGTAATCCGCGAGGGCAATGACCTGCGTCAGGTACGCATTTGGCGTGCCGCCAGCCTCACCCCAGGTGTTCGCATACACAAGCGATCCCGCTGTCGCACGCCATCCGGCAATGATCGAGCGCGGAACGTCGCCACCGCTGGTCAGCTTGCCTTGAACGCTATAGCCGGGACCTGCCTGTTGCGTTTGCTTCGGCTTGCCGGCGATCTGCTTTGCCAGCAGGTTCAACCCAACGCCGACGGCAGTGTTCAGAATGAACGTGCCGATCGCACCAGCGGCGCCAATGAAGGTGCCGACGGCCGTCACGACGGCGCCGATGGCAGTGAAGATCGCCATTACTTCAGACCGGTTTCAGGAAGTGTGTTTCCGCGACCTTGTAGCCGCGCCGACGGTAGAGTTTGGCAACATCAGGGTCCTCGCCCATGCCGGCCATGCCGATGAATTGGCATCCCTGCTCGGCTGCCCACGCTTCATAGGCGTCCAGCATTAGAATGGCTGCTCGACCGCGATGCGCTGGCTGGATCCACCAGACTGTCTCTTTTGCGAGCCAGACAGGCCCGAATGGATGTTCGAATGCCGTCGCAAGGAGAAGACCTTGCGCAATACCATCGACCTCATGCACCAGAGCATAGGCTTTAGGCGCGCACAGATGATGCTCAAACAATCGCGCCGCATAGGCGGCCTCGAACGGAAACACGAACCCGGTTGGCCCCGCTGGCGTATCGAACCCCGCGCCAATGCGCGAGGCCTTCAGCAACAGGACAGCCTGGTCGCGATCAAAAGTGTTGGCCGGCCGGATCATTTGAACAGATGCTTGGCCGCATCAGCGGGATTTCTATTGCCGAGCTTGCCGTTTGCCTTGCCCCAGAAGAACTCCCATTCACCGACGACCGTCGTGTCCTGATAGAAGTTGTCGGTGGCGCTGCGGAGCCGCTGCGAAGCGTCGGAACGCGTATCGGTGTTGCTGCGATACAGTTCCTGCGTATGCGAGGCACATGTCAGCGTGACGTTGCCATTCTGCCCTTCCGCTGGCGTCTTCACCGGAGCCTTGTCGACGAAGCCAACAAAGCGGTATTCCGCCGGAGCAACCATCACCCGCGTCTCAGGATCAAATAGACCTCGGAAAATTTCGACCGGAGCCTGTTTGACATCGTACTGACGCAGCAGAGCATTCACGCGCTCGGAGACCTGCGACAGTGAGATGGTGACGTTCTGAACCGTGATATTCGACGTCAACACGATGTCGGAGATCGATATCAGAGCACCGGCCCCATAAAACTTGCGACTGACCGCCGCTCCCGTCTCCGGGCTGATCACCTGAGTCGTGATCGGCCCAACGTCGGACCAGTATCCGTCCGGCACCGGCGCGCCAGTCTCTCTATTGCGCGCGACGATCCAGAGGAAGTCACGAGCCACCAGCTTGCGAGCTTTGAGCGCAGCAAGGATCTCAGACGATAATGAACGCATCAGATGTGCTGTATGGCTCGGAAGGAAATGCGGGAATGCAACACGCCATCGAGGCGAGACTGGCGGCTGTTCGGTTCCAGCGTAAACAATGCCGAAGGTTTCTTCAGAACGACCGGCGTCGACACGACCAGGCCCGGCCGGATATGCGGATAGACCTCGAACACGGGTGTCAGACCGGCACCATTTGCAGTCGCGGCTTCCATGACCTGATGCAGCGCGCGGCTGGAATAGCCGGGCTCAAAATCGAAATCGAACGCGAGATAATCGCCGATCGAAAGCTGAAAGCCGGCATCGAGGCCGTCAATCCGGAGCGACTTATTATCGACGCCGATGGTGTGAACGACACCAGTGTCATTGAAACTGCCGTCGGCATGTGCCAGCGGGTACGGCCGGCGAAGATCATGGGCTGAGAAAGGCTTCGTCACTCCCGCCAGCGAGCGCAGCTTGGCTTCGAAAGTCACCGCGCTCGCGAAGTTCTGCAGGTTGGTCCCATACTCACAGAACCACAGATCCGGGCCAAGGTTTTTGCCGATGCTGACACCGCTGGCCTGCCGGCTCAGCTCCTGGCGCTCTGTGGTATCGAAGTTCTGCTGTTCGAAACCGGCAGACGACAGGATGTCAGTTCGAATAGCAGGAAGCGCCACGGTCACATTCCCTTCGAAGGCGCATCGCGGTTGGCCCTGATCGCGCGAGATTCAAACTCAGGGCTTTCGGCAAAGCTCGCGACGCTGGCCTTCGAGACGCGCGCCGAAGTCTTTTCGATAACGGCCTGCAGATTGCCGTTCTCATCGAACGACACCGTCACGTGCACGTTTTGCGGCATCGCAGGGTTGGCGACCGGCTGCGGGATGTCGACGCTGACAGGGATGGAGCGTCCGTCGGGCAGAGGCACATAGGCTTCCGGCGTTCGCCCCTCGCCGAAAATTGCGACCTGCGGCGAATTGGCGATGCCGCCACGATCATAGTAGTTCAGCGGCATCGGCCCGCGTGACGACATGACCCCGCCATTGGCGAATGGCTTCGGGAACGCTGCAGAAAAGCCGCCGGGAATATGGAGGCCGACGCCCGTGGAGTTGCCTCCGAACAGGCTCAATATTCCGCCTCCCCCACCTCCTCCGCCAAGATTTCGAAACAGGCCGTTGATCGCATCGTTCATCGCAATGTCGAGAAGCTTATCGCCTATCCGAGTCAAAGCCTTCGACATCGCATCGCCGAACGCCTGCGCCTTCGACATTCCACTGTCGAGACCTTGCTCAAAATCGCGACGGAAGCTGCTACCCACCTCCAGCGTCAAATCACGCATGGTGCGCAGGCCTTCATTGGCCCGGATCATGCCTGCTTCGATAGAGTTGAAATCGACCGGCAAGCCGGTGCCGCGAAGGCGATTGGCGATGTTCTGGTCTGTGTCGCTGCGGAACAACTGATCGCGCTCGAAACTGAGATCGTTCCGCAGCCGCGCCGCGGCCGATGCGCGCGTCGCCGCCACCATGCTGTCTGCCAGCTTGTCCCACTCAGCGCGAAGCTTTCCGGTGTCGGAGATGTTGCTTTGTTTCGCCGCCCGCTCAAGGTCGTGCATCAACTTCAGCTTCATCACGGCACCGGAAGTCCGGTCGGCCGTCTCAGCCTCGAAATTGAGCTCAGTGATGCGATCGCGTGTGCGCTGGATCAGGTTCTCATAACTACTGACGGCCGACCCGGTCGATGTCGACAGCCCGAGCATCTTCTTTTCGGCTTCGGAGAGCGAACCGCCGGCAAGAAGCTTCAGCATCAAGTCCGTTTCCCGCAGTTTTATGCCGAGGGTGGCGGCGCTGTCCGCAGACTTGATCAGATCGGCCGCAACCTTCTGCAGTTCCGGATTGGCAAGGCCGATACGTGCCACCTCGTCGACGAATTGGCGGACATTTGGCGCGCCGGTCGTATGCAGCTTTGATGACGCCGACGAGGCGTGCGTGCTCATCCAGCAGCTTTTCGACAGATGGCCCCTCCGTTTTCGTAAGATTGTAAAAAGCATAACTGGCCGCTGTTAGCGCCAGAATCCCAGCACCGATCATCCCCAACGGCCCAAGCAACCCGACAAGCGAGGTCGCCATACCTTTGATGGCTCCCCCTACACCCCGTTCAGACGTTCCCAGGATCTGATAGATTTGACCGCCTTGTGTGGCCAGAACCTGAAAGGGACTAGAACCCGATGCCAGCATCGTGCCGACGTCGTTAATCTGATAGCCCAGATTCTGAACCTGGAATGCCGCAAGCCCTGTTCGTTTGGCGAAGTTATCGTTCGCGGCCGCGCCACCAGTGATGGCCTTGGTATTATCATTCACTGCACCGACGCTTTGGCCATATCGTTGGCGCGACAGGTCGAGCAGTGTGTTGTGTCGCTCAACCGAAATCAGGCCCTGATCTCGCGCCCGCGTCAGATCTTCGGTGTCCTTACGCAACTGCTGTTGAGCGCGATAATCCATATCGAGGCGTCGCTGCAAGCTGTCCAGCCGCCGCTCCATGGATAGCGTAGAGCGCTCCATCTTGATCGAGGACGCAACAACACCTTCTTGTGCAGCCGACACCTCTTTCAGCTTGGCCGTCACCTCGGACACGCCAGGCGCTTCGCCCTGCACCTGCAGCCGCCGGATCGTGGTGAGAGATGTTGCCATCAGGACTTGCCTTTTGCAGAGGACTTTGATCGTTCAGCCACGAACTTGAGATATGCGCCATCCATCCGCATCAGCAGAAACGACAGCCGGTCAAGCTCATCCCCGTCGATCTCATGCCGAGCCGCATAGCGATCGATGGATGACCAGGGCAGCGGCCCCATCGCGAAGCCAACGGCTCTGTCTCTGCTGAGGCGGGAGAAAGCGGTGAGAACAGCCTCAAGATCCGGCGATAGTTCCGGCTGCCGCAGGAGAGCCGCAGGCGTCTTGCCGTCCTCTTCTTCCAGATCGTACAGCCATTCGATCTTGTCGCCCCACTCCATCTGCCAGAGCAGGGCGTCGATCAGTTTTTTGCGTCTTCTTCCCGACCTTCCTTGGTCTCGGATTCGACGATCGACGCCGCCCACAGCACCGCGCGGCGGAAGGGCGAGTACTGCTTGTCGCTCAGGAGCTGCTCGGCCATCTCCTTCGAATACGGAATCGGCTTGTCGTCATCACCGGTCAGCCCATCCCAATCGACCAGGATCGCGCCGAGGAGACGCTTGGTCATGATGGCGTCTTGGCCGGCCGGTGAGAGATTGCCACGAACCTTCAATGCGCGCGGCAGCTTCTGATACTCCAAATCTTGGATGCGCCGATCGTCGACATTGCCGAAGCCGCGGACCTTCAGGCGCAGATCCGGCATGTCAGCAATATCGTTGACCCAGGCGCCCTGCTCGACCGCGTCGGAGTTGATCTTGAGGTCTGACAGCTTCACGTGCGCTTTCCTTTGGTTGGCGCGGCCGGCTCGTCCGGCTGCGGTGCTTCGACTGCGGCTGGTCCGGTGCGAACCGCCAACCCCTTCCCGAGCAGCATGTCGGCATAGGCGGCCGAAATGTCGGACGGCTGCTCGCCGGCAGCGAAATGGCGCTTCTTGCCGGTGGGATAACCCCAGAACTCGGTGATGACGCGGATCATGCGACCGCTCGCGTGATTTTCATGGTGCAGGCTTCCGTGACGTCATAGACGCCGCGGAACGGCAGGCTGACGATGACATCGTCGTCATTTCCGCCGACGCGCTTTTCGCCATTGCCGAAAATGATCTTCGGGACCGAGATGGTGTATTTCTCGTTGGCCGCGTTGCCGATGGTGAACGCCAGAGCGCCGCCGCCGTGCGACAGAACCGACTCATAGAGCGTCGAGTTCTCGAAATAGGCCTCCAGCGTGCCGGTCACTTCAAAGCGGCCAGAGCCGAACTCCTCCGAATAGAGCGAGTTGACCACAGGCCGTGTGCGTAGGTTGTTGGTGATCTCAAGGTTGAGCGTACGAACCTTTGGATTGCTGGCGGCAACCGACAGGTTCGCCACGTTCGCAGACGAGGTCGAAATCGGCTTGGTGTTCGGTGCGGCATAAGTCGCATCGACAACGATCGCGTCGTCGACCACTTCCTTAATCCCCATCAGGTTCAAGGTACCGGTCACCGCCGCGCGCGAGGCAATTGCCAGTGACATCGAATTGACCATGACGCCGCTGAAGCGGCTGAAGGAGTCGGTTGCCCCCAGCTCGAGCGTTTCCTCGAATGTGAACGATTTCGGGGTCGTGCCGTTCTTCAACACGTTGGTCGCCCAAGCGCCCTGCAAAAGCCCCTCGAGCAGCTCGTCGAATGTCGCGTAGGACATCTCGAAATTGTAGGCGCCGGCAACGTCCTGCCCGAGCATGAACTCGTCGGTGACGTTGCGGTCGGCCCGGATTTCATTGGAGGTGCCGGTGGCCTTGGTGGTACGCAGGCCCGCGCCTGTCACGCGGAGAACCTTGAATGCCGGCGTTGCCGGCGTCACGCCGAAAGTGACTTCTGGGACGTAAGCAACACGCGTGCCGCTGCCTGAAGCGAACATGATTAGGCTCCATCTGAGGGATGGCCGGCGTCATCCGACGCTGGCGCTCGCCTTGCCCAAGGGCGATTTGGGCTTCGGCCGTAGCCGAAATACGCGCGCTACTTGCGCCGCATCGTTACCCAGCCAACCGCAAGCCCGACGCAAAAGACTGCGATCGCAAGGCCAACAAGCAGACCAAGCTCTGATGCGCTTATCTCCGCTGAATTGGCTGATCCGACCAATTTGGGCGGCACTGGGATTAGAAGAAACATCGTCTATCCGATCAGGTCGAACTGATAGGGAACCGCAACGGCGAGGATGTAATAGTTGCCGTTCCCGCTATCATCATCCGTTGCTGGCGCTGACGGCGCGAAGGTTTGCACGCCAGAAAACTCTTTGCCGCGAAACAGCGCAGCAAGTTCATCTGCCATGGTCAGTCCCGCGTCGATGCCAACGCCTCGCTGCGCATGAATGACCAACCTGAACACACCCTCATCGCGCCAGACATTCTGGCCTGGTGCACCGAACGAGGCCTGTTCACTGTTTGATATCGGCCAATCCACGCGCACGAAGACCGATCCATCCCGAGGCGCCTCATATTGTTCATTGGCGCCAAACACCGGCGCACCCGACCAATTCGAAGACAATCGCGCCATAACGGCGTCCACTACGGACTTGCTTGCCATCACCTGACCCGAATGACGATCGCCGGCTGGCGGTTAAGCCGGTCCCCGCCGTGCAACCCGCGATACCCGAAGGAAATGCGGGCCAGATTACCAAAGCGGCCGGAAGCCAGCGTTGCTATCCCCTGATAAACACCATCCGGCGCCTGTTTGGACAGACCGCGCTCGATCTTGCGGGCATAAGGCTGGGCATTGAGATAGACATACTCGTCCACGTCCAGTGACCGCCCCGCAGGATCCACTTCCACACCATCAGCCAGAAGAATATGCGACCGTCGATAGCGTCCCGATCGCACCGGGGAATGTGTGATCAACTGCAAGTCGATCCATTCGAACATCCCGGAGAGCAAGTCGAACTCGAATACGATGACGCCGCTCGGCTTGACCGCATCCAGATTATCGCTTTGGCGACCATCGACATACGATCGATGCCCAGGCACCGAACCGAGCGCACTCCGATTGATCTGCTGCGCTTCTACCAGTTGGTCACGCGCAAAGCCGGCCAAGGCACGGCTTTGCGCCTGAGGCGACAGATCCTCCTGCAAAATTACAGCGATATCCGCCTGCAAGGGATCGATCCTGGTTCGAAGCGCCATCAGCCGCGCGCCGCCAATTCATACGCAATCAACTCACCCGCGATCCGACGGGTATTATCATCAACAACGGCAATATTGAGCAATGCGCCGCGCACGACCACCTTATCGCCCCGCCGCAAGGGTGGATCAAAGGTTACGTCATCAGCGAACACAATCACTTTGCGGTCGCCCTGCATAATGTCGCCGCCAATCTCATCGGGTTTGTACCCGGTAACGCGAGCGCGGACAGCGATATCCGTCGAGGGAAGGCGCCGGAGAGTGATGGATTCTCCATGCGCCTCCAACTCGCCAATATAGATCTCTCGCGCCTCGGCCGGTGTCATGACTAAGACGATGAGCCCTGGCCGTTATTATCGCCCGCTCCGCCGCCACCTGACTGCTGAGAAGCCGCGCTGCGAGAACGCGCATCAACCAGGACTTCCCGCGTGTGGCGCTTTGCGGCCCCGGACCTGATCAGTTGTTCAGCCTCTTCATCCGCAATGCCGAGATCTTTCGTCTCGAACACACGAGGCTCCTCACCCTCGCCGGCCGGGAGGATGACGTGATCCTGATATTTGCCGGGACGATAATCGGCATCACCTCTTTCACCTACCGGCTCACGCAAAGTTTTCCGGCCCATGATCGTCTGGAGCGCCACAAGCTGCATGATTGCTTTCCCTCTCAATTTGAAAACTGGTTGCCTACCTTATGAAACAGAAAGAGCCCCGGCGGGCGCCGGGGCTTTTTCGTCTCTCATCAGAAAAGATATACTTACGAACCGCCGATGACGCGAGCGGACAGCGACGCGTTGACGCGATACGGCACCACCAACGGTGCCGACTGCAGCATCAGAAAGCGGACGGAGGGATCCTTCTGGATCCAGGACTTCTGGTAATAGTCGAGAGCCTGATACCCAGCCTCTTCGTCCTTGATCTGGCCGAAGTGTCGAACGCCCTCGAGGTCTGGACCAACCATCAACACATAATCGTCGGGCAGATACTTCTGGACGGCACCAGCATCATCGACGTACGACTCAGCGTAAACCCAGATGTTGAAATCGCCGACTGAGCCTTTGTACTGCGCGCCACGCGACGCCGTGGTCGGCCCGCCGTCAAGATTGGTCTTCGGCGAGATATTCTTGTTCTTGTCCAGCAATTCGCGGACATCATTGTCCTTGCGAAAGAAGCCCCACACATTGTTGGCCATGACGACGTCGATGGCGGACGAGCCGGACTTGTCGCGGATAAGGCCAGCCCAGGTTTCGAGATTATCGATCATCGCCGGCGCCGAGTCATTCCATCGCGCGGTGGAGGTGAGCGTAACAGTCAGCGCAGCGTCCCGACCAAAGTCCACAACCGTTGTCGGATACTTCTCACCGCTCACGGTAACGCGGCCCGTGCGCAGAACTTCGGCCGCCATCCATTCCATCCGGCGATCCACCATCTGGATCTGATCCTCTGAATCGGAAGCCAGATTGATCTGCGCGATTTGCGCCGTATTGAGCGGGCCCGCAATTGGTGCGCCTGCAGGTCGCCGCGGCGCCTTACCGGCTTCATGCACGCGCTTGTCTTTGATGTAGGCAGGCTGGAACGACTTGGTCGTATAGCCCTGCGACTGCACGATCTGACCCTCGACCGTCGGGATCACAAACGGAGCAAGACGCGGCTTTCCCGTGAGCTGGTCGAAGTAAATTGTGTCGCTATCCTTCGAAAGCGACGTCTCTTGGAAGTACCGACCGAGCAGGAACGGCGGAATGACCGTCGACTTAAGATCTTGAACCACACGGTTCAGGACCGCAGGCGCGTAAATGTCCATGATGGCACTCCTGGCTTATGGACTGTTAAAGGAGCCTCGCCTGGGCGAGGATTGCGGGCAGCCGGCGGAGTGCCGGGTTACTTCACGCTGGACTGAAGCTTGATGCCGACGTCGCGCAGCGCTTCACGGATCGACGCAACGGTGTGAGCAGTACCGAGCGTCAACGCATTCTCGTCGAACACACCGCCAAAATAGGCGACAGTCATTTTGTCCGCTGCGGACGCGTCACAATCCTCCGCGAGGATAACGGCCGGCGTCTGAGAGCCATCGCTGGATGCAGACAAGGACTTTACATACTTTCCGGACGCCGTGACCTTGCCGAGCACGGTACCCCGAACACAGTTCTGACCCGACAAAAGAGTGATTTGACGGCTCATCGGATCGTCCGGGCCCACGATGAGCGCCGGCGTATTGGTGTAAGTGCCTTCTGCGGTTACCCCTGCGAGATTGCCCATGTCGAATTCCTTTTCATGAAATTTTCGTTCGGACGGATTCAACAGAACGGGCGATTAGCCCGCCTGCTTGCCGCGATGGAGAGCGATGATATTGCCGGCGATCTGCGCAGCTTCGTCCACGCTCTCGCCGGAAGCAGCGTCGGCCCCGATCTGTGGGTTCCTGACGTCCTTCATCGCCGCAGCCAGCGGATTGGCGGGTTCGGCGGGAGCCTCCTTCGCCGAAGAAGCCAACATCGACTTCGCATCTTCTGCCGACATCTCGGTATTGAATGCGATGTGATGGGCTTGCGCCGTCCGGCCCTTTGCCTCCTCGCTTCCGAGGATGGCCTTCACCCGATCACGTTCAGCCTTGCGGCCTTCGGCGACACCTTCGGTCTTGCCCTCGGCTTTTCCTTCCGCTCGCGCGGTCGCGATCGCCTGGGTATTCTCGGTTGCGGCCGCGTCGGCCGCCGACTTGTCCTTTGACATTCCATCGTCTCCATCATGCTGGGGTGAGGACAGATCGGCCGCGAATGCGGCCACTGCGTCATCGAGCGGACCGATGGAATCGGCCAACCCGCTTTCCACCGCCTGTCGCGCGGTGTAGGTGAGCGCTTCCGTCGACCGGACAAAAGATTCATCCAGTCCGCGGTTGCGCGATACGGTCGCAACAAAAATACCGTAGGTTTCGTCGATCTCCGCCTGCCACCGCTTTTTCACGTCTTCGGGCAGCGGCTCATAGGCATTGCCGTCGACCTTATGCTTGCCAGCGAAGATGAACGTCACCTTCACGCCAGCATCATCCATCGCCTTACTGACATCAACATGGGCGCAGACCACACCAATCGATCCAACGCCGCCAGTGCGCGACATCACGATCTGGTCGGCGGCACAAGCGATGGCGTAACCGGCCGAATAAGCAAATTCATGCGCGAATGACCGGATCGGCTTCTGACCACGGGCGGCGAAGATGCGGTCGACAAGTTCAAAACAGCCTGCGACTTCTCCGCCGTAGCTATCGACCGCCAAGGCAATGCCGCGCACGTTTACATCCGCAAGTCCACGCTCGATCGCACGGGCGATGTAGATATAACCCGTCGCCCACGAGCCGAGCGCCCACGGGAAGTCATGGAGTAGGAGTCCCTTTACCGGGACAAACAAGATGCCATCCCGAACAACATAAGGGCGATAGGCGGATCGCCAGTCATCCGGAGCTGGCCAGAACCCATCGTCCGCGGCAGCATGATGCGACACCATCAACTTGTCGCGATCGACATGCGCATTTACCGCTGCCAGCGCGCCTTCGAACCGCGCTCGCATCTCCGGCGCGAGGAGCGATGAAACACCGACAAAACGAGATGCCAGGATATTGGTCATGCCGCGCTCTCTTCTTCGCGAGACGTTTCATCTTCGCGGTCGGATGGATATCGACCGCTGCGGGCAGCAGCGGCCGGTTGCGGCAAGCCGAGTTCGCGCCGCATGGCAAACTCGCGCGCCTGCTGGTCGAGGACATTGCGCCAGTCCTTGCCCTGCTCGGCGCACTCATCCTCAAGGGTCGATAGACCGGCCTCAATGCGGATCTGCGCAGCTTCCGCTTCCTTGACCGGATCAACCCAGCCGCGACCAGCGCAGATCCATTTGCATCGTGTCCAGGCGACCCGATTGCCGTAATACTGCGAAGGCGTGCAATCTGGAATCTCGCCGCGGTTGACCGCCTCTTCGAACCAGAGGTCAAACACAGGCCCCCACCAGAAATCGGCGAGCATCTGGCGAAGACCGAGAAAATATCGCCACGCCTCGAGCATCGCCGCCCGCGCCGATGAGTAATTCGTCTTGGAATAATCCTTGAAGACGAGCTCGTAAGGCAGGTTCAGTCCCGCCGCGATGTAGCGCAGCATCACGGTCGAAAAGCTGTCCAGCCCGTTCGCAGGGCGGCTTGGAATGAACGGATTCATCTTCGTGCCAGGCGGCGTCGGAATGATCGCACCGCCCTTCATCTGCACTCGATACTCTTTCGCCTGATTGATCAGGTCTTGATTGATCGGCCCACCTTCCTCGCCACCGAACAATTGCAGCATGGTCTGCTGATCAAGCGGCGTTTCCAGCGTTGCGAAGATCATCGCGTTGAGAACGGCCAAACGGAGCTCTTCCCGCAGATAGCCATCGAACATCTTGAACTGACGCGCGACGGCCGTGATGATCGGCTTTCCTCGCGTCAGTCCGATCCGCTCTTGATCGAAGATGTGCAGGACGCGGGCTCGACCAAAGGGTGTGTAAGCGGGAATCCGCTCCCATTCATTTCCGCCAAAAACACCCGCGATATAGTCACCAGGGTGCGTTTTCCGGATGTTGTAGGCGCGCGGTGCGCCATAAGCATCGACCTCAATGCCACCACGCAAGTCGGTGCTGTCGCTTTTTCCATCAGGGTTGCTGAGGCGCGCGGGGTCGACCAGCTGGAAACACGTCTTCCATTTCGACTGGTTGCCGATATCCCATAACGGCAGTGCAAGCGCCTCACCGGCGGACGAGAGCGTGCGGAGAACGAGACGTGACGCGGAATGAAATGTGTGTCGGTCACCCGCATCAAACCATACGGTGTCGGCAAACGTTGCGAACTTTGCCTCGACGATAGCCGACCATTTCGATGCCCATTCCGCATCGCGACGAAGTGTGATCCGATCGGGATTTGGCTTGCAGGAAATTTTTGGCCCGACGACATTGTCGACCAGCGTCCGTTCAGCGCCAGCAGCAATACCGTTGTTGCGCGTGAGGTCATCCGACCGCGCGACGATCGTGTCGAGCTCTGGCAACAACGCAGCATCCGGCGAAACACGCCACGGCGTCCATGACGCCATGTCCTTCGCGTTGTAGGACGCAGCATGATAGGCCGTCTCGACCTCTGGCACCGCCGCCATCTTCACGGCCGCATGCGCGGGGTCGAACAGCTCTCGCTGCCCCTCAGCTTGCGCTTTCTTTGCCATTGCGTCCTAGAATGAGAAGTGGATCGGACCCATGCGGCCCGCTGCTGATCCCGATGCCGCAGCGATCTGCCGCTCAAGCGAAGTGATGTAGGCATCAAGTTTGTTCAGATCCGCACGCGTGTACGTCGTCTCTGACACGCCATCGACGCGAACCGATGCAAAGGCTTTGCCGATCATCAATTTGTGCCGGGCTTGCCTGGCTTCATCGAGCCACGCTTGCAAAGTCGCGATATCGGCCATGATCAATCCAGATATTCGGAATCTGCCATCGTAGGCGGCGCTACAAACGGGATTTTTGGCTTCGCCGGCGCGACTGGCTTCGCATCAACGCGCTCACCTTCAGTCACCAGGGCAACGCCTAACGAGTTCTCATGAACGGGCGCCGCCCATGCCGGCGGCTTTGTCCATTCGATGCGCTCCCCCTTGAGCACAATCATTGCCGCCTTGCCGTACACGGCAAGATCGAGCGCTTCGTTGCGGCGACCACCCGCCTTGCGTTCCCACCCCTTCTCGGTGCGACGCTCAGCACTTAGTTCGGAGAACACGGTGGGATCGAGGCTTTCGTACAGGTGATAAGCGCCAGGACCCGGCTCATCTCTCGTCAATGCCGCCGCAATTTCATCTTTCAAACGATCGGTAGCGATGGTGATGATCGGAATGTCGCGGGCCACCGTTTTTCGGCCGGCGTGTGCGGCTTCAGGAAAGCCGAGCGTTGCGCGCTTCTGGCGCAGGCCGCCGGCGCCACGCGTCAGGCGGAAGCGCACACCAAAGCCAAGCTTCTTGCATTTACGCCAGAAGCCATAAGCGCGATCGGTGACACCAGGCGCTCCATGAAGATCAACTGTCACCACGACAGGCCTCAGACCATAACCGGTCTCGCCGACTGGAATGATCCGGTCCTTCAACGGCAGCAGCACGTCCCAGTCTTCCGCATACCGCGCTGGATCGAGCGCGCGCTTGCCGTCGCCTGGCGCGTCATCCGGTGGGATGTGCAAATCGAAGCGATCGATTAGCCACCGCTCGAGGCCCTCCCCCCAGGCGTCCACCTGCACGACAAATCGGTTCGCCTGTACGTCGACCTGAATGGTGATGAAGCGCGCGCTCGCGGGCGCGACACCCGCCATGCCCCGCACCGCGTTGGCACGCAGTCGCTCTTCCGACAAGGCGCCGGCCTCGCCGCGCGATCGCGGTAGATAAGGCCGGCCCTGATCGAGATTGATCGTCGCTTTGACTGCGCTTTCATCGCCGGTCTTCTCGAAATGCTCGAGTCCTTCGAGATAGCGCAGAACCAGCTCAGGCCATGCCTGGAAACACGCGACCGGCCCCTGCATCCAGAACGAGACGATATCGGTTGAGCGAACACGCTCATCATCGATCCTGACAAGTTTGCCCTTGTCAGTCTCGTGCTTCCAATGCGCACCGCTCGCAGGCTGATTCAGATCATTGCGGCGATCCGGATCAATGACACAGCCGTGCGGACAGGCCATCGTCACAGCAGCCGCTGCCTCACCGGCCGGCGCTTTCTCCTGCCAACGCAGTCGATCGAAAGTCGGTTCAAACTCCTCGTTGCATTGCGGACAGACCCAGTAATAGCGCCCGCGCGTGCCACGATTGTAGAGGCTAAGGATGCCCGTCGTCGGCGGCGCTTCATGCGGCGTCTTCGGTGCCCATCCCTCATCGAGGATCGGCCTGCCAGGCGACGATTCCGCAACCGTCATGCCGAGCGACCCGAAAGTCTGCGTTCGCTTGCGGCCCAGCGCGAAGGGCTGGCCTTCCTCGCCGATGTCATCGTCCATCCGATCGTAATCGGTGAACGCGACGAACGGCAGATCACGCGCTGACAACTTTCCGACGACCGGCCAACCGATCGACAAGCGCATTCCACCGGCGAACCGCTTGTCGAAGATGTTGTCGCCACCGCGGTCGAGAATCTGGCGGCGACGCAGTTCCGGGCAAGCCTGAATCATCGGCGTGACCTTCTCCAGGCTAAAATCACGCGCAGAGTCCTTGTTGATATGGACAATCAGCATGTTCCGTGGATTGCAGATGCCGCCGTGCAAGATCGGATTGATGATCATTGAATCCGTTTTCGACGACCGCGCGGGCCCCACAAACACCGCAGCCGTGAAGCGTCTCGACGTCAGCATGGTCATCGGCTCGACCATGTATGGTGCCACCTCATTGCGCCATGGGCCGCGATAGGCGGCCGTGTCGAGCCGACGGTGCCGCTCAGCCGCCTGCGCGACCGTGACGCGTGCCGGCGGCCGAAGAGCCGCAAGCGAACGCCGCAACGCCGCTTCCGGCCGGGCAAAGTCCGGCAATCGACCGCCTGAAGAGCGGTAATCGAGACGTTCTACAGCGGAAGCCGTCACATCGATCCCTTACTGCAGCTCAAGGCTGTGGCCATTCGGTCGGGCTCCCTGCTGAAGCGACCTCAAACCGTCATCCAGCTTGCGTACCGCTTCGTTCAGCGCGTCATCGCAAGCAATCACGGCCTTTTCGACCTGGCGGTTCTGCAAATTGCATTCGCGCTGCAGACGATCCGGCAAGGCGACAATGGTGTCGCGGACGGTGGCCATCACCTCTTCCATCAAGTCTTCGACACGCTGGATCGGCGTCAGTTCACCGCGAGCCTTCGCCGCCTGAGACCATCGATATTCGGCCTCGTAAAGCTCAGCCCGCTCCTTCGGCGAAAGAGCCCGTTCGCTGTCACCAGCGGCGCCGCCGATAAGCGCGAGGCGCATTTGCTGGACGGTGCGCTCACTTTCTTCAGTCGCGAGCGCTTCATCATGGTCGCGGGCGCATTTCCACGCCCAGCAATCCGACAACTGGAATTTGTACGACTTTCCGTTTCCGCCCTGCTCATAGACGGGCATCCCATCGGCGATCCACCGATCGATGGTCGGTTCGGAAACATCGAGCGCACGCGCAATCTGTCCCCGGTTCAGGATCGCGTCGCGGACGCCGTCAGGCAGCGGATACTGCGATTTGGCATCCGCCATGGCTCAACATCAACATCAATGAAATCCTCACACCCAATCCGGAGCCAAAGAGTGTTTCGCAACGCGGTGGGACCGGCCCGCGGAGGTCGTTTCGGCCAAGAAGGACCCGTGAAACGGCAATCGGCTCGCGTGAAACACGTTCGGAGCCTCCCTACCCAAAAGAAAGGGCCGCTAGCGAACTAGCGGCCCAAGTCAAAGGGAGGAAACGCCCAAGGAGGGCGGCGGGAATGTGCGAAGCACATTGCCGCGCTAACCTATGATCAATACGCAAAAGCCCGGCACGATGGCCGGGCTTTAGACAACGCTTACGACTCCCACAGGAATCGGTATCCTGATTAGCTGCCACCAGAGAGCACACATACCCGCCTAAGGCGGAGAGCTCAATCTGAGGCTGTTTCGCTATTGCTCCCTGATTCCGATTCGGTCAAGCGGCCAGACCGATCACCTTGTGGAGTTCTGCCTTCCGAGCAAGAGCCTCGGCATCGGGCTCAGGTTCATCCCAAGTCCCCTGCGACTTGCTGAAACCCCAAGAACGAACACCGATCACCTCGTTCCCCGCCGCCCATTCGGCCATCGCCTCGTCGTACCTATGCTGACCCTTCTTTCCTTTGAATTTCCGGCGCTTTGGCTTGGTCTCATCAACCGGAAGCACAAGCGGATTCTTGCTGTTTTCTTCCGCTCTGATCCGATCGATGAATGACCATGGCACGGTCGCCGGCGTGTCTTCGCCGATGCAAAGGATGCGGCTCACACCGGTGCAGGCCTTGATCCGGCGAAACTGTTTTTCCACACCCCAGACATAGACGAAGAGATAGCTCTGATACATTGACCGCATCACCGCGACCTTCTGGCCGCGGCGAATATACTCCTTCGGCTCACGCGGCTGATACACACCGAAGCCCCGACCGATCAGATGGCCGGACGCAACATGCTCTTGGCCTGCCGCTGTGACGACGACGATCCATTGGCCCTTACCCGCAATCTCAGCATGAATCGGGTCAGCCGGCTTTTCATTCGCTCGCAGCTCGATCTTCTTCACTTCACCGGCTTCAAGCAGCTTGTGATACACCGAACGCATGTTTTCCGGTGTGGCGACAGCCATCAGCATCATTTCCTCTCACGTCTGTTTCTGATTACGCGGTTTGATCACTTGGATCGGCTGCCGGCATGAACACCCACAGCCGGCCCCGCCATTCAGGCAAGCGAACGCCTCGCCTCGCGAGATGCGCGCGCCAGGCCGCAATCTCATCGCCATCGGATGGATATGAGCGCATGCGCTCGATCAGATCGGACGGCGGTTGCTCATCCCATGCCGTCGAGATCAGCGTGCCTTTCTGCGCACGCTGCGCATAGTCGAACAGGAAGGTCGTCGATTTGCCGCGTGCGATATACGCGAAGACAAGCGCCCACCATTCTTTCGACCAGACCTCACACTGCCAATGCTCGGGCTGCGCTTCCTCTTTCGTCTTGACCGGCTCGGCTTCCGGCTTCTCCTCATCATCCCGAGGCGCCGACATGCTTTCGCGTAGAGCTTTCGTCACCTTGCGCACGATTAGCCTATGCGCACGGCCAGCCTCTTTGCCGCGCTGGCTGAGATAGTCCGGATGGCCGGATAGCGCTTCGGCAACTGCAGCATCGACGAGAGCGTACATCGTCATCGCTTCGCCCCCAGCGGCCGGGCGTTATATTCGCCAGTGTTCGGAATGGCATCCCATTCAGCGCGCGAAACCCCGTGCTGTTCGCAGAACTGATCGATATTGAACGTTGGCGCAGCCTTCGGCTTAGTGCCGATCATCAGTCCCAGCGCGTGGCATTCGGCCTGCACCTCAGCGTAGGTTTTCTTGGGCCGCTGATCCTCGATCGCGACGAGATTTCTCTCCTCGATCACCTTATGCTCAAGGGCCTCGCGCTCCAGGCGCCGGCGGATCGGGCCATAGTGATTTTCACAGGCCTTTTTCACATCGGCCATATCCGGCAGGCCCTTCCAGACCTGACCGGTTTTCGGGTCCGGGATCGGGTTCGCCGCCAAGCCGGTGAAGGCATCGGTCACGTAGAGAACCGTCTCTTCGGGATAGCGAGAGAAGATCCTGGCCACATCCTCGGCAAACTGTTCAGGATCAGCCGCATCCGATCTTCGGTACTGGCCGAACAGCTTCCGCGCAGCCTTCAAGCAAAACGCCGCCTTCTGCAGCGCTTCGTCGGCTGATTTCTGCTGCGACCCGCTCGAGTGCGCGGTCGGTGGCGTCAATGAGGCTGCGAGATTTCGCATGGGTCTTCTCCGATGCCGATCCGATCGGCACGTTGGCAGCAAGCGAGGCAAACGCGGTTGCGAAGCACTTTTCGAAGTAGTTCGGATGTGGTGGATCACGCCGGCCGGCCATGACCTTCCGGGCGCTGGCGAGGATCACATCCTCGGTCCAACCGTTGCGGATCCACACCTGGGCGCGATACGGGATGCCGACGAATTCCGGAGGAACGTCGATTGGCTCAGGAAAGCCGATTTCGGCGAGGAACGAGGCTGACAGCCGGTGAGCTTCGGGCGAGATCAGAGGCGTCGGTTCGCGCGCGCGCGCATCTCCTCCAGTATCTATATGTGGATGTGGTTGTGGGGCTTCGCAAATCGTTGCCAAATCGTTGGCGGTTTGCTTGCCCGATCGTTCGTCAATCGTTGACGTTGTGCTTGTCGGAGATTTCGATGCCGGCGGAGCAGAACCGCCATCATCGCCGCCGCCGGATTTCGGCCGCGCGTTACGCTTGTTGCGCCGCGCCTCCGCCGAGGCTTCGCCGCCCTTCTTTCCAGCCTTGGCCAGCCGATCCGCCTCGGCAAGTTCACCATCGACCCGGGCGTGCCGCCAGCCGGACCCGAACATGGCCTCGATCATCGGCCGGGCCGCGCGCCATTCGTCGGGCGTCATGCGTGCGATCCGCGCCATGCGCGCGTCATCGTCGCCTGGCACGCCGCCGGTCTGCCAATAGTGCATGATGAGATGCAGATAGGCGCCGCTTTCGGCCGCGCTGAAATGGGACGTGTCGGCGAGATAATCCGCCACGTACAATGGCATCCAAGGCCTGCTCATAGCGCCCGTCTATTTTGGTTTGCGTGATGCTTGAGGTTCTGACGCAACGCTACTGATACAAACGCGAATTCCGTCCTCGGCCGGATCAGCGGACCGCAGTGACGACAGATCAGCTGAGGGCAGATTGGCCTTTGCCGCCAGGTCTTGAGCAATCTCAAGTTCCCATTTGTACGAGGCTGCAATCCTCGCCTTTGCAGCAACGGCGAGGGATCGATGAAGACGGCCGCCGATCTTCTGAGTGAGCTTCAATTGCTGCTCGGGAGCACACCGATCGAAACGATATGGCTGACTGAAGTGATCGAGGCCGCGGCCGGTGGCTCGAACTGGAACGCCGGAGCCGAACCCATGACGCCTGACGATTTGGCAGCTTTCACCCAAGCCGTGCGCCAACTGAGAGACGCAGATCCATGGATCGATTGGAACGCCCACCCCCTTAGGCCAGGCGTGCGTCGTTTGATGACCATGGCTTCTGCAAAAGGCTAGCGTCATTAGAGCTCACTCACCTCTTGAGGAACCCGCAAATTTGAAAGTTCCCCAGATGCAAACGCGCATTCGAGAATCTGCCGGACACAAACGCCAGGCTGGACACTGAGCGCTTCAGATTCAGTGACCAGCCTGTCGAACACTGAGCGCGGCAACCGCACGCGCATCGATACGTCGTCAGCCTGCTTGGCCGTCGGGGCGTCTTTGAACTGCAGACTGTTCTTGCTGCAAACTCCGGACAGCCGCTCGGTCGACCAACCGAATACGCCCCGCACGTAGTCGAACGTCTCGCCGCGGCGCTCCATCACCTGAAGGTCCCGCAGTTTGCTGGCGCTGACTGAGTAGATGGCAGTCATGCGCGGGTCTCGCGCTGCTTTTCGGCCTCGACGTCGCCGAGCAGAAGGTGTGGGCATGGCTCAACGACGTTGTACTCGCAGGCGCACGCCACGCGGTTCATGCCGCGGCAGAACGCGTATGCATCAAGCCAGAGCGTCTTGGTATCCGCCGGCGCCGTCGCCCGCGGTAACGAGAAGACAGAGCAAAGCTTGATTTCCTCTGGTTCTGTCATGCTACGCTCCGACTGGAAGGAGCCGACACATGACCAAAGAATTCAGGACCGCCGCCGAAATTGAGAAACTTGTCATGGCCGAAGCGCTCAAACATCCGGAATGCGAAGGCGCAACGGGTGTCACCATTGCGCGTCAGTCGGATGAGAGAGACCCAGCGACTTGGTATGCAAACGTCCTGGAAAACGGCACGCCAATGTGCGCGCGGGCGATCGGCGAAATTGTTCGGATGCTGCAGCGCAAATACGATCTTAGAGATTGAGGTGGACATCATTACACCTTCCCGTGTTGATCCGCATTCTGCGGACGACGCCGATCGAGGAACGCCGGGATCTCTAAATCGTCGTAGAACGGCACCGAAGTAGATGGTATGATGGCGCTTGCGTAGGAGTTTGCGTTATGTCCGACAAAATTGCGTTGTCGTGTATTTCCGTTTTCTTCCTCCTCGAGTTCACCTTCGCCCTCACGCTCATCTACAGTTGATCTCCCGACAGGATCGTCGAGTAGAGAATCGTCAGACGAGAGATCCACGTCGCGCGGCGAGCGCACGATAGGTGCTTGCGCGTCGAGGCCCCAGACCGTCCAGCCCGGTCGCGATCGTCGCGAATTCAACTCCAGCTTCGGAATGTTCGGGAACAGCCGCTCGATCATCTCCATGACCGTATCCGGCTTCTCCGAATGCTCGCCACTCGGACCGCGAATGACGGACGACGCCTGCGTTCCCATCGCTGGTGCCACCACCTTGCCCTTCGTGCCGATCAGAAGGATCTCGTGCTGGCCGCGGCACCAGTAGCCGGTGATGATGGAATCCTTCACCCACACGTGGTGTGACTTGTAGGCAAAGCCGCGAAGCTCCATCACCTTCAGCGCAATCGCGAGGTGCGGGATTGTCGCCCACATGTAGTTGATGCAGTCGTCCGCCGCGCACGCAAAACGATCCTTGGTGCGCGCGACGATCTCCTCTGCAGTATGCGCATCCCGGCTGACCGGATAATGATTGCCGGCGTGACGATCCTTACCCGCCTCGCTCCAGGTCTCATGATCCCATTCGAAGTCTTCGACGATGACGCCGAACTTGCCATCTGGCGCCGCGATGATCTTGCTCGCTAGCTCCGCTTCGCGTTCGTCGCGGCGCTCTTGCTTGGCGGCGACCTTGGCGCTCACCTTTTCACCGGCGACAGCACGCTCAATCAGCCTTTCACGCCGCTCTGGCGAAAGGGCCGCAAGCGCATCCAGCTCCGCCGGCGCATCAAGACTGGTTTCGACCAGCGCACCGAGCGCGGCAGCGCCAATGGCCTCGACGCGCGCCACCGATCTTTGAATGGTGCGCTCACCGCGGCCAGTCGCCTCCGCCGTTGCCTTGGTGAACCGCTCCACGGGTGGAGTAGGTTCGCCATTTTGGCGAACCTTCGCGCGGCCGTTTCCGGCGGCGCCAAGAACCGTTTCGGGATGCAATTGCTCGTACACGACCTTCCGGCGCGAGATGGCGATGTCACGCTCGATCGGCGTCAGATCGTTGCGGCACAAATTCTCGTCGATCTCTGCCAGCTCGGCATGAAGATCGTCATCCTCGCGGACGAAAGCCGGGATCGTTTCCCGTCCGAGTTCGCGGAACGCCGCGACGCGATGGCCGCCGCCTCGCACCTCATAGCCGCCATCCACCTTGCGGACGTTGATGGGCTGCCGCAGCCCGACCACCTGGATGCTGGCCTTCAGCACCAGCACCTGGCCGACCTTGATCGGGCGCGCTGAAGCGCTTGGGCGGCAAAGCGCGACGGGAATGTCGACGGCCTGCACCATCAAATCATCCCCAATGCATGCATATAGGTTTCGAGGATCGCTTCCTGCTCTTGTCGCTCCGTCGGCTCCTGCTTGCGCATACGAATGATGGCCCGGAGCGCCTTCACGTCGAAGCCGTTGCCTTTGGCTTCGGCATAGACGTCGCGGATATCCTCCGAGATCGCCTTTTTCTCCTCCTCGAGCTTTTCGACACGCTCGACGATGGATTTAAGCTGATCCTTGGCGAACGAGACAGACGCCTCTTCGCGTGGTTCTGGCTTTGATAATGCTGCCGTTTCGAGATGCATCTACGACACCCGTATTTCGTCGTTGCGCTTGAGTGCGGGCCGCACCGGCAGATCGTCCGGCAGATCGAGCACCGCATCGAACAGATTGCCACGCGCGACGGATTCAAGGACAAGGCCGAACAGGCCAGCCTTGCTCACACCGAGCTTTGCAGCCTTTGCTGCGAAGAGATCGTCGGTTCGTTTGGTGATGAAGAGGTTGGCTTGTGTGTTGCGGCGCTCGCCGGGCACGAGACGATCGAGGATGTCTTTCACCCGACCGCGCGGTGTTGCATGTCTTCCGAGTGAGGGCATCAATGAACCTCCCCGGCCGTCGGACGATCTTCGATGGGATAGAGAACATCAATATCGAACCCGGCTTCAGCGATCAGATTGCGCGCTTTGGCGCACTCTTCATGCCATTCGTCAGCATCACCTTCCACGTGTTGAAGGGTGAGTTCGGATTCAACGACATGAAATGCGAGACCGCGGCACAGGCGCTCGACAAGATCACGGGTCATGTCAGGGCCTCCGGCATGGCGTTATGTTCGATGCCATCGAGTAGACGGCCAGCGTTCTTTTTGCCGACGCGACGCGCGGCATATTCGCCTTCGTCGTACATTGGCACTCGACCATCAGGGATATCGTCGACGCCATCCCTCGAAATCAGGAACCACTCACGCCCCCACGTGGACGCATCCTCTTCAAGCGGTAGCCAGGAGCCCCACTGCTTGAAGAAGAACGCGACGCCAGCCCTGGAACATTGATCGCGAAGCGAACGCGCCCAATCAGGATGCATCGGCCGCGCACGGAGCCCGGATTCACCGCCGACAATGACCCAGTCGATAGCGTTGCCGGGCCTAGTCAGCCACTTCATGTAACCACGAAGATCAATCGGATTGAGCAGCGGCTCCGCTGAGATGAACCGTACCGCAGCCGGCGTTCTCAACAGATGCGGAACGCGCTCGTCGGCTTCCTTCTGACGCTCGGCTGACACGCCGAGCCAGACGTTGGGCAGCGGCCAAAGCTTCTCGCCACCAACAACTGTCGACGCGTGATACGCTTTTGGAGTGTGGATCTCGACGCTATTGCCATTCTTGATAACGCGGCGCCTCGCGTTCTCGACATACGACCGCATTCGCCCCGCGCGCTTCGTCAGCACCTGGAAAGTATGCTGCGGACACAGCGCCATCACGGCGAAGATCTTATCGATCCATTCGTCCGGAATGGATTCATGGAACAGGTCTGACATGGAGTTGACGAAATACGTCGTCGGCTTTTTGCGCTTGAGCGGCGCCAGCAGGACGGATTCCGGCGCCTGATGCAGATCACCGGTCCAGACCGGATGACCATTCACCAGCTTGGTCAGACCGTGATAATGCGGGACTTTCGGATTGAAGCCTTTGCGACAAGCATCCTTCATCGCATAGCAATTGGTGCAGCCGGGAGAGAGGATGGTGCATCCGACAATCGGATTCCACGTGTGGCCGGTCCATTCGATCTTTGATGCGGAGGTCATACCAGCGCCACCATCTTCCGGAAAGGCGTAACGGTCTTCTTGAGCTTCGGCAGCAGCACGAAGCAGCGCTGGATGTATTCATCGCGCGCCTTGACCCATGGCCACGGATCAATCGGCATCTTGTAGGGAGCGAGATCGTCGTATGGCGACGGATCCGGGTGCTCGCGGTCACCCATAAGGTCGCGCCATTCAGTGACGAACATCCGCTTGTCGGTCGTTTTGATGCTGGCCTGCATCGCCGCATCGGGCGGGAATGCGAGGCCGGCGGCATCGTGGATGGCTTTGTCGAAGCGATACGTGGCGAGCTCGAACGCTGCCATCACGTGGTCAGCCAAAGCGCCGAAGCTTTGCGATGCAATCGATGCGATCAACCGCTTCTTCGGCGTGGTGTCATCGCCGAGGAACGCCTCATGAGCATCATGGAGCAGGAAATAGGCCGCCCAGACTTGGTCCGCCCGATCGCGGAGAATGTGGTCGCAGCCGCGGACACAGTGCTCGGCAACCGAATACTCGAAGCCGGCAGTTGCGCCATTAAATCTCTTCACCTTGGCCAGGTGCTCGGCAATCACGGCGAAGTCGATGTCATCCGCTGTAGGGTCGAGCAGGTCGACGCCCTTCCCGCTCGCTAATGTCAGTACTGTGGACTTGCTCATGCAGCCGTCTTCCCTTTGAAATGAGCGTCAAGTGCCTCGACGAGCCGCCCTTCAAATTGATCAACGATTGACGTGCCTTTCATGCGCGCCGCCATCGTTCGCGCTTCCTGAATCAGATCTTCCAGGGAGATCGTCTCAAACGCGGCATGCAGCTTCTTTTCGTCCGCGATCCATTCCTTGTGATCGGCGAGGACCTCAACAACGCCTGTGACGACAGGTGCGACCAACTGCCCGGCGTTGCCTTCGCAGGTCGAAACGATGGCACGCAGACCGACGACTGTTGCATCTTCACCAAAGCGCTTGATGCAGCGGGCAATGGTCTGCGCTGCCATAGTCTCGCCTGGCTTCATTGAAGTCGTTTGCGTCGGGTATCGGACGATGCTCACGCCCGCGCGATCACAGACGCCCTTAAGGACCAAGGCTTCCCCCTCGCCTGCGGCCAGCGATGCGTGGAATATCTGCACGGCGTGCAGCCGTGTCGTGTTGCTGTTGATCGCGCTGAATGATTTGGCCTGGGCCACCCGATTACTGTCGACGATGGCGCAGGGCACCCTCTCGATACCAGCAAGCGCCGCGGCCGTGGTCCTATGCTGGCCGTCGACGATGGCGAACAAGCCAGACCCGACGGATGCCACCATGACCGGCGAAAACATCGACCAGTCGAATCCCTCGGCAATCTTGCGGATGTTCTTCCTGCCGACCAGTGTGATCTCACGTTGGTAGAATGGATCGATGCGCAACGAGGCAATCGACAACCATTCCAGTTTCTGCGGCGGCCCGAAGGTCGACGGGGGCGTGACCTTGGAATAGCTCTCTGTCTCGATCAGCCGAAGATAGGTCACCGGCTCGCCTCCGCCATTTGGAAGCGCGCCTTTTGCTGGGCCTTCTCCAATCCGCTGATGCAAAGACAGAAGAGCGACCCGAGCCAAGCAATGATGATGACGTCGCGCGCGCGGATCATTGCGCACCCCGCCGGTCACGATGCGCCAGGAAGAGCAACACGCCGCCTATCGCTAAAGCGGTTACTCCGTTGATCGCGATGATGATGGTTGCAGTCACCGGCGCGCCCTCCGCTTGGAGCGCTTCGCGCTGCTGCGCTTGCGCGCTGCCGCTCGCTTGACCCGTTTCTTCGCTTCAGGGGTCGCTGGCCAGTCGCGCCAGCCGTTTTCGGATTCAGCCTTGATGCGCTCGGCTTCTTCACCAATCCATTTGAGAACGTCGTCACGATTGATGGTGACTTTCACAACCATCCGATCGATTTCGGCCGCGTCGATATCGGCTTCGGTGAAGACCTGCTCCTTCAGCTCGAAGCCGGTGGCGACCAGCTCGTGCCAGGTGACGAGATACGAATTGCCTTTGAAAGCATGGCCGCGCTGCTCAACGACGATGCCCTGGACACGTTCCAGTCCTGGCACCCAGACGCGCTGGTTGAAAGCGTATTTGTAAGCGCGCATGCGCTATCCCCCGATGGTTCGGTGAATTCTCATCAACACGCGGGGACGCAACAGGACGCTACAGAACCAACTACGATGCGATATTTGGCAGCAAAGCATTGCCGCGCCGCTCGTTGCATCGGCGATGCGCGAGCGCGATATTCGAAACAGCATTCGTTCCACCGCGGGAACGCGGAAGAATATGATCGAGGGTCGGATAATCGTCCGACAGCGGATGCAAAACGGCGAGGCTCATCGCCTCGCCACAAAGACTGCAGTTGCCGTCTTGATTCAGAAACATCCGAACGCGGAGGCGGCGCTTCCGGTTCATATCCATCGTCAGCGCACTGGCGCGGGAATATCGCAGCCAGGCGTTGAACCGTTGTCGAGCGTCAGAATATCCGTTCCGACTTTCACCAGCCGCTGATCGTCGAACCATCGACCATCCTGCAGCGCGCCCTTCTCGTCGCACTTTGGCGAAAGAAGCGTCTGATTGCAGCCGGTCAGATAGCGGCAATGACCCGTCGCAATTCCCTTGAAACCCGATATTTTGTCCTCGTAAGTCGCACCCAACTGCATTGCCATCCTCCTTGAGAGTTTGGAAAGCCGCCTCACCGCTGCAGCCGCCCGTGTTCTGCCACGCCTGTCGGTGAGCGCGTCCTGGGTATTCATTCGAGAGGCAGGTGAAGCTGTCGGAGCTGCTCGACCGCCGGCATGGCAGCGACCGCGAATTGATACCGACGCCACCAAGGCGCGTGCGAGCCGCGCATGATTTCCTCGAGCACGCGCTGCCCGTCACTGCTTCGGAGCAATTCGGCGAGGAAAAGCGCCCTCGGCTCCGCGTCACCAGATGCGTATCGATAACACTGCCGCTCTCGGCGGCCGGTAAGGAATTCCAGCGCGGCGCTCGGCTTCTGAGGCCAGAGCTTAATAACAAGCCGCGCAAACCACTTTTCAGAGTCACTGTCTGATGAGTCAGTGAATGAATTTTCGCTGACAGAAGAGTCAGCGGGGAAAATTGCGGCCTGGGCGGCCGCCGGTATTCTTCCGTGCATGACGCCTTACTCCTACGCAACAACACAACACGTACTGAACTCTGATCACCGCCGGCGGATGGCCTCCCCGATCCGGCGTGACCGCGGACGGGCACCGATGTGTAGCCCCGAGTACGGATCGCCCGTCCGCATGAGAATTTTTGCGGGGATACATGCCCGCTAACGCTGGAAATGCCGGCAATGTCCGGCTGACAATGAAGGCGGGCCACCGTCGGCCCCCATTCAACGCGTTGTGGAGCGCGACTTGTGGATCCGCCACAAGTTGGACGGCTGGGGTCAGGCCCAGCTGCGTTGAACTGCGGAGGTACGAGCCATGCGCAAGCGTGGCCCGGGACCAAAGCACCAGCATGTTCGCAAGTATGCGCGCTGGGTCGAGGGAAAGCGCAAGCAAGTGGGTGACCACAAGCGCGGCGCAGATCCAGAACCAGCTCGCAAGAAAAGCGACGAACAGATGGACTTTGGTTTCTGAAGGGCCTCACACGCCCAACAGACCGACGGTGGCTCACCAACTCAACGCAACCAAACACTGATGACGCCTGCGCATCCGCGCACGACGAAGGAGGATTATTGAATGGCGATAAGCGGACCAAAGAAGCTGAAGAGAAAGAGGCCAGCGGCAAATGGCTCTTATCCGTGCCGATTGCTTGTGCTGCGCACTCGGACTGGCGCGCGCTTGCGCCTTGATGTCGACCTGAATGATCGCGGCACGCTCGACGTTGTCGCGAAGATGCTTCGCCGGGGCCGCTAACTGCGAATACAACTTTTGCGATTTTGCTGCGGAACGTTGGTGCACCGCACTTACAACCGAGCGTAAGACCATTCCACAGATGCGTGAATTTCTCGCAAGCACGATTGGTTAACGATGTGTGTCTTAGTGTCGTATTGTGGACAGCAAATTTTGATGGGTAGCATTGCCCCACCGACATCATGCGGTTGGGAGAAATGCCGAAATGGGAATGAAGCAGGAGATCGAGCTGCCGCCCGCAACAGACAACGGCGCGCCGCTCTATTTCGCAAATGGCATGCTGCCGGTGCAGCATGTCGGCAATGGAAATCTGCTGTTCAGCTACACCTTGCAAGAATGCAGCGCAGGAACTCCACGACGCGGAGTGGAGGTCAAAGTCGTAATCCACATGAACATCATCGCGGCGCTGCGACGACAGACAGATGCTTTGATCGGCGCTCTGATAAAGGACGCCCTTCCCGAGCATGCCACTGTGATGTGAGATCATCACGAGGTCGCCCCTTCCAACTGCAGGAAATCGTTTGGGGTGACCTCGCCAGACGTGGCACGATATATCCGCTCGGCCTTGTCCTTCCCTGGCCAAATGCGACCGTCACAATATCCCGAAACCAACCCCGGCGAGACTTCGATCTCGGCCGCGAAATCTGCTTGAGTTCGCTTATTGAGCTTGAGCCATTCCGTGAGCTTCATGCCGAATCATTAGCACGACTGAATATTCAATTGCAATGAATATTCAGTATCAATGCATAGTATCCCCAGGCTGCCCGGTCGAGAATCGGCGCATGGCTCGAAGAAGCAATCCAAAGTCAAAAGACACCCGGCGCGGTGCCTACGTGAGCGAAGAGTCGCTCGCCACATTCGGCACTGACGGCATTAAACTGCGTCAGTGGAGATGGCATCGAGACCGAATGACTATCGCCGACCTGGCAGAGCTCGCCGGCGTTTCAGACGGAACTATCGCCGGAATCGAAGGCGGCACCGTCGGGTGGACAAACAAGACCTTGCATAAGCTGGCAATTGCGCTGGGGATTACGACCGGCATGCTGCTGGACGTAAACCCGCTGGAGGACCAGCCATTTTGGCGCACATTTGAAGAGGCCGACGAAGACCAGCGCGAACGAATCGCGGAGCACGCCGAAGTCATCATAAAGCGCCGCCCGAAATAAATATTCATCTCCACTAAATATTCAGTTGCGCTGAATATTCATTGGTGCTAAAGCTATGCCTGGATTAAAAAAGGCATGGCGACATGGCCATTTACGTAAACGTTTCCCGTGAAAGCATCCGCAGACTACATGTCTGCATGGGCGGTGACCGATGACCGCTCTGTTAGGCGTTTCGCTTCAGGATGCGGCGCTGACGTTGATAGCGGCCAGCTTGATCGGATTGCTCTTCACGTCGATCGTTTTTACTGCCCGGGTCTCGTCCATCGCCTCGAACGTCAGGCTGATGCAGATGGACACATTCGATGTGGTCCGCGTGGTCGCCGCGAAAAACAAAGCAGTTTGCGCTGACCAGTTCTGCTCCGGATTGGCCCGCGATATTTCCCATGATGTCGACACTGATGAGCCCGTGCGTAAAAGATCGGGCTCGCGGGACCGACGTGCGTTCACGTCGACGGAGCGCTGAGCCATGGCCAGCACACAGCCGTGTGGTGACTTCACTGCGATCCGACTGACGCGAATTCTCACATCCATTCGGTTGCGGATCGATATCACCGCTTGCGACCAACCGTCAGGTCGCGGTTCGGGCACAATCTCCAGACGAACACGGGGCAGATTAGCGCCCTTCTCCTTACGGATTTGCCGCCACAACGCGTATCCACCGGTGCCGGCGCCAAGAAGACCCGGCAAGATTTTTAGAGCTTCCACCCACCACATGACGTGTGCGCTACACCCTGCGCCCGCTACCCGCCACGTCACGGGCCGGCAGCCCACCCAGCTTCAGCATTTCACATTCCCCCAATGCGATTTCTCCGCCTCTCGCGGGCGATTGCGCAGTCGCGACCATTACCATTTCTCAAAGCACGAGGGAATCCGATGATCGTCCCGCATGCCTGGGTAACGACCTCAGCCGTAGTCCTCTGTTTGGTGTTCAGCGCCCTGTTGCTGCAGGCCATTCGACGTCAGCGCCAAGTCGCAGCTGAGCTTGCCTGGTTCTACGACAGCGGCACATTCAACCTTCCCAAGAGCTTTTCACAGCGATCTGCGTTGCGTGATTTCGGATCGCTGTTCATGCGGCGGGCGTTCCCCAGCGCCCGCCGCTCTACCCCTTCATCGCAAGCGGAGGGCCGTCGTCATGAAGTAGCGAGACCGGCAGGCGGAGTGGCCCGCTTTAACCGGAGTTCTGGAGCGGCCGCGCGCGAATGCGCGGCCAACCAGTCCGCTAATGGCGAGACGGTGATATGAATTCGCGCATCCGATACGAAGTACGAGGAGGAATTCGAAGCGATGGCACAACTCGCCGAAACAGAATTTCGAACAGTTATCGAAGATGCGCGGGCACGGCACGCGGCAGTCGTCATGCTCATTCATCAGACCGACACACAGGCAATGAACTTGCTTCGGTTGTATGTGACACTCACAATCGCGACTGCGTCTGGTGCAGCCGCAATGGTCAACAGCGCGAGCGGCGCCTTGGTCACTGCACTCGTCGCTATGTCAATCGTATTGGCAGCAGGTTCGGCGTTTTGCCTGCGCGCACTTCGAAGCGGCGCGATCAATGCACCAGGTCGCGATCCGGATTTTTGGCTTTGGGCGCTACATCCCGATGTCGATCGCGATGCTGCGCTGCGGGCCTATCTCGACAACCTCAAGGCCAAGTTGGAATTGAATCGCAACCTCAATCAAAACACAGCTACTGCGCTGACATGGTCAAAGCGCTGCGGTGTTGCAGCTCCACTTCTGGGCATTGCCTCAGCCGCCGGCTGGACCGTCGGGAGACTGGTTTAGCGTCGCGGGCGCGGTGGAGGTGGTGGAATTGGATAACCTCCGCGGCGCTCGTCCGTATCGGTCGGCGGCGGTGGCGGATTAGGCCTGCTCGGCTTGTCACCGTTCGTCATGGCTACGCTGCTTCCTCCTGCTTCAGGATGACGAAAGCGAGACACGAGCGCAAGCGTGCCTAGGGAGATGTCCTATGACCAAGTCCCGCCCCTGCGATCGTAAACCGTGTGGCGAGCCCGGCGAGCGCAAGGCGGGCAGTGAATTCCTGTGTGCGGACCACTACGCTGATTGGTGCCGCGACGGCGACGGAGACGGCGAATTCGACGAGATCGGGCGCCACAAGATCACGATGCGCAACGCGAGGGCGATGTGATGAGCGCTCGCTACGTCAAGGCTGCAGAAATCGCAAAGGAATTCGGCTTCTCCACGCGCTACTGGATCAGGCTTGCGGCGCAGGGCAAAGTCCCAGGTGCACGGCAGCCCAGCGGGCCGAAAGGAAGCTGGGTTTTTGATCACGCTGTGTTTTTGCGCTGGTGGAACAATCAAAGCCGGAGAGTTGCGTCATGGCCGGGATATACAAGCGTGGCAAGACCTGGTGGGGTCGCGCCCAGCGGAATGGACAAGAATTTCGACAGTCACTCGAGACGCGATCTGAAAGCCTCGCTCGCAAGCGTCTTGCGAAATGGATTGAGCAGCTAGAAGGATCGCGCTGGGGCGAAAAACAAGACGTCTCGCTGAATGTCATTGCGGATCGTTTCATTCAAGAGCATCTGCCGAATATCAAATTTCAGTCTGCACGACGTTACGGCGTATCACTCTCACATCTGGACAGGCTACTTGGACAGAAGATGTTAGGGGCGATCGGCTCAGCCGACCTTGTAGAGTTTGAGACAGCAAGACGGAGTGAAGGCGCAGCCGCACCAACGGTGCGGCGCGATCTCGCGTGTCTGTCATCACTTTTCAGCTTCGCCATCGAGCGCGAGATCGTCGAACATAATCCGGTTGGTCCATTCTTGAAACGCGCCAAGAAGCGTGGCCTCAAGGAGAACGAGGCGCGCAAACGTTACCTGACCAAAGTCGAGGAAGCAGCGCTCATCGCAGCGGCCAAACCGCGCCATGATGGGCAACGTCGCAACGCGAAGCGCAGCGCGACCGGCCCTCGTAACGATCTCATGCTGCAGGCCGCCATCGTCGTCGCAATCCATTCAGGCTTGCGCCTGCGGGAGCTATTCGATCTCACCTGGAATGACGTTGACCTGCCAGCGCGGCTGATCCGACTGCCTGCGGCCCGCACCAAGGGAAGGCGATCGCGCGACGTGGTGCTTTTCGAGCCGGCCATCGTGAGCATCGCCAATCTGCCGCGCCACATCAAATCGCCTTACGTTTTCTGGCATCGCGATGGCGTGAAATTCCGCCACCTCGATCGCGGTTTCAAGGCCGCAGCCAAGCGAGCCAAGATCAGGGATGTGCGGTGGCATGACCTTCGGCGCACGCACGGCTGCCGGCTGCTGCAGGAGCATGGATGGTCGATCGAAATGGCGCAGGCCCAACTGGGTCATTTGACTGTTGTGCAGACCCAGAAAGCTTACGCGTTTCTGGAGGTCGAGCAGCGCCTGGCGCGTGCCGGAATTTGTGCGGCGCCTGAATCGGAAGTCGCCGCTGCCGAGAAGGCCAAATCAGCGATTTCATCAACGAACACAAGAGGAACGGCGTGATGCACTGTGCCGGCTTTTGTGCGACCGGAATTCGCTCTCTGTTCTACGCGGTCCGAACAGGCCGATGCGAAAACGTCAATAAAATCGGACTTTCTGGCTGGGGCGCCTGGATTCGAACCAGGGAATGGCGGAATCAAAATCCGCTGCCTTACCACTTGGCTACGCCCCAGCAGTGTCGGGAAGGCCAAGGTTCTAGCGGCGGCTCCCGTGCATCGCAATGTCTAAAATGACCTTCCAGCGGTGTCTCGGGCGAAGCTGTGATCCGAACCGGCCGGCGATTTTGACGTCGGCTACCGCCGGCAAACCTCCATTGATGCCCCGATTGACGCCCCTTGCCCGCTGCTCTAGCCGTTAACGGGTCCCTTAAACTGCGCCCGGAGAGTGCCTTCATGTCCTATCGCGCGCCAGTTGCCGACATTGCCTTCGCGCTGAAGCATGGCGCAGGCATGAATGACGCCCTGTCGCAGGGTCTTTACGGCGATCTCGGACCGGACGATCTCGACGCCATCCTGGACGAAGCCGGCCGATTCGCGGGCGACGTGATCGCCCCCCTGAATGTGGTCGGCGACAGGCACGGCACCCCGCTGAAGGACGGCCATGTGATCATGCCGCCCGGCTGGAAAGAGGCTTACACGGCCTGGGCTGCCGCAGGGTGGAATGGCGTCGCCTCGCCCGCCGACTGGGGCGGACAGGCTCTGCCGCGGGCATTGAACGCCGCCTGCGTCGAAATGTGGAATTCTGCGTCGATGGCTTTCGGCCTCGGCCCGTTGCTGACCATGGCCGGCATCGATGCACTGGCCCTGCATGGCAACGACGAACTGAAGACAACCTATCTGCCGAAGCTGATCAGCGGCGAATGGATGGGCACAATGCAGCTCACCGAGCCACAGGCCGGCTCCGATGTCGGCGCGTTGCGGGCACGCGCCGAGCGCAATGCGGACGGCACCTATCGTCTGTTCGGGCAGAAGATCTTCATCACCTATGGCGAGCATGACCTCACCGACAACATCATCCATTTCGTCCTGGCACGCCTGCCCGATGCGCCGCCCGGCACCAAGGGGATATCCCTGTTCCTCGTACCGAAATTCATGCTCGAAGAAGACGGGAAGCTCGGCAAACGTAATGATGTACGCGCCCATTCTCTCGAGCATAAGATGGGTATACATGCGTCGCCGACCTGCACCATGGTTTATGGTGACGAGGGCGGAGCCACAGGCTATCTGATCGGCAAGGAACATGCCGGCATGGCTTGCATGTTCACGATGATGAACGAAGCGCGACTGATGGTCGGTCTCCAGGGTGTCGCCATCGCCGAACGCGCGACGCAGCAAGCGCTGCAATATGCGCGCGAGCGCAAACAGGGTCGCGGCGACGGAGCGAACAGCGCGGCACCCGTGCCGATCGTCGAACATGCCGATGTGCGCCGCATGCTGCTGACCATGCGCGCGTTGACTCAAAGCGCACGTGCGATCTGCTATGCCACCGCGATCGCGCTCGATCGCTCGCATCAAGCCAAGGATGCGGACGCCCGCAAGGCCGCCGCCGAGCGCGCAGCCCTGCTCACGCCGATCGCCAAGGCTTTCTCCACCGACATCGGCATCGATGTCGCCTCGCTCGGCATCCAGGTGCATGGCGGCATGGGCTTCATCGAGGAAACCGGCGCGGCGCAGCATTATCGCGATGCGCGCATTGCCGCGATCTATGAAGGCACCAACGGCATCCAGGCGATCGATCTCGTCACGCGTAAGTTGCCGCTGAGCGGCGGCGCGACGGTCAAGGCGTTCATCAAGGAACTGCGCGACATTGCCAAGCGCGTGAAGGATACCAATGATCCGGCATTCGGCGCGACCGCCACGCGGCTCACCGATGCGATCGACAGCCTCGAACGCGCGACGGCATGGCTCATGACGCAGCTTGCTTCCGATACACGGGCGGTGCTTGCCGGTGCGACCCCTTATCTGCGGCTGTTCGCCAATGCGACCGGCGGCTGTTTGCTCGCCAATGAAGCCCTCGCAGCGATCCGGCTGGGTGACAACCAAACCAGCACCGACCGCATCGCCACGACGCGCTTTTTCGCAGAGAACATTGCCGTGCAGAATTCCGGTCTCGAAACGACTGTCACGGAAGCGGCGGCCTCGGTGAACACCGCGCCGCTGCCGGGGGATGCGGCCTGACATGTCGCCTCATATCAACGTTACCGACGATGGCGCAGTCCGCATCATCCGCATTAATCGTCCGGACAAGAAGAACGCGCTGACGGCCGGCATGTACGACGCGATGGCGTCGGCGCTGACCGGCATCAAGACCTCGCACAGCATTCACTGCGTTCTGATCACCGGCCTCCCTGGCGCATTCTGTGCCGGCAACGATCTCGAGGAATTCCGGCAGGCAGCCGCATCGGGAGAAGGCCTCGGCGACTCCGTGCTGCGTTTTCTCTATGCACTTGCATCGTGCGAGAAACCGCTAGTGGCAGCGGTGAACGGTCTCGCCATCGGCGTCGGCACGACCATGCTGCTACATTGCGACTATGTGATCGCATCGCGTGACGCGCGCTTCGCCACGCCATTCGTCAATCTCGGCCTTGTGCCGGAGGCTGCTTCGTCTCTGCTCGCGCCGGGTTTGATGGGACCACGCCGTGCTTTCGCGCTGCTGGTCATGGGCGAACCGCTGGATACACAGGGCGCGATGACGGCAGGTCTCGTCAATGCAATTGCCGAAAGCGCCGATGTGGATCAGCGCGCGCTGGAGGCAGCGCAGAAGATCTCCAGACTTCCGCCGGAGGCTGTGCTCGCATCGCGTCGCCTGATGCGCGGCGCGCCGGACGAGATCATCGAACGCATCGACACCGAAGCGGATTTTTTCCGCGAGCGCTTGCAGTCAAAGGAAGCGCAAGCGGCGTTCGAGGCGTTTTTCGCGAGGAAGAAAGTCTAGCCTTTACCTCTCCCCGCTTTAGCGAGAGAGGTCGATTTGCGAGCGTAGCGAAGTAAATCGGGTGAGGGGCTTTTCCGGACACGCCCCTCATCCGGCTCGCATCTTCGATGCTCGCCACCTTCTCCCCGCTAAAGCAGGGAGAAGGAAGAAGTCACAAAGGCTTCAGCCCCGCCTCAATCTCTTTGCGCCGCTTTTCCAGAAACGGCGGCAGCGACAGTTTCTCGCCCAGCGATTCCATCGGCTCGTCAGATGCGAAGCCCGGCCCGTCGGTCGCGATCTCGAACAGAACTCCATTCGGCTCGCGGAAATACAGCGACTCGAAATAGAAGCGATTGACCTTGCCGCTGTTCGGCACACGCAGCTTGCGCAGGCGCTCGGCCCATTCATCGTATTCAGCGCGGTTCGGTGTGCGGAACGCGACATGATGCACGCCGCCGGCTCCGGGCTGCGCCGCCGGCAGGTTCGGCCGCACCGCTACATGCAATTCGGCAGCCGGACCGCCCTCGCCCATTTCATACACGTGCACGACGTCGGAATCCGATTCCGGCAGCGCATAGCTCCGTTCATGCCGCATGAACATCAACTCGCGCAGCACGATATCGGTCGGAGTCACGTCCGGCACCGTCATGGTGATCGGACCGAGGCCACGGATCTGATGCTCGGTCGGGATCGGGCTCTTCGCCCATGGATGCGCCGCTCCATGCCCGCCGTCATCGATCAGACTCAGCCGCTGTCCTTCCGGATCCTCGAAATCGAGCGTGAAACGCCCATCGCGCTCGGCGATCTCGCCGACTTTGACGCCGGCCTCCTCCAGATGCTTGCGCCACCATTTCAATGTGTCGTGCCCCGCAATGCGTAAACCGGTGCGTGTGATGGTATTGTTGCCTCGCCGCTCAGTCCCGACAGAAAAGTCAAAGAAGGTGAGATCGCTGCCGGGCGATGCCAATCCATCGCCATAGAACAGATGGTAGGCCGACACATCATCCTGGTTCACCGTCTTCTTGATCAGCCGCATGCCCATCACCTGCGTATAGAAGCGCAGGTTCTCCGGCGCCCTAGCCGATACCGCAGTGAGATGATGGATGCCGGTGAGTTGCATGGGAGATCCGCAGTTAGAGTCTTTGCGTCGCATGTAAGACTGACAAACAAATCACGCCAGTAAATCTTGTTCCTCGATTGCTCCGGCAAGCCCGGAAGAAACATTGACTTGAGCCCCTCGGCCATGTCCCATCGCGCTTTGTTGGAGGTCGGCTATGTCCCTGAAGGGCAAGACACTTTTCATCACCGGCGCGTCACGCGGGATCGGCCTTGCGATCGCGCTGAAAGCGGCCCGCGATGGCGCCAATATCGCGATTGCCGCCAAGACCGACACGCCGCATCCGAAGCTGCCGGGCACGATTCACACCGCCGCGGAGGAGATCGTCAAAGCGGGCGGCCGCGCCTTGCCACTGGTGGTTGATGTGCGCGACGAAGAGTCAGTGAAAGCCGGCATCACCCGGACGGTGGAAACGTTCGGCGGCATCGATATCGTGGTCAACAATGCCAGCGCGGTTCAAGTAACGACGGTGGAAAACACCGACATGCGCCGCTTCGATCTGATGAACGGCGTCAATGCGCGCGGCACGTTCATGGTGTCGAAATTCGCCATCCCGCATCTGGAGAAGGCGGACAACCCGCACATCCTGATGAACTCGCCACCGCTCGACATGAAGGAGCACTGGTTCGCGCCGCATACGGCCTATTCGATGGCCAAGTTCGGCATGAGCATGGTGATGTTGGGCCTTGCCGGTGAATTGCGGAGCAAGGGCATTGCCGTTAACTCGTTGTGGCCGCGTGCCACCATCGCCACCAGCGCGATCCAGAACCTGCTCGGCGGCGATGCGATCATGCGCATGTCCCGTAAGCCGGACATCATGGCGGATGCGGCCTATGCCATCTTCAACAAGAAGGCCGCGACGTTCACCGGCCATTTCCTGATCGACGACAACCTCCTTTACGATGAAGGCGTGCGCGATTTCGAACACTATCGTATCGATCCGACTCAGCCGCTCGCGCCCGTCTTTTTCACGCCTGACGAACCGCCACCGCCACCGGGCGTCGTGATTGCGAGATATCGCGATTTCCAAGGGGTTCCGGTGGCCGGCACGACATCATAGATACATCTCAATCCCCTCTGGACCGACCTCATCCATGACAACCCTTCTCATTGCCCATTCCGCCTGCCTCAATCACGTGACGCCGCCCGGTCATCCCGAGCGGCCCGATCGCCTGCGCGCCATCGAAAGTGCGCTGGAAAAGGAGAAGTTTGCCCATCTGATCCGCGAACAGGCGCCGATGGCGGACATCGAGACGGTCGCGCTCGCGCATCCGAGAGAATATGTCGAAGCGATCCGCGAAGCCGCGCCGCGCGAAGGTATGATCGCTCTCGATGGCGATACCTCGATGTCGCCGGGCAGCCTCGAGGCTGCGTTGCGCGCGGTCGGCGGCGCGGTGATGGCGGTGGATGAAGTCATCGCAAAAAACGCCGACAATGTTTTCGTTGCGACACGCCCGCCCGGCCATCATGCCGAAACGGCCCGGCCGATGGGCTTCTGCCTGTTCAATAACGTCGCCATCGCCGCACGCTACGCACAGAAGAAGCATGGTCTGGCCCGCGTCGGCATAGTCGATTTCGACGTTCATCACGGCAACGGGACCCAGGAGATCTTCTGGAGCGATCCGACGGTGATGTATTGCTCCACTCACCAGATGCCGCTTTTTCCCGGCACAGGCGCCAAGGGCGAACGCGGCGATCACGACAACATCGTCAATGCGCCCTTGCGACCGGGGGACGGCGGCGAACAGTTCCGCGAGGCTATGGAGAGTACGATCCTGCCGCGGCTCGAAGCGTTCGGCCCCGACCTTGTGATCATCTCCTCAGGCTTCGACGCCCATATCCGCGATCCGCTGGCGAGTCTCAATTTCACCGAGGACGATTTCGCCTGGGCGACCAAAAAGCTGATGGAACTCGCGGACAAAAAATCGGGCGGCCGCGTGGTCTCGTCGCTGGAAGGCGGCTATGACCTGCAGGGGCTCGCCGGCTCGGTGTCAGCTCATGTTACCGCCCTGATGCGGGGCTAAACGCACCCCGTCGTTCGCGGAGCCTGCGCCTTCGGCACGCTCCGGAATGACGTTATAATCTGCAGATTCGAAAGCTAGGACGACATGGCCGACAACAACCACGCCGATATCAAGACCCTGCCGTTTGAGCGCGCGATCGACGAACTGGAATCGATCATCAAGCGGCTCGAGGAAGGCAAGGTGCCGCTCGCGGAATCGGTCGAGATCTACGAGCGCGGCGAAGCGCTGAAGCAGCGCTGCGAGGAATTGCTGAAGGCCGCGGA